>CAYNUE010000160.1:0-5105 GCA_964400325.1 uncultured Sangeribacter sp. | reverse complement strand
TAAACAAAACTACTATAATTCTGGGGTATTACATTAGCTTTTGGAAATACGTTTTTTTGTAATTAGTTCTTTTTAGTGCCCGAAAGATTCTTCGAGTTTGGGAAGCACCGGACCGAACACACAACGTTCATATTTGGTCTGGAAGACTTCAAAGCATTTGTTGCAGTGCAGACACCATGACTTCACCAGTTCACCATCGCGTAATTTGGTTATGAAATCGGGCTGTGTCAGCAGCGCACGTGAGAGCGAAGCAAAATCTGTCACTTCAAGGGCTGCATCAATAGTCTCTTTTGAGAAGATGCCACCCACCAGAGAAAGAGGCATATTAGGGAAACGTTCTTTCAGGTACTTCACTGCTTCAAGATAGTAAAGGCTGTCGGTACGGCTCTTTTTAGCGAAATCTCTACCGCTTACCTCAATAAGATTGGCTCCGGCTTTGATAAGAGTACCGCAATAGTATGCCAACAGGCCGTAATCGTCTTCAGCTGCTTCAGTATTGTGAGCATTCATTTTCACCATAATGATGAAATCCGGTCCACACTCCCGTCTGATACCTTCGACAATCTCCTTAGGCAGACGGATACAGTTCTCGTCCGAACCTCCGTAAAAATCGACACGCTTGTTAACATCAACATTAACCACAGCCTGTAGTAAATACCAGTGAGCCACATGTATCTGTACTCCGTCGAAACCGGCTTTTTGAGCTCTGACGGCGGCATTGATAAACCAGTCACGTATCTGCTCCATCTCTTTGGTCGAAAGGTCATTGAAATCAAAAGGAGTCAAACCTCTCGGTCCAGCCAAAGAAATCTGTGCTATTGCCAAAGCATCGTAATTATGAATACAGCTTGGAATACGCTTCAAGCCTTCTATATAGGTGTCATCACCTATGCAGAGCTGCATTTCATCGGCACGATAGGCAAGATCAGGACTGACACTTAAATGCCCTGTTATGATTGTACCCACTTCATTGCGGGCGAGTATATCATACATCTCGATTTCGGCATCACTTACCGTACCGTCGGCATTACCCAGATGGTCATTGGTAGCACTACGGATAATCCTGTTTTTTACTCTCTTCCCATTTAGCGTATAGGGTGAGAACATTATTTCTGTTTCCATACTTCTATGGTAGGTCTTAGTTTAACAATAGACGTTTCTCTTCCGCTACGGTAATCGGAGAAGAATGGCCGGAGAGAAGCACCGTATCGTCCGGCAAAGTCAGAATCTTGTTGACAATGGATTCCTCCAGTTCACGGCGGTTACCGCCTGGGAAATCTGTCAGACCAGGACCATGCTGATAAAGCGTATCTCCAACAAAAGCTGCTCTTTCTTCAGGTGAATAATAGGTGACTGAGCCAGGTGTATGGCCCGGTGTATGTATCACCTTAAGATAGAAACCGGAATTGGCTTTAAGACGGATTATCTCGCCATCGTACAGTTCCTCATAGTGAGGCACTGTTATCGGCTGTCGGTAATTGCCGCTCAGATTGAGATAGGTATCGGTGAGATACCTTGCGTCGGAGGGATATATGTATATCGGTGCCACAAGTTTCTCGCGCAGAAGTTCGGCTGCTCCCAGATGGTCAAAATGACCGTGAGTCAGCAGAATCTTCTCTATATGCCACCCATTACGTACAATCGTATCATATATTATACCTGCCTGTGCCCCTGGGTCAATAAGGAAACCAGCCTTAGTATGAGCATCTATATAGAAGTAACAGTTTTCGGCAAATACGCCCTGTACCTGAAGTTCTCTGATCATGACTCCTCCTTCTCAGAAGTTAATTATAACAGTTCGCAACCCTCTGGTCCACATGCGTGCGGACGCTCTGAAGCATTCTCTTCGTTTGCTTTCTGTTGTCTTTTGACTGTACGTTCCAAAGCTGACTTAAATCCGTCGATTGTCATGGCGCCAGGAACAGCGAAATCACCGTTAAATACAATGAATGGCACTCCGTGTACACCACGCATGGCAGCTTCACGTTCATCGAAACGTACCTCATCGTCATACTTGTCTGACTCCAACACTTCTTTCACTTCTTTTTCGTCCATACCTACTGATACAGCCTTGTCAAGAAGTACTTTATGGTCAGAAAGCACAAGGTTCTCAGTAAAGTAAGCGGCAAACAGAGCTTCGTTAAGACGACCTACCGTATCACGGTCATACTTAGCCTCGGCAAGCTTCATCAGACGGTGAGCATCGCGAGTATTGGAGTACTGTGTGGTAGCGTAACGGAAATCAATGCCGAGTTCCTTACCAAGATCGGAAATCTGCTGAATCTGCTTCTTGGCATCTTCCAGCGAAAGACGATACTTCATTGCGAAGCGTTCGGGTGTCGTGGTAGTCACTTCCTTCGGAGCAGTAGGGTCAAGCTCAAAAGCGCGGAAATCAACATTAACCTCATCTTTAAGGCCGAGTTCTTCAATTGCACGCTGTAGACGTGTTTCACCGATATAGCAGTAAGGACATGCAAAGTCGCTCCAAATTGTGAGTGTCATCATAATATTAACCTTTCTTAGTTATTTTATTTTTCGTTGTTTATTATCTTTTCGAGTACTGTGTCGAACGTTGTCATTTCTTCGGGAGTGAGCAGCGAGGCAAGTGCCTCATGTCTAGCCTTGGCTACGGCCATGACTTTCGGTTCTATCTCACGTCCCTTGGGAGCAACATAAACTCTAAGACATTTATGGCTTACAGATTCAGTACGTACCAGACCTTTCTTCGCCATTGCAGCTACACACCGGCAGATAGCTCCTTTGTCTTTACCTATCATTGCCGCTAAGTCGCATTGCTGCATACCTTCACACGTATAAAGCGCACGTAGCACCATGTATTCCGGCGTTGTCAAATCAAGGCCATGAGCGGAAAGAGCTTCGGAAAGTCTGCTCAGAAGAGTCTGATAAGCTGTTCCGACCATACAGCCCGTGTTGGGCATACCGTAGAGTTTCTTGTCGTTCTTCATAGTATCTATTAAACACACTAAACCTTAAAATGGTTGACTTAGCAACCATAATTTTATTTTTAAATCCTTACTTGCTACTCTCCTGATAGCTTAGTATATACTTAACTACTTAATTGATAAGTCTATCAGCTGCTCTATGAAAGCTCAAAATGATTCATATAAAAGTTTCAGGTTCTTTCCTGCGTGAGAAACCAGCTACAAACACTTTACCTATCAGACCATATTTGATTCCGCTATATCCTCGGTTGCCAAACGAACAGACAGCTATACAACGTCCGCAGGATATACATTTCTGTGCATCTGTATCCCAGGGTGCATCTGTAGGTATGGCTTCTACCGGACATTTCTCAACGCACACTCCACACTTGTGACAGTCTGCTTGCTTACCAGTGGGATGTACTGGCACACCACCGTACTCCTTATAAGGACGCTTTCCTTTTATCGGCAGCGAAGCGTTATATTTCCCTGACGTCAACACAGCCTTACACTGTCTACCAAATTCGGCGAGCTTCTCCAAATCCGTTTTGTCAGGACGCGAAGTACCCACTTTCGGAAAAATTGAATGTTGACCGATAAAGGCTGCGGCTGCAAACACCTTGAAACCCCTATCCTTCAAAATATCCGTAAGTTCGAGCAAAGCATCATCATAATCGCGGTTGCCATACACCACCATAGCTATCGTTTTGGCTCCATTGCCATTTATCCTCTTAAGTTTATCAGCTGCCAAGGCCGGGATTCTGCCGCCATAAACAGGTACAGCAACTATGACCACATCCTCCCCATCCAATTCAGGCACCTGTGCATTCCTGTCGGCAAGATTAACCTCTTCCGCTACATGCATCTCCATAGCTCCTGCCACTGCCTCTACACATCTGCGTGTAGTATCAGTAGCACTGAAAATTCGCTCGCTCATACGATGTTAGTGATTATGATTATATTGCAAATTTAGAAAAAATTTTTCAATAACCCCAATAGCAAAATAGGTGCGACGTTCCAGCGAGCAAAGCGAGCCCAGTTCTGTGTCGTTCCCACACCCACAGATAAGAATTCCTAATGGAAGAACCGTGAGCTTAAGAAAAATAATTATCTGACTGCTGTAGAAATCTCGCGGTTTTTGTCTACATTTGTAAAGTGAGAGAATTCAACCATAGACACACTGTCTAAAGGAATTTCAGTACATAGTAATTTACTTCAAGATAATAATAGGTGAAAACAAATATGATGATACGCTTTATACTGATGTGCGTCATGTTGACGACAACTGTACTCACCATGCCTGCACAGCTGCGTTATGGTTTTCGTTTTGGTGGTGATATAGCAGCTGCCCGACTCGAAAATGCCGAAACATGGTCTCTGAGTAATCGCTCCGGGTTTACCGGCGGACTCGTATTGGAATACCAGTTTCCTAAATGCGGCTTTGCACCCGACATCGCCATTCTCTATGCTCGTCATAATACACGCCTGCAAGTTGACGATGCCAAACCTGTCAGCTTCGGCCGTAACTTCATTGACATCCCTTTGCACCTCAAATACAAATTCTGGCTTCCCAGTGTCAGTCGTCTCATGGGTCCCATGATTTACACCGGTCCTACCCTCTCTCTACGGCTTGACCACAACAACGCTACTCCCCTACGCACACATCGCTCACAATACGGTTGGGACGTAGGCGTCGGCTTTGACATCATCAACTTCATCCAACTCACCGCCGGCTACCGCTTTGCCCTCAGCAACAGCATCGCCTCCTCCCCACTCTACCCCAACGCCTCTCTTCACCCCAACGGCTGGAATATCTCCGCCACCCTTCTCTTCGACTTCTGATTCCTAAAGAAATAACGAGCTTTATACACCTTTGAATCAAAGGACTGAGGTTAAGCAATAAAAACAAAGCGGACTATCGACATCATTATCTAACTCATGAAAGCTTACAGCAACCCCACGTGGCTTTAGCCTTCCGCAAGTTAGATAATGATGTCGATAGTCCGCTTTAATAATGAAGCTATAATATACTTTTACTTCATTACTTTTCTAATGTGTCGTTATGCTTATCGTGTTTGAGGCGGATATGGGTAATGTCGTAATAGATATGGTCGCCTTCCTTGTCGTAGAGGTCAAGATCGGCACGGTCGTTGCTGCGCCAGT
>CAYNUE010000159.1:0-5343 GCA_964400325.1 uncultured Sangeribacter sp. | reverse complement strand
CGGGATCGAGAATTGAACTCGAGACCTCCGGGTTATGAATCCGACGCTCTAACCGACTGAGCTATCCCGCCTTTTGTTAGACCTTATGGTTATTTCTCTTTTGCGAGTGCAAAGTTAGATATTATGTTTGAATCAACCAAATTTTTTATCAAAAAAATCTATATTTTTGACTAATTTTGTGCTATGAAATTTTATCACTCAATCCGTATGGCCATACGTATGACAAGTTTAAACTTTGTAAAACAAGTCTTTAAGCTATTCATGCTTATACCTCTACTCACTTTAGGAAGCTGCTTCACTGGTATTGAAAGCACCAAGAAAATTGCTCTTTCAAAAGCGGACAAGAAGGTTCTACAACCTTCGGATGAAGAACTGCTCATGAATGCCGTAGTTCCCGAACCACTTGGCAACTGGAAGCCCGGCAAAGCATTTTTCGTAGTTTCTAACCGTGTAGGTATGCTTCTTCACACCCCTGAAGGCGGAGCTGTCAGTGCTACTGACCTTGAAGGCGCCGAACTCAAATTTGAAGGCGTGACAGGTGCTCCCGCTCCCGACGGCACACGCAAAGCCTTGATAGTGTTTAGCCATGGTGACCAAAATATGGTTTTTGATACTGGACGTGAGTATGATGATGCATTGCAACATTTCATGAGCGACCGTCTACCCATGATGACCGATTTAGACATGCTGACAACTACTGCCAATCTAATAAATGGCCGTACTCTCTGGACCCGCACTCCCGTGTGGAATGATGCTGATGGCCAACGTTACGAAGGACGCAAATTTGCACCTGTCACAGTGACGGCCGTACTTCCGGGTTCGCCAGCTTTCCCGGCCCGAGTACAATTCATTGACGAGAATGGACACAATGCTTTCATGTTTCTTAATTTCGGAACCTCTTCGGGTGATAGCCGTTCTTTTTCCGACCTTTTTTTCCTTACGGACCCCAAACTACGTTATCCAAAAATTACCGATCATGTATGGCAACTCATACAGAGGAGTACTCTCGAAAACGGCATGACCAAAGAGGAGGCAAAATTATCACTTGGCAATCCTGATGAAGTAATGTCAGGCCATGACTATAGTCAAACTCTTGATATCTGGCGTTACAATGACGGTTCGATATTGCGTTTCGCTGATGGCCTCCTTGTTGATTTCCGACATTAAGCCCCTATTCCCCTCTTATTTTCAAACATTATCCAATAACCAATATCCACTCCCTACTTCCAATGTTCTCATTCCAACACGATGTGCCACTCGCACCGCTTACCACTTTTCATATTCCGGCCAAAGCACGCCTGTATGCAGAATATTCCAGTCTGCGTGAACTAACCTATATATCGCGCCAGCCAGAATTCTATGACAACGAAGTGCTACATATTGGCGGAGGCAGTAATCTTCTTTTTATGCACGATTTCGATGGCCTTGTGCTTCATTCAGCTATGCGTGAGATAAAGATGTACGAAAAAGATAATGATACCCTCTATGTCATAGCCGATGGTGGAATGCCGTGGACAGAGTTTGTAGACTGGTGCCTTGAACACAATCTGACTGGTGTAGAAAATCTGGCTGGTATCCCCGGTGAAGTTGGAGCTGCGCCTGTGCAGAATGTTGGTGCATACGGCGTTGAGGCAAAAGATATAATCTGGTCAGTTGAATGTTTCGATGTCATAACCCGTACTACTGTACTCAAAAAAGCTGAAGAATGTGGATTCGGTTATCGCTGGAGTCGTTTCAAAGGTGAATGGAAGGGACGTTATTTTGTATTGAGAGTAGCTTTCCGTCTGCAACGTTCAAATCGGGCTGCCAACCTGTCATATACTGCCCTTGCTTCGTTGCCTGAACGTCTTGGTCATTATCCTACCCCACGCGAAGTAGCTGACGAAGTGATACGTCTGCGCAATAGCAAACTCCCCAATCCAGCTCTTGTGGGAAGTGCCGGCAGTTTCTTTAAAAATCCTACTGTACACCCTTATTTCTTTAAGGAAGAAGTAGAGCCATTCTTTCCCGAAATGCCTTATTACGACACTCCTGATGGTCAAATCAAACTTTCGGCTGCCTGGCTCATCGACCATGCCGGTCTGAAAGGCGAACGTGTAGGTGGTGCTTACGTTTATCCTCATCAACCTTTGGTTATAGCTAATGACGCTACAGCCACCGCCGATGACGTGGCACAGTTAGCTGACTTGATTTACCGTAGGGTACGTAGCACATTTGGCATACCTCTAACTCGCGAAGTCAACTACATTGACACTGATATACGTGTCACCGTATTGGGCAGTGGCACTTCAAAAGGAGTACCCGAAATAGGGTGTCTCTGCCACGTATGTACTTCTGATGACCCACACGACAAACGTCTGCGTGCCTCGATACTTGTACAGACTCACGATATGAATATACTCATTGATGCTTCACCCGACTTCCGGCAGCAAGCCTTGACTCATGATATTCATCATCTCGATGCCATTCTTATCACTCACAGTCATTACGACCATGTAGGTGGTCTTGATGACTTACGTCCTTTATTGGGCAATAAGACCGAGCTGCCAATATATGTACGCAGCGATGTCAATGATGATTTACACCGCCGTCTTGATTACTGTTTCCGTCCTGTACCCTATCCCGGTGTACCTCATCTGCAACTTGAAATCATCGATGACCAGCCCTTCTTCATACACGGACTGAAAATCATACCTATCGAAGTACATCACGGCAAACTTCCAATTTACGGTTACCGTATAGGAGATTTCGCTTATCTTACTGATGTAAAGACCATTGACGAAGACCAATTAGACAAACTCGAAGGTATCCGCGTATTGATTATCAATGCACTTCGCTGGAGACCAGAACACTTTGCACATCTTACAATCGACGAGGCATTAGCCATCATAGAGAGTATACACCCTGAACGCGCCTATCTCACGCACTTCTGCCATAACGCTGGCACACATGCCGAACTCGAACAACGTCTCCCACCTAACGTCCGTCCACTTTACGACGGTCTTACCTTTACAGTATAGATTATTGAATAAGCAGAGATAAGATAACGAAATAAGCAGTTCTCAATTTTTTGAGAACTGCTTATCGTAAAGCACAGGCAAATCCTATAGCTTAAATTAGTGAGTTAAAAAGCTGAATACTAATTTCTTTTTACTTTAATCCAATCAAACATTGATTAAGAATTTTAATCAGCATGGTGTTGGATTTATATTCTTTATTTGACACCATATCCTCAATAATTTCCCTTATGGCTACCTTATCTTGCTTTGTCGCATCCGGAAAGTCCTTAATGTCTTTGACAAGATTATATGCTTTAGTAGCAAGAGAAACTTGTGTACGGGCAGATACATTTTCTATACCTTGCAAACAGGATATCATCATATCAAACCACGTCTGCGAGAAGTTATCCAAAGGTTGCGACAATGGCTGGAAATTACGTAATATCTGGAAGTTTTGCTCCTGACCTATTTTTTGTCTGTAGGCCAATGTCGTAGAATAGGTAATAACAAGTTTACCTTCCAGAGTATCTCCTACTTTTTTATAACTCATTGCGTAGGCATAACGAAATTTACCCTCAGGGTCTTCAGCCTGTGGGGCCAGAAACAAGGCGTACATGTATTCACAACCAGGTTCGTTGATATATATGCCATTACCTTGCCCGTCACCTACGGCTAAGTGTATTTGAGAGTCTGTAGACATAGTTGTGCCACAATTAAAACTATAGGCCAACTGACTGTCAGCTTCAAAAGCAGAAATCACCTTCTTAATAAGATTGAATTTACTGGCAGGCAACACAAATCTATATATATCACATTGCCCAAGCTTAGTATTGGTAGTGGGATTCCTATCAAGGTTATGACTTTCTGTTATCTGAGCTTCACGACATTTGATTATAGCATCGAAAGCTGACTGAATGTTGGTTTGTGCTGTCGCCACCACTGACACGAGGGCGAATAAGAAGCTTAGTAGCTTATATATCAATGTTTTCATAATGTTATTGTGCTGTTAATCTTCTGATTGTATTACTCGTCACCTCATCTTTACTGCTTATAATAGCAAATAGAAGATAAGTCTTATCATATTCCTCCTCAATAATTTTGGCCGTCTGTAAGGCTAAATCGTTATCTATTCTGGCCTGCTGTATGCGGAGAAATTCATCAACATTTACATCTTGTGGCGGCATCACTTCCTCTGTCTCGACACTTTCAGTCACAGCAGCTCTCTTGGCTTTTTGTTTCCGCTTATTGACCTGTTTTTTCTTAACTGTCATAGGCGAGGTAACTTCTGGTTCCACTGATGAATCATGCGTCGGTTCTCTGACTACAGCAACTTGTTCGGGTACTACAGATTGTTCCGACTTAACAATAACCGGCTGAGGTTCTTTCGTGAGCGACTTATCGAGTATTTTAACCACAATGGCCAAAGCAAGTATAACACCCAAAAAGATAGCTGCAACTTTTATAATCAATCGCATTGGTGCCGGTTTAGGCTTGATATAAGGCTGGAAACGCTTCCATTCCTCTTCTACATCTATATTCAGTGGGCGCCTACAGGCACTGCTAACGGCTGAAGACATTTCGTATATATCTCTCAATTCCTCATCATTTGCCAGCAAATCCAGTTCCTCGTCTGACAAAGAGGAAGGCGCATTAAGCATCTTGGCTATCAGAAATTCTTTCTGTTCTTCTGTCATGATTTACCGGTTTTGAAATATGTCCTTAATTTTTTCAAGGCCGCGACAATATTCTTATTTACTGCTGATACCGTGACACCGAGTTTTTCAGCTGTTTCTTTATAACTCCTACCATGTGTATAGACATTGTCTACCACCTGTTGCTCACGCGATGTCAGCAATTGTTTTATAGCGGCTGCAACTTCATCATTACGTTGCTCGAAATCGTAATCCTCGGGCGGTGCCTCAAACGTCAGTCGCATACGAATCTTTTCGCGAGTGTCAAGCATATTGATTCGATTTATACACGCATTGCGCACTGAACGTAGGATAAATGCAGGCGGATTATCAACTCGTACATTCGACTCCCAAAGTCTGAGAAACACCTCATGTACTACATCTCGTGCCTCCTCTTCTTCATGAAGCAGGCTCATCGCCAATCTCATCGAGGGCGGGAAGCAGCGTGTGTAGAGAATTTCAAACTCTGTCGTGGAATAGTACATTCTGATGTCGTTTACTTAAAAGACAGTTGACCGACAGAAATCATTACCCCCGAGACAGATATTTTTTCAAAAATATTATATCTTCTTGAATTAGCTAAAATAAAAAAGGACTATCATAGTGTGATGATAGTCCTTAGTAGCCGATCCGGGACTCGAACCCGAGTCTCC
>CAYNUE010000158.1:0-5392 GCA_964400325.1 uncultured Sangeribacter sp. | reverse complement strand
TTGCCGTCCGACTATTGATGGGCAATGCGAGAAGCCTCGAAGTGTAGGACGGCAACAGATACAGACTCCTACGCTTTTTCATTTTTATCCCACCCCCAACCGCCGACGAGAGGACGACCGAGGCACCGAAACGAGAAATGAAAAAATGTTCCGCCTCAAATTGTGTCATTCCAAAACTTAAGCCAAAATCTTGGGATGAAGAACCGGAATTTAGCGACAGTATTGAAGCTATGGTCGCCGATTATAGGGAGGTTTATCTTAAAGACACTGACGATTGGATTCAAACTTTGTCTACATTTACTGACTTTATTTGTGGCGCAGCCAATAAACTTGAGGCACCGGAAGTTCCTGAAAATGTAAAATTTTGTAAGAACTCCCATCAATATATAATGCCACATCTTACAGTAAAACGTGCATATAATTCTCTAACTAATGCCAATTTAGATAAACTCAACAATTTTGCAAATATATATGACAGGGTAATCGAGGTAACAAAAGGAATTGATGAGTTTGGCATTCTTGCCCAATATGATTTTACGCAACGCTATTGTTATAATCGAGGCATTATGCCTGATGGGGTCTATCTGCATGCCGGCGTAAAAACCGGAGTAAAGGAGTTGGGTAAAATATATCAAAATCTAAAAATTGTAAGAAATAAGCCAAGAGGTAAAATGATTGAGTTATCTTCTCTCCCTCAGCCTATTGCTGAACTCGGTTCATTTCACGCTGAAAATTTCTTATGCGTTTACAAAAAGGTCATTGCAAAATATGTTGCTTCAAAACTCGAAAGTAATAACAATCAATAACAATTCATAAACATTAAAACCTAATTAACAAATGAAAAAACTTCTATTTCTGCTTTTGGGAGTCCTTATCGCCCTTCCGGCGTTCGCCCGAGACTTCACTTATGAGTACGAAGGCCAGACCATCACTTACACCGTCATTGATGAAGAGGGTAGGACGTGTGAAACAAAGAGAGGTACAACAAAAGGTTATTGGAGTAGTTCCGGTAGTCATCTTATTTCTGGGAATAATGTAACTGGAGATCTTATTCTGCCCCCTTATCCCAAAGACGGCGATATTGAGTACACGCTAACTACTATAAGTTTTGCATCGTTCAGTAATCTTTCAGAATTAACTTCTGTTCAAATTCCCTCTACCGTTACCGCTATTGAGAATGAGGCCTTTCGCAATTGTGAGCAACTTAGCTCTATTACTATTCCAGATAATGTAGAAACTATCGGCGATGCGGCCTTTCAAGGTTGTTATAATCTGAGTGCTATCGAATTCGGTAAATCTATTAATTCAATAGGAGATCATGCGTTTTCCAGTTGCAAAAAATTGGTTTATGTATCATTACCCGAATCTTTAAAAAGAATTGAAAAGGAAGCGTTTAGAAGTTGCGAAAACCTTAGATCTATCATGATTCCAAACTTAGTTCAGTATATTGGAGAAGAGGCGTTTGAGAGTTGCAGAAGTCTTGAAAAGATGGCATATCCCTCTACTGTAAGTAACCCATTTTATAACAAAATGACATATGGTTATCAGTATTATGGGAATCCCTGTTGCTATCCTGCCGAAGATGCAATAATTGAAAATGGCTTTGTCTATAGTGCCGATAAATCAGTAATCTACTTTGCGCCTTACGATTTAGAGGGCGATTTTGTAATTCCATCCTCAGTCAAGACTATCAGCGACAACGTTTTTAAATTCTGCAGCGGCCTGACTTCAGTTGAAATTCCTAACTTAGTTGAAAGTATCGGCGAGAATGCTTTCCGCGACTGCAGCGGCCTGACTTCGGTCGTAATACCCAACTCAGTCCAGACTATCGGCATCTCAGCTTTCAACGACTGCAGCGGTCTGACCTCGTTTACTGTAGCTGACGGAGAAACAACTCTTGCATTTGATAGAGCTGCATTATATAATACTCCAATCGAGACACTCTATATGGGTCGCAGCTGGACATATGGCAGTTATGCTGCAATATCGACTGGTCTAAAAAAGGTAACACTCGGCGATCAGGTGACCGCGATACCCGGCTATGCTTTCGAGGGCTGCAGCGGCCTGACTTCGGTAGAATTAGGCAACTCAGTAGAGACTATCGGTTCCAGGGCATTCTATAACTGCACCGCACTCTCTTCAGTTGAAATTCCTAATTCAGTCCAGACTATCGGCACCTCGGCTTTCTCCGGCTGCTCCGCCCTGACTGCATTAACCGTAGCAGACGGCGAAACAACTCTTGCCTTTGGAGAAGAGGCGTTAGAGAATGATCCTATCGAGACCCTCTATATGGGTCGTAGCTGGACATATGCAAAAAAAGATAAGGCTATATCGACCGGTATTAAGACTGTAACACTTGGCGATCAGGTAACCACTATACCTGATTATGCTTTCGAGGGCTGCAGCGGCCTGACTTCGGTTGTAATCGGTAACTCTGTCGAGACTATCAGTAGATTGGCTTTCAACGGCTGCAGCGGCCTGACTTCAGTTGAAATTCCCAACTCAGTCCAGACTATTGGCTACGCTGCTTTCTCCGTTTGCAGGGGCTTGACTTCGGTCGAAATCCCCAACTCAGTTAAGACTATTGGCGACGGTGCTTTCTCTTGGTGCTCCGGTCTGACTTCGGTTGAAATCGGCAACTCAGTCGAGACTATTGGCAACTCGGCTTTCTGGGTCTGCAGCGGCCTGACTTCGGTCGTAATCCCCAACTCTGTCACGACTATTGGCTACGCTGCTTTCTCCGATTGCAGCGGTCTGACTTCGTTTACTGTAGCTGACGGAGAAACAACTCTTGCATTTGACGAAGAGGCGTTAGAGAATGATCCTATCGAGACCCTCTATATGGGTCGTAGCTGGACATATGCAAAAAAAAATGCGACAATATCGACCGGGATTAAGACTATAACACTCGGCGATCAGGTTACAACTCTCCCAGAATATGCTTTCTACTTGTGTAGCGGTCTAACTTCGGTCATTATTCCCAACTCAGTACAGACTATCGGCTACGCTGCTTTCTACGGCTGCAGCAGCCTGACTTCGGTTAAAGCCCTTGGAAGAAAGCCGGCTTCGCTTGGCTCATACGCGTTCTCTAATGAAACTTATAGCAACGCAACTCTTGATATCCCTGACAGCACAATCCTCGACTATCTCGCTACAGACTGGAGTAAGTTTGATAATATTACCTTTGACGGCACTGCTACGAAACTGTACTCAGACGATGTGTTCAAATACCGCCTTATCGAGAACGAAGCTCATGACGCAATCTTGGTCCCCGGCAATTATAGCAATATGACAGAAGCGAATATCCCCGAACGCTTCACTGACGAAAGCGATCCCGACAACCCCGTGCGTTACTACGTCACTGCAATCGGGCCGAATGCTTTCAAAGGCTGCACAAAGCTCCGCACTGTAAAATTAAACTCTCGTTCGATACTCAGCGCCATAGGCGAAAGCGCTTTCAACGGTTGTTCAGCTCTTACCGGAATTAACATTCCCGCCACTGTAACTGAAATCAAAGATCTTGCTTTCAGCAACTGCAGCAAATTAAGCTCCATAACTATTCCGGAAGGACTCACGACTATCGGAAAAGATGCGTTCAGCGGCTGCAGCGCCATGAAATATGCCGAGTTTGCAAGTGTAGAGGCTCTGTGCAAGACTGAGTTTGCCAATATCGCAGCCAATCCCCTCTACAATGCTCACCATCTCTATATCGCAGGCGAGGAAATGACCGACGTTGTGATCCCCGAGACGATCGAGCAGCTGAATTATACTTTTGCAGGCTGCGATGCTATTACAGAAATTACGATGCCAAAGTCGATTAAAACTATCGGTGACTATGCTCTGTACAACTGCGCCGCTCTGCCGACCGTGCGCATCCCTGAATCGGTAAACACAATCAAAGAATTTGCGTTCGCCGGTTGTAAGAGTCTGACTGAAATCGGAATTCCCGCTTCGGTTGAAAGTATCGGCAACGCAGCGTTCTATAAATGCATTAATTTGGATTCAGTAGCGCTCATAGACAGCGAAAAGGCAATCGCGTTTGGTGAAAATGTTTTCACCAATACTTATATCAAAAAACTTTTCGTAGGCCGTCCCTTTAACAAAGGCTATTTCCGCGGCAATACATCAATTAAGAAACTGATCATCGGCAATATGATGACTGAAATCAATGAAGCTGAGTTCAAGGGTTGCAATTATATTTCGGATCTTACGCTCGGCAGCAGCCTTGTGACTATCGGCGACGAGGCTTTCAGCGGATACACCGCCCTGACCGAGGTGATCGTGCCGCCGTCGGTTGAGACCATCGGCGAATCGGCTTTCGCAGGCAATTCCAAACTCGAATCAATCATTATGGGGCATAGCGTCAAGACCATCGGGGCAAACGCCTTCAAGGATGCTCCCGCAAAGACAGTCAGCATCACGGCTCAGGTACCGCCAACAGCACCCAACACCACATTCAGCAGCTACACCGGCAAGCTCTGGCTTCAGGATCCCGGCGACCATTCGGTAATGAACGCATACTATGACGCCTTTACCTGCTGGGATCGCTTTGACAGCTACGCGCTTATCGTGCCTGAGAAGGTGGAATGTGAGAACGTATCGTTCACAGGAAAACCGGGAGAAACATTTAAGGTGACACCTAAGTTTACGCCTGAGAACACTTCTCTGAAGTATTTGTTCTGGCGTACGACCAATCCCGACATCGCTACAGTCGATGCAGACGGCATAGTAACACTTCGCGGGAGCAAAGTAGGTTCGCGCGCTGTGGAGACCTGTCAGATAATCGGCGAGACTCTCTATGCCGACGTTCAGAAAATCGAAATCACTGTCAGCAACACGGGTGAAGTAACTGTTCCCGGTACGGGCGATGATGATGACGACGATGATGATAACAAGGGCGACAATAACGACGATACGACGGGTATCAACGAGATTGACAGTCAGGCAGATTACGAAGTCTATAATCTGAACGGTGTCAAGGTCGGCGACAGCGTTGACGGTCTTGTGAAGGGCATCTATATCGTAAGACAGGGCTCGACAGTAAAGAAAATCGCAATCAAATAATTAAATAATTATATAATAATTTTCAATTTGGTAGAAGGCGGAGCTTCGCGAGAAGCACCGCCTTTTTTTGATTCGCGCTGCACATGGTTGGATATTAGTGATTTTCACGCAGAGTCGCAGAGGACGGGGAGGGGGAGAGATGGGGATATGCAGCGTAGCCGCGTGAGATTGTAGCCACATGCAAGTGCGGCGTAGCCGTGCGCAGCTTGTGGTTTCGGAGCGAACCTCATTTTGGCGGCCGCGTAGCGGTCGTAGATGTTTTCGGTCGCTCCTACGGAGCTAATTTCGGTTTTGTTATTTTATCCCACAAGCTGCGCACGGCTACGCC
>CAYNUE010000157.1:0-5416 GCA_964400325.1 uncultured Sangeribacter sp. | reverse complement strand
GGTCTGACTAAGCATACGTCTACGTAAAACCAGACTTTCTGTATCTTTACTTTCTGGCATTTCATCAAGGGCTTGCTGGAAGTAGCGTAGGGCTGTAGGGTAATCGCCTATGTCGCTGTAGACACGGCCACCGTAATACAGTACCTCCGGATAATTGAGGTCACGGCGGTGCGAGGCAGCATAATCTATGACACTAAGAATAAGGCTGTCGGAGGTATGGGTGATATAGGCTTTGTCGGCTGTCTTGACCTGTAGGAAATCATAATAACGTTGGTCAGATTCGTTCAGTGCCTGACGGTTAATAAGACCCAAATTGTGTACGGCAGCGGCTGTCGCCGAATCAGAATACTGCTCGCTGAGCCTTTCTATCTCCGTCAGGCGGCTATCATGACGGACAGTACGATTACAGCCTGAGGAGACACACCACAGGACACAATAGAACAACGGAATCAGCAACAGAGCGTATCTTCTCATAGCTTCACATACAATTTTCTGCAAAGCTACAACAATTCTCTGAAAGATTGACGCCTTCGCTCCCTCTACTTCTGATTTCAATGTCTCTCATGACTATCCCCGGTGGCGTGGGAATGGGAACGACACAGAACTGGGCTCGCTTTGCTCGCTGAAACGTCGCACCGGGGACACAGAACGGCACGGGAACTGAAACACAGAACAACACAGATTTTGAATTTATTGCAGTGGTGTAGGTATTGTGGTAGTTTGATTTTGGTAGACTGTGTTTTTAAGTCTTGTAGATGAATATAGTTGACTTTGGTTAACCGTATTGCCTATTCCTTACAGAAGTTGACTTTTAAGTTCTGTGCAGTTCTGTGTTTCAGTTCCTGTGCCGTTCTGTGTTCCAATACGTGCGATGTTCCAGCGAGCAAAGCGAGCCCAGTTCTGTGTCGTTCCCATTCCCACGATAACCGGTCTATTCTGCACTTTATTGTCCCTGTGCAGACTAGTGTGACGTTGCCAGCGAGCAAAGCGAGCCTAGTTCCCATTCCTATAAGATAAGAAGAAAATTTTAATTCGTCTTCAGAACTTTTTACTCGTGCATGATGTTATAAAGACAGAAAACAGATTGATAGAACAGTCAACAGTTTTCTTCGTTTCATGATGTTAGGTTAGTTAGAAAGTATTATGGAAAACACAGAGGCGTCAATCCGTGAGGACAGACGCCTTAACTATTTTTAGTGAGGAACATAATCAGGGACGTAGAGGTGCGTTGAAACGACGACGTTCAGGGTCATACCACCAACCCCACTTATTGAAGTAGCGTATCATGTTCCAAGTGTGTATTGCGAGCAGCTTTTTGTTATGGTAAGAACCGGCGCGGTGAGCGTGTATCACAGTTTCAGCTGGATAGTAGAGGGTCTCGTAGTAACGGTGTATGCGGCGTGTGAGGTCTATGTCTTCAGGATACATGAAAAAACGTTCGTCAAAGAGACCTACGCAGCGCAGAGCATCGGTACGTAATAGCATAAAGCTACCCTGATGGTAAGGTATGTTATGTTCTACATCGGGGTCAAGATGTTGCAGAGTATAACGGTTGTTACGTTTCGCAAACATGAAGTTTGGAAGAAATCGCCGTCCGAAGACATCTAACGGTGTCGGTAGCATACGCACTGCGGGTTGTCGTTTTCCGTTGGGGTAGACAAGCCGAGGTTGTAACTGACCCACCTTATGACGTGTATTCATAACCTCTATGAGTCGTGGTAAAACATCTGGTTCAAAACGCACATCGCTATTCAGTACCAGATGGTAATCGGCATTAATGGCCAGAGCACGACGTATGGCTGTATTATGCCCGGCACCATAGCCCGGATTACGGAGTGGTATATATTCTGTTCTTGGTATATTGGCGACACAATTCTGTAGACGGCGTTCACCTCCGTTGTCAACTATATAGATACGTTTTACCTCATCGCATCGAAGCGAATCAAGACAGGCAAGTAGTTCCTGCCTGTCGGTATGATAGGTCACAATTGAGACTGTGGTAATACTCATGAATGTCAAAATAAAGGTACCGAAAGACCGAAAAATTAAGTTCTTTGGCCTATTAGACTACGAAAATAACGAAATTTTAGTACTTTCTTGCCACTTGTAGCGTGAAAAATGATTAAATTTGCCCATACATCATACCAGACCGAAGCGCGGTTGTAATACAATCTGAAAATGCAGCATAGAAAAATAGTTACAATATACGGGGCCTCGTCACCGGATATAGAAAAATGCTATAAAGAAGCCGCTTTTGAAACGGGACGCCTTTTGGCTGAGGCGGGTGTCGCTGTAGCATGCGGTGGCGGTCGTAGTGGCCTTATGGCGGCCGTCATTGACGGTGCCTCAGAAAGCGGCGGTCACACTATAGGTGTGTTACCCGAATTTATGGAACATCGTGGCTGGGGTCATGCCGGTCTGAGTGAAAAAATCATCACTCCGGATATTCACACGCGTAAGAAGCGTATGCTTTCCATAGCCACAGGTGTCATAGCCTTACCGGGAGGTGTGGGTACTCTTGAAGAGCTGTTGGAAGCTATAACGTGGCGTCAGCTCAATCTTTATCGCGGTCAGATTGTCATACTCAACACAGCCGGTTACTATGCTCCTTTGGCCGCTATGCTTGAACGTAGTGTAGAACAGCACTTCATGCATCCTGATCATCGTGAACTCTGGCAAATAGCCTCTACTCCTGCTGAGGCAGTTCGTATGGTCCTCAGTGAAGACAATCACGGTGATTTCAGTCAGAAAATCCGTGTCGACTGATACTGAAATCGGACAGAATTTATTAATTTTGAGGAGCCGGACTTTACGGTCTTCTCGTGATACTGTGGCCTGTCATGGTATCGTAATCAATATAATACATTTCCATGAAACCTACAATCAAGATATACTGCCGCAACACATCGTCCTATATTGATGTGCAGGGGGGCGAAACATTGCTTGAAGTGGCCTCAAGACTATTTGAAGACAGTCATTTTACTCCAGTATGTGCAATTGTAAACAATCGCTCTGAGGATCTCGGTTTTCCAATATTCATGCCAAAGCAAGTGGAGTATCTCGATGCTACCAGTGCAGTGGGACGCCGCACAGTAGTACGTTCTCTGTGTATGTTGCTTTATCGTGCTGTATGTGACGTTCTGCCCGAATCTAATCTCCGTATTGAGCATAGTATTTCACATGGTTATTATTGCCGTCTTGTGAATCCAGACACTCAGGAACCTGAACTTGTGGAGGCAGATACTATTGAACGTTTGCGTTTGCGTATGCAAGAACTCGTAGAGGCCGACCTACCGTTTGAACGTAAAGAACGTCTTACGGAAGATGTGCTGAAACGTTTCCGTCGTCAGCGTCTTACTGCCAAAGTATTGCTTCTCGAAACTACACGTCGTCTCTATACTACTTATTATACCCTTGATGGCATAGCTGATAGTTTTTACGGTCCTCTGGTACCTTATACAAGCATGCTCAAGGTATTCGATTTGCTCCCCTGGAAGGAAGGTATGCTCCTGCTTCCTCCTGACAGCAATAATCTAAAGGTACCGGCTACACCAGTAGTACAAGAAAAGATGTATCGAGCTTTTACCGAACATCTCAGATTTAACCGTATCATCAGAGTATCTAATGTGGGCGAGCTTAATCGTGCGGTCCGCGAACGTCAGACATCACAGCTTATCAATGTTGCTGAGGCTATGCACGACAAGTTGCTCGGTAAGATAAGCGACCAGATACTTGAACGTCGTCGACAGGGTGGCGGACGTATAGTGCTTATAGCCGGTCCGTCTTCAAGCGGTAAGACCACTACTACCAAGCGTCTGGGCATACAACTTATGACCAACCTTATAACTCCAAAGATGATTTCGCTTGATGATTATTTCATCGATCGTCATCTTACTCCGCGCGATGCTTCTGGTGATTATGATTATGAACATCTGCATGCTCTTGATCTTGACCGTCTCAATTCTGACCTGCGGAGTTTGCTTGATGGTGAAGAAATCAATCTTCCTACGTATAGCTTTGAATTCGGGAGACGTATAGATAAAGACCGTCCTCTGCGTCTTGAACCTGATGAAGTGCTGCTCATAGAAGGTATACACGGTCTGAATCCGGAACTTGTAAGCGGACTTGACCAAGGCGATGTATTTAAAGTCTACGTTTCGGCATTAACTACTCTCTGTATTGATAATCACAACTGGATATCTACTACTGATAACCGTCTGCTGCGGCGTGTGGTACGTGACCACCGTTACCGTCATATCTCAGCGCTTGAGACTCTTCGGCGTTGGCCTAGTGTGCGCCGCGGTGAGGAACGTTGGATTTTCCCATTCCAGGAGAATGCCGATGCTACTTTCAATTCTTCACTCATTTTCGAGTTGGGTGTCATGAAATCGTATGCTGAACCGCTGCTGCATGACGTACCGCAGAATGACCCACAATATGCCGAAGCTTTCCGCTTGCTGAAATTGTTAGGTTATTTTGAGAATATACCTGTTGACCAGATACCTACCACATCGCTGCTGCGTGAGTTCCTCGGCGGCTCATCGTTCCACTATTGATTTTTGTGGCCCGCAACGGCGGGTCTGCTGACCAATGAAAGAATTTACGGATCATGATATAGAACGTATCGAAGACCTTATAGACGAAGGCAAAGCAGAGGAAGTACGCGAGGAGATACGTGAGTTGCATCCGGCCGACATCGCCGAATTGTTACAGAAACTCAGTGTCAAGAGAGCTGAGTGGCTGTTTAACCTTATCGAAGACAACGAAACCAAAGCCGATGTGCTTATGGAACTCGATGAGGAGGACCGTAAGCAGCTGCTCGAAGGCATGGACCCCGAGCAGATAGGCCACTTCATCGACCTTCTCGATACTGACGATGCCGTTGACCTTATACAGGAACTCGATGCCGAAGACCGCGACCAGGTCATAAAGCATATCGACGATATGGAGCAGGCAGGTGATATTGTAGACCTGCTTCAGTATGACGAAGATACGGCCGGTGGTCTGATGGGTACCGAGATGATAACGGTCAATGAAAATTGGTCGATGCCACAGTGTCTCATGGAGATGCGTCGCCAGGCTGAAGACCTTGATGACATTTATTATGTCTATGTCATTGACAACGAAAAGCGTCTTAAGGGTATCTTGCCTCTGAAGAAGATGATTACTCATCCTTCAGTATCCAAGATAAAGCATGTGATGGAGACTGACCCTGTCTCGGTGCGTACCGAAACACCTATAGAAGATGTAGCCATAGACTTTGAAAAATATGACCTTGTGGCTATGCCTGTTGTTGACAGCATAGGTCGTCTTGTAGGCCAGATTACAGTCGATGACGTCATGGACGAAGTTCGTGAGCAGAGCGAACGTGACTATCAGTTGGCTGCCGGTATATCTTCAGACGTTGATGCCGATG
>CAYNUE010000156.1:0-5464 GCA_964400325.1 uncultured Sangeribacter sp. | reverse complement strand
GGAGACCACCCTCACCGGCAATGACATTCTTTGTCTCATGGAAAGAGAAGCATCCTAAGTGCCCAATCGAACCCAATGCCTTGCCCTTATAATAGGAATCTATGGCCTGTGCAGCATCCTCAACCACAAGGAGATTATGGCGATGAGCAATGTCCATAATCTTATCCATGTCACAAGCTACACCGGCATAATGCACCGGAACAATGACCTTAGTTCTTGGTGTAATCAATGCCTCTATCTTGTCAGCATCTATATTGGGATTGTCCTTACAACTGTCACAGAATACGATTTTAGCACCTTGCCTTACGAAAGCCAATACAGTTGACACGAAGGTATAACTTGGGGCAATTACCTCGTCTCCCGGTTTAACATCACAAAGAATAGCTGCCATCTCAAGCGCATCTGTACAAGAGGTTGTCATCAGAGCTTTCTTAAAGCCATAATGATTCTCAAAATACTCTTGACATTTCTTTGTATATACGCCATTGCCGGAAAGCTTTCCGGAATACACAGCCTGATAGATATAATGAGCTTCCTTTCCTGTCAAGAAAGGCTTATTAAAAGGTATCATAATAAGGAAGTTTAATCAAAATTTAATACTGTTCCACCCCAGGAATATCCAACTCCAAAACCACATAATAAGACTGCTCCCGTCGGTGATCCATTTTTCATAGCATTAGCCAAGACCATAGGAATACTGCTCGAAACAGTATTACCAGTCTCTTTCATATCAATTAGAAATTTATCCTTCGGTATTTTTATCTTTTTTCTTAAGAACTCGAGCATATAACTGTTGGCCTGATGGAAAATAAATAAACTTATATTATCCATTGTCATACCATTATTCTCCAAGGTTTTTCTAACCACAACGGGAACATTTCTCTGAGTGAAGTTGAAAATGGCAGTTCCGTTCATAAATAGATAGTCAGAAGAATTCGGGTTACCATTCTCGTCAAATTTCAAATCATTTGCCACCTCAGGATACTTCGAGCCTCCGGTTTTTACAATTAAATTTGAATACCCTTCTCCATCGGTGCCCAATGCAAAGTCTCCTATTGAAGCATTTCCCTCAGTGGATATTAAAGTGGCCGTGGCTGCATCTCCAAAGATCGTACGGTTTCCCTTGTCCTTAGGATGGAGATACTTGCTATATGTCTCAGAGGTAAGGAGGAGTACATTTTTCGCCACACCCCCAAGAATCAATCCTTTCGCCAAAGCCAAACCATAAATATATCCGGAACAACCAAGATTGTAATCCAATGCACCACAAGAAGTTGACAGTCCCAATTTATCCTGGATTACACAAGAGGAGGTAGGTAGTTTATAATCAGAACTTTGAGTACAAAGAAGTATAAAATCAATATCCTCTTTTCTAACGTTTGGATTATACTGAAAAAGTCGTTCCGCAGCCTTAATTGCTAAATCGGTAGCCGTCTCATGCTCAGATGCTACATGGCGCTGATGCACTCCAACTTTGTCTGCAATCTTCTCAACAGTCCATTCCGGAAATTCCTCTACCAATTCCTCATTGGTTACTATTCTCTCTGGCAAATAATATGCAATGGCCTTTATATAAGCTTTCATTCTCAAATTGTATACCCTCCATCTATTTTTATATCAGAAGCAGTCATATAAGAGGAAGCATCTGATAAAAGGAATATTACAGCAGGTGCGATGTCAGTTGGCAAACCCCACCTTTTCATAGGGACTTTCTCTATCGCCTTATTCAAATCCTCTTCCCCTACTGCCCCCTTGGTTTGCATCGGTGTTAAAATCAAGCCCGGCGATACCGTATTCACCCGTATTTGTTTTCCCACCATCTCCAAGGAGAAGAACTTCAAAAAAGATTTCAAGGCTGCCTTTCCGGCTCCATATATACTATTTCCTACCGCAAAATCATCATTTCCTGCAATTGAATCAATAACAACTACGGAAAAACCCCGGTTGAAACGCTTCTTTTTGATAATAAGCCGTAAAATTTCCACAGGAGCATAAAAATTGGTTTGGAAGATCTTTTGGAATTTATCAAGAGTCGCATATTGGACAGGATACATTTCAACAATACCTGCTGCAAGAACTAAACCATCAAGTTTGGGAATTTCATCTATTAAAAATGTCAACTCCTCAACTTTAGACAAATCAGCGCTAATAATTCTGACACTATCGTCACCCATCATAGCCCTTGTTTCTTCAAGACGCCGACTATCACGTCCTGTGATTATCACCTCAGCTCCCATCTTGTAACAGCTTATGGCTATCTCTCGTCCTATTCCGGAAGAAGCACCTGTAACAAGCACAGTCTTTCCTTTAAGGGTAAATGGATTGAACGTTTCAATCATAATTCTATCAACTTAGGCACAACAATATGATCCGTTTCGAAATATACACTACCCCAAGACAAGCCTACCCCAAAACCACAAGCTATATGTTTCAATTTTGAGTTTGTCAGTCTCTCACGCTCACGGGTAACCAATGTCAACGGTATAGAGGCACAGGAGGTATTACCAAATTCATCCATACTGTATGGTACTTTTGTCGGCTCAATTTTGAGCTTCTTTCGGATCATCTCGTTCATCATCTTATTAGCCTGATGAAAGGTATATATATCCACATTACTGTATTCAATTGCGAAATGCTCGCAAAGTTGCTTAATAGATTTTGGCGCTTTCGTAATACCGAATGAGAACACATCCAACCCCTCCAACTTAAGGTCTATACCTCTTCGCTTAATACCTTCGTCGTGCTCTTTCATTTTCAAAGAGTCTTCTGATACAGGTTTACGGCAACCTCCTTCGTTAACAATTATAGTCTCACTTCCATTACCATCTGTATTGAAATTGAACCTCATGCCTTTCTCACTGTCTTGATAAGAAAGGGCAGTAGCCGTCCCGGCATCTCCAAATAAAGGATAAGTACTTTTGTCCTCGGGCGAGCATATCTTTGTTATCGTATCGCCCGCGAGCAGTAAACCTTTCTTTATAGTTCCATTCTGGAGCAGAGAAGCTAAAACACTTAGCGCATACACCCAACCTGAACATCCAAGTGAAATGTCAAGAGTATAACAATCCTTACTTAATCCAAGACGTTGTTGTAGTATACATGAGGTGGCGGGAAGAGTATAGTCAGGAGTTTGAGAAACAAATATTAACCCTTCAATATCAGCTTTGTTCCACCCTAATTTCTCGATCAGTTTATCAGCTGCGTAATAACAAAGGTCGGAAGAAGTTATATTCTCCGGGGAGCGTCTACGCGAGATTATTCCCGTAGATTCAACAAACCCGTTTACCCCCCCCCATTTATAAATATCTGATATACATTCTCTTACAAAAGGTACACAAGCAGATATACCTTTTACAGAAACATTCTTTATATCAAGAAATGCCATCTTTCTTATTTAGAAGTGACAATATCAAACAACTCCTGGATGGTGGATACCTGACGGAGCTGATTACCTGATAATTCTACGCCAAATTCCTCATCCACCATAGCTATAACACCCAAGGCACTGAGAGAAGACCACTCTTCCAAGTCACGGAATTTTGTTTCGGGGGTTAAGGTGGCAACATCAGTGTCATCAAAGATTTCGGCAAACTTCTCTATGAATTCTTTAATCTCCATATCTTAATAGTTTTAAAAGTTTATTTCTCTTATTTTTATAATCACAAAAAGTCAAGGTGTATTCTTGATTATAAATATCTCCTTGACAAGGAGATATTTTATACCCAAAAGCAAGGTTATACTTTATTGCTCTAACATTATTATGCAGAACATGAATTATCAACTTAGATAAGCCTAAATCCTCAAAGCAGAAATCTGTAAGAGCCATTGCAGCTTGAAATGAAATGGTGGAGTTGAGATAGTCATCATCCCATATGAAAATTCCCGGTTCCCCCTCTTTCCTTTCATAATCAATGTCTCGTACATTAATAAGCCCTATTTCCTTGTTATCTACTTCAATTAGGAAAAAGTAATTATTATCATTATTAATTTTATCAAACCATCGCTCCTGCATCTCTGGTGTAATCTCATTTCTATACTCCATGTATTTAGAGATTTTTGGATGATTCCTCCATCGTCTTACAAGTTCTATCTTGTCATGAGTAAGACGATTTAATTTTACCCCATATTTGTTTATGACAGAATATTTCATATTTATATTTTCATTCAAAGAAACTTATCAAGAGCCAAGTACAATAACATTATCGTCACTAACTTTTAATAAGAGGTATACCATTAAAATTCTAATTACTGCATTTACTGGTTCCAAATGCCAGTAGCTGTTCTTTCAATCAGTTTTCTTACTTGAATTATTCCAAACCATGAAGTAAATAGTGCAAAGGAGATCAGAGCAGCCAACAATAATCCTACCAATCCATAATGCTTACAACCCCATATTGCCATCGGTAAATAAGTGACACAGCACAGAGTGGAACAAATAAGTTGTAATTTGATTTTTCCAAATCCGCACAAAAGTTGAGTCCAAAGAGTTGACCATATGTTAGAAATATGAAATCCGAACACCAATAATGTAATAAGGATAGGAACCTCAACCATTCCCTGTAACCATAGCTTATAAAAGATTGGAGAGACTGCTACCATTACCAAGCCTAATACTGCCAAACCAATTACTATTTTTATTAATTTTTTTGTGGTGGTTTTCATCCACAAAAAATCTCCATTCACATTTGCCTCTGCAAAGGCACTCCAGAAAGGCGTTATCAATATCGTGAATATCATAGTCAATATCTGCATATACTTATATGCAATGTTATACACTGTTACCTCTGATGGTCCTACAAAATGTGAAATTATTAGATTATTAGTCTGATAGAAAGCAATAGCAATAATTTGGATATAGAAAAACTTCAATCCCATTCCCATTATCCCTTTGGCTATTCGGAATCTTACTGCTTTCAATGATGGTTTGTAAGGTAAAAGCAGGTGGGAGAAAGTCCAAATATTTGATATCAATAAAACGAATAGTGATGTTCCTCCCATTGCCAAAGCCAAATTTACCAAAGAGCCATTGGTAAACTTCACTAATATCAAAAGTACCAAACATAAAAGCACTTGAGTGATAGTGTCAAAACTGGAAGCGATTGCCGGTTTTTGTACAGCGTTCAACAAAGTTCTGTTCAATCCCAAAATAAACAGCACAGAAAAATTTGTCACCACAATAACCACAGTCCACATTAATTCTGTACTTAGTGATGAATTTGCGTTTAGGACTCCACACCAATCAATAAAAAATGAAGCAATCAAGCTGCATAACCATACAATCCCTACTACTATACCAATTATCGCATAGGCAGTGCTAACATATATTTTTGCTAATTTATGTTTCCCTTTAGCTATAGCCTCTATGAATTTATTTCGCAGTCCATTTCCGATACCTAAGTCAAAGAAACTCAACCAAGCTACCAATGAAGAAATAGTCAGCCAAATACCATATTCATACTTTGAC
>CAYNUE010000155.1:0-5595 GCA_964400325.1 uncultured Sangeribacter sp. | reverse complement strand
ATGACAAGTGGTTAAAATATAACGCTCGCGCTGAAGGCAAAGATTCAATCGGCTCTTGTGAAGACGGAATCGATAATAACTACGACGGATTTGCAGACGCTCAAGACCCTGCTTGTAAATAATTAGTCTTATGCAACTTGAAAAACGTAATTACATGTATTACAATGTAGTATATTGTAATACAAGGAAATACTATGGCATCAGATCAATTTTCACTAAGACTACCAAAAGAAACAAAATCTCGTTTAGAAGAATTAGCAATAGCAACAGGACGGACTAAAGCTTTTTTGGCGCTTGACGCCATTGAAAAATATTTAGATATGGAAGCTTGGCAGATTTGTGCTATTCAACAAGGTATTAAAGAAGTTGATGAGGGGGCTTCTGTTAGCCTGGAAGATGTTAAAAAAGATTGGAGAATTGAGTAGTGACTTATAGAGTTAAGTTTTCGAAATCCGCTTTAAGTGATTTAACTTCAATTCAAAAATATATTTACGAAAATAATAGAGAAGCTGCTAAAAGAGTTGTAGAGCATATTATAGAAATGATAGAAACTGTTCTTGTTCCTAATCCTGCAGCCGGTAGGGCTGGAAGAGTGTTAAGAACTCGTGAACTTGTTATTACAAAATATCCTTATATTGTGCCATATCAGGTAAGAGAGGATGTTATTTATATTTTGAGGGTTTTACATACTTCTAGAAAATGGGATTAAGTTTCTTTTTTGCCATCTATGCGATTCTATCGGCAATCATTACTATTATCGTAACCTAACATTACGACATATAAGACCCATATCACATAAGCATACAAACTTTTTTACAATTAAACCTCTTTTGCGCAAAAATAAGGCTCTCGACATAGTGCTCAAATACTCTGTAATGCCGAAAGCCTATGCGAATATATTGTGCTAAGTCAAAAAAGAAGAGACAACCCATTCGTGAGGGCGGGCAGATCCTCATACTTTCTCCTAGGATTCGGGTCGGCAGCAGCCCTTTCTGCTCTTCCGAATGGTGTCTCAACTGAAGTTTAAAGATACAAACATCCTGTAATAAACCTAATAACCCTAAGTAGCTATTTATTCAACTCCATTAAAAATGAAAAAGGAACCGATAGTTCCGACGGGTTTGCTGCTCAATCGACCGCTCCCATCACGCCCTTAGCGACTCCGGACAATCTCAGTTCCAATTTTGACGACAAAGATAAAAAGAAAATCTATATTTTTAGCACAATAACTAATATTATAAGAAGCCTTTCTTATGCAAAAATTTCTGGCGAATAAAAGAAAGCTGTTAGAAGCGCCTTCCGACGCCATTAAGGACAGCGTCCGACCTGTGGCAATGACCTCTAACAGCTTTAAAGAATAAGTTCCACAGCCTTAATAGAAAGTATGGAATTTATCGAAGAAACGGCTGGACTGGATGGACCGCGAGAGTATCCGGACTCTCACCGTCCCCGCTATTCCGAGACTTCATCAGAAAGACTCGTTTCCGGCAACGCAGATACTTTCTTGCCCCAAAATTACAAAAAGAAATCGTAATATCCTACCCCTTGGACAAAAAAATTTTGATGATAATCCCATTTATGGAAGTCTTGAAACTTAATTTGAAGTGGTTGAGACTTATTTACATTAGTGTCCCCGTAAAATTCGGGACACTAATGTAAATAAATGGAAAAGAAAACTGAATCCGAACGACGAAATGTACTCAGAATCCATTCTTGGGTATGTTACCACAGTGTGATTAATATTATAATGGAGCCGGACGAGGAAGGGCCTATGCTTCATGCCACAATACACCAATGAGATTTACTTTGCAGCCTCCCCAATTAATATAACCATCGCAATTTCAACCCATGTACAAAGAAAAATCCAAGCCTTGATAAACCAACAGCGAACCAATCTCGCTGACGTGGAATATCACGACTTGGATTTATGGCAAAGATAATAAAACTTCCGGAGAAAGGCAAGGGGGAGTAAGGGGAGCGCTGGAGGCGTGTGAGCGTCAGAAACTTCCAAAAATGCAAGTTGGTAGATAGGTGAGCTACAATACAGCTGATAACAGTATACAAGTGATATTCAAGGGTATACTCAGGGATGCAGGTATAGAGGTGATTGAAGTGAGTGACGCTGTGTCAGCGGAGATGCCGGGGCACCAAGGTGAGGCGACACTGAGCACAGCAAAGAAAAGAGCGCTTGACACCTTTAACAGTGGAAGCGCCCGCAAATCAAAAAAGACCGGCTACGGTTCTGAGAACCATCAAGGCTCCGTCGTCAAGTTTGATGATAATGCAAATTTACAAAATAATCTTGATAATCTTGCAAATAAGTATAATGGAAGTGACAATCTACGGTATCTTAAAGATGGTCAAGATCATGTATGGATGGACGGTGGGCGGTAGGGTTTTCCTGAACCGAGACGCTATGAATTCCCAAACACCTATGCACGAGTATTCGCACCTGTAGGATGATATGGTCATGCGTGAGAATCTGAAGCTGTGGACACGCGGCAAGGAGTTGTTAGAGAAGTTGGATATTTGGGATGAGGTTACAAAAATAGAGCTGTTAGAAGCGCCTTCCGACACCATTAATGGCGATGTCCGACCTTTGGCAATGACCTCTAACAGCTCTAATGGGGAACCTGAAGGACATCCGCAGGGTGCGAAAACCTCCATTACGGCTGCAAAGTTACTAAAAGGAGGTAAAAAATCCTACGATCCGGGCAAAAAACTTTTGGATATTAACCGGAGCGTCAGAGAGAAGTTATTAAGAGGCATGAGAATAATATGAGACTATATCAATACATTAACACTTTTATCCTCTTTTTTATATTTTAATAAAAAATCCAAGCCTTGATAAACCAACAGCGAACCAATCTCGCTGACGTGGAATATCACGACTTGGATTTATGGCAAAGATAATAAACGGATACTAAAAATCCAATATTACATACATCAAAAAAAGGGAAGCAGTTATACCGATTTTACGGTGGCGCACAGACCGAACCTCGCCCTGCCGACGTTTCTGTGACTGCATCCCTTGAAAAAAATGCAGGGATAATAAAAGATAGGTCTCAAGTGGCTGCCTCAGCGAAATCAAATTCGCAGGCTATCGCCACCGAGACCATGAAATCCAAACCTTGTGAACATTCAACGGACTACTAATACCGTGGAGTCTGATCGCATAGATCGGAATTTCTATTTAATTATAATTTAGTAAAATATTGAACTAAAAATAGAACTGTATTGTCCCGAAAAAAGGTTCGAAAGATAATCGACAGTCTGCGAATAAATCCCGCAGAGGCTATACAAATAGTTCCGAACCTTGATTCTGATACAAAGATAGTAAATTCTTTTGAAAATTCAAGCTCAAATTATGTAAATGAGAGGCTATGCGTGGGGTAAGTTGCTGTCTTAGTGTGAAAGACTAACCTATGCAATAACCTAAACTTTAAAAAGAAAGCTGTTAGAAGCGCCTTTCGACGGTATCCAAAGATAGCGGCAAACCAGCGGCAATGACCTCTAACAGCTTTAAAGAATAAGTTCCACAGTCTTAATCTAAAGTGTGGAATTTATCGAAGAAACGGCTGGACTGGATGGACGAGAGGGCTCGGACACTCATTATCCCCGCTATTCCGAGACTTCATCAGAAAGACTCGTTTCCGGCAACGCAGATTCTTTCCTACCCCAAAACTACAAAAAGAAATCGTAATTTCCTACAATCCGGGCAAAAAATTTTAACTTCCAAAGGTAATATCGGGGTGCGGGAGGTGAAAAAGAAGAGACAATCCATACGTGAGGGCGGGCAGATCCTCATACTTTCTCCCGAAAACGGGTTGGCAGCAGCCCTTTCTGCTCTTCCGAATGGTGTCTCAACCTAAGACAAAGATAAACAATTTCCTTTTATAAAAGGAGATTAAAGTAAGGGACTGTCTTTTCAACCCGTTAAAATATAAAAGGAACCGATAGTTCCGACGGGTTGATGCCTACTGCCTCTCCCTCTACGCCCGCAGCGCCTTCGGACAATCTCGGTTCCAATTCTATGAGTAAAGATAATGAAATTTTCGGAGAAAAGCAAGCACATACCTCGGAGTTAAACAGGCAATTGAGATGAATATGATCTTTTCATTAATTCTTAATTATCATTAATCACTTAAAAGATAATATCGGACTTATACATCAAATATTTACATACCGGTATTACTTTGATATATTCTTTCTAAAAAAATCAACCCACGACCGAAATCGTGGGTTGTAGCGATGCGTCCCCCGAATTTAATCGAGTTGTCATGCCCCTAACCGATTATTTAACGTGCATCGGCATCAACACGGTGTCAATATATGTATTTTCGCGAATTATATAAATTCGCCAGTCGGATCAATTGCCAAGAAAAACAACTCCCCAACAACGGTCACTTCTCAACAGGCACAATTCCCATCAATATCCTGCAGTAGGGGAGTCTTTTATTTCTCTGAAAGATTGTCTCCCGATTCTGAATGGCGCTTAATCGAGTCTCCTTCTAAGAAGGAGGGACCGGACCTTGTTCCTACGTCCGACAATTGTTTCATCTACAAATATAATTAATCTGCAGGAGAAAAGCAAGATTTTCTTCAAGCGATAATATAGAATAATAAGTTAACTAAATGTTCTAAAGTTTTAGGGGTGGGTTATTCGAGGGCGGTGAGGTTTTTGAAGTTGCGGATGGTGCGGGGGAGGAAGACGGTGATCAAAAGGTTGAGGAAGATTACGGTGACTGCGATGATAATCCAAAAGCGGTAGGGACCGACGAACCAAAGGTTCGAGAGGAACAATGTAAAGAATATTGCCATAGCCATGCCGAGTATGATTTCACCGATGAGGGTGTAAAACCGTAAAGAGGCAACTTTTTTCATCGTCTGCATCGGCGTATCCGCCGCGACGTTGATTTTCTTGGTCTTAAAATACAGGTATCCATACCATCCTGCAGCAACAGCCAAAAATATCCCCAGGTATAGTTTATAAGAGAGTGGGAATGCATCATCACCTAATCCTGCGTTCCATGCAATCAAAAATACGATGCCAAGTATAAAGCAGGAGATCGCGCCCTGACGGAATTGTTTCATTATTCTTTTCTGCGCTGTATTGCATGTGCAGGTGTTAAAAGTGATTGTATCTACACTCTTTTGTGCGAGTAGATCGTCAAGGGTTGCCATGCTATTTTTAAGTTCGTCCAAGTTCATATTATTTTGATTTTGATAAGTAACTATTGAGAATTAATGAATAGATAAAACTTAGTTATTTTTGAGATAATTTCCGTGCAGACCGAAGGAGCATAGCGGGCTATGTAACTGAGGGATAAGCGAAAAGTAGCCAAAAAGAACAAGTTTTAGCATTCATGGGTCATTGTTGCTTAATATAAATTAATTTTCAATAGTTACTTATAAGTTTGTTTTTAATCCGGTGAAGTTTGGTCGCCATATTATTTCTCTCTATTCCAATGATCTCAGCCATTTCGTCATAGGAATATTCCTCAAGCCATAATAGTATAATGGCTTTCTCTATCGGAAGGAGTTGGTTTATCAATTCGTGCAAGGCATTCAAATGATCGGCAACATTGTCATCTA
>CAYNUE010000154.1:0-5724 GCA_964400325.1 uncultured Sangeribacter sp. | reverse complement strand
TCGACTAACGACTCATGACTAACGACTACATAAATATCTGCGCCCCATCCTGCCTTATCCTGCGCCGCTCCTCAGAGCTAAAAATCCGGCGTTCGGGCCCCTTCTAAATCCCTCAATGAAAGCACCGACACTCCTAAGGGCTCAGCAATTCCGCGACTCCCGAATTCCCCCCAGTTCGTTCTCACTCCCTAATTCCCCATAGTTCTTTCTACACCCCAAACCGTCGCCTCCACCGTCCTCCCTGGGAGGGGGGGGGATCTCCAGTCCCCCACCCCGAGTGGACCATGAGGCTCCCCATCCCCCCACGCCTAAAAATTAGCAGGACTCCGCGAGGCCTGCTTCTTATCCCTTTCTACTCAGGATTTGAAGCATCGCCTCGCGGAGTCCAATCATTCACGGCCATACCCTGAAGCAACCTTCATGGTATGACTCCTATCTTATTTCCAGGTAATTATCCCGGAAAGGCTTTCAGTTAATAGCTCTAAAGTATCACTTTGAACGCCTTCCCTTGCACCCTCACTATATAGATGCCGGAATCCAGTCCTTCAATGCGATGCTCCGTAGTAGACGCTATCTTTACATTGCCTACTGTATACACCTCCACAACGCTATCATCCGGCGCATTCACGAGTATTACCCCATCCGACACCTTGACTCCTATCTTCGTATTAAACTCTGTCTCGGCAATAGAGCCCTTACCCACTACCGTTACCTTACAGCTTGCCGAAACGCCATTAGACGCAGTGGCCGTGATGGTGCAGACTCCGGCCTTAATACCCGTTACCAGACCATTCTGATCCACTGTCGCAATCGTAGAGGCGGATGTGCTCCAGGTGACATTGCGGTAAGTGGCATTGGAAGGATATACAGTCGCTGTCAGCTGCTTCTGCTCCTCTTCTTTCAATTCCATCTCAGCCGGAGATACCTCCACTCGCTCCACTTCAATTATCTTGACATCTTCTTCTTTTATCGTCTTAAAGAGTGGCCAGCAATTGGATGTGCTGTTTTTATAGGCGTTAAGGCAATTTGTCGGCACGGTCAATACAGGAGAATAGTCAGAGAATGTGGTTTCATCCGCCGTAGGGGGAGTAGTAGGCATGCAAACCACTTCCTTCAGACTCTGACAATCACCAAAGGCTCTCGAACCGATGGTCTTTACCCCTGCTCCGATTGTCGCTTTTTCCGCCCCCACACATAGGGCAAAAGCATTGGCACCAATTGATACCACGGAATTCGGCACGATAATCTCCTGGAGCATGTTGCAGTTATAGAAAGCATTGGAGCCGATTTTCTCCACCTTCTCGCCAATCGTGATCTCGGAGGCAGCGCGGCAGTCAAGGAACGCGTAGGCTCCGATTTCTTTCACACCGTTACCTATCTTTATCTTTTCTGCTCCTACACATGAACGGAAGGCATAGTCCCCGATAGTCAACACTGAATTGGGAATGGTCAGACTCTTGAGCCCCCGACAGTTATAGAAGGCATATTCTCCGATTGATTCAACCGAGGAGGAGATGATCAATAAGGTTGAGTTGGTACAATCGTAGAAGGAGTAATCACCGATAGTCTTCACGGAAGATGGTACCGCCATGTTGGCTATGTTGGTACAGCCATAGAAGAGGTAGTTATTAATGGCCGTTACCTTATTACCGATAGTCAGGTCGGTAAGCTCAGAGATATTTTTGAAGGGAGAGAGTTCGGTAGATGTGTACTCTACATTTCTTCCCATATAGATAGTCTGGATAGGTGCTTTCGCGAATGTGGAGCCTCGTCCGTCGGAAAGAGTCGAGGCTTCGATACGTATCGGTGTAGAGCCATCCTGAATGTTGATCGACTTTAATGCGACACATCCGTAGAAAGCCCTTTCTCCTATCACCTCAACAGATTCCGGAACTGTTAGCGACCGCAGGGAGGAACATTCATAGAATAGATTCTCTGGTATGGTCTTTACAGTTTTGGAGATATTGATGATGGTAAGGGTTTTGAGGCCTTGGAATGACAGAGTGGCTGTCACGTCCCGTCCTAAGTTCAGAACCTCCAATGCATTCAACCCATTGTTATTTCCTATCCGTAGCTCGGTATTACCATCCTCGAGCGTCAGAGTCTTTACTCCGCTACAGCCGTTGAATGCGCCATCACCTACAACCTGCAAACTGCTGGGTAAGGAGAGCGTGGTCAGGCCGGTACAGTTGCTGAAAGCTCTGTCTCCTATCTTCTGAAGATATGCCGGGAATTTTACCGAGGTGATGTTGGCGCAATTGGAAAATACATTGGCACCTATTTCAGTTACCCGGTAGCCATCTTTCGTAGCCGGAATTTCAAGGGGGCCATCGGGAAGTGAGCCTTCAAAGCCTACGATTGAGCATGTCTTATCGCCTTCATTGTATTTGTAAATAAAGAAATCTATTGCACTGATGGAGGAGAAGTTTTTCCATACTGCGGCACTACGATAAGCAGCAATATTTTTCCAAGGAACCATCAACGCAACTCCTGAGTAATAGGTAAAAGATGTAGAGTGCGCCGCTGGAGGCTCAGAAGCTTTACATTCTATCTGGGTAATGCCACTACATCCGTTGAATGCGCTCTTCCCGATATTAGCCAAAGAGGCCGGAAGTTCCAGTCGCTTTATTCCTCCGCAAATATAAAATGCTTCATCTCCAATTGTAGTCAAGGTTTCCGGAAATACAACACTTTCAATCTTGCTACAATTAGAAAATGCCTTCTCTCCGATAGAGGTTACTTTATAACCGCATCGTTCCTGAGGAATCTGTAATATTCCTGTGGGTGCTTCGGTATATCCGGTTACTCCACACGTGTTATCGGCATCGTTAAAACTGTATTTTAAGATACTTATATTATCAATCTTGTTGAATTTCCTCCACGCAGTATTCTCTTTAAATGCCTGAACATTATCATCAGGCACATAAAGCACCGCCTTGGAGTAATTGGAGAACGCTGATTCCTTCAAGGCCGGAGGTGTATGGGCATAGCAGGTGACTGATTCAATACCGCTGCATCCGGCAAAGGCCCGATCTTCAATACTCTGTATCGAGGCGGGCAAAATCAACTCTTGAACCTTATTACAATTAGCAAAAGCATTAGGACCTATACCGGTTACCTTGCACCCATCCTTTTCTTCCGGGATAGTCAAAATTCCGGACGGAGATTCTCTATACCCGATTACGCTGCATGTGTTAGCGTTTTTGCTAAAATCATAATTAAATATATCTGAATCTACAATTATACTGAATTTACCCCATGCGGCGTTGCGCTTATATGCTCTCAAACTATTTATAGGCACAGACACCACCGGCTTTGAATAATTGGAGAACGCTGATTCCTTCATGACCGGAGGCGTAGTGGCATTGGTGATGATGGAATCAAGAGAACTGCATCCTGCAAAAGCTCTGTCTTCAATACTTTGGAGTGTTGCAGGAAGGATTAAGACTTTTATTTTATCGCAGTTTGCAAAAGCTCCCTCCCCAATTGAAACAACCTTATATCCGTTCTTTTGGTCCGGTATGGAAAGAGTGCCTTCGGGAGCTACATCGAATCCGGTTACACTACATGTATGGGCAGATTCATCAAATTTGTAGTTCAAATCACCTAATATCTTGATTTTATGAAATTGCCTCCACACCACATCCTCACGGTAATTTCCGATACTTTTTTCAGTCACGTAAAGTGTTCCATAATAATAAGTATAGAATTGCGATTTATACATAGAGAATGCAGATGCCTCAATAGTGGGAGGATTAACGGCTTCACATATAACCTTTGTTACATCGGAATTTCCTCCAAACGCTTTCTCTCCTATAGCAGCTACTGAATTGGGGATTCTGATTGAATTGTAATGACCACCCCAAAAGGTATATGCTTTCACTGATTTTACAGTATTGGGGATGACAACATCTTTTACCTCAACTCCATTAATATATAAATGATTGGCATTAGCAAGCGGATTCGAGCCAGCGTTGCCGAACTCAATTGCACATAGAGACTCGATGCTGGCGAACTCGGCTTTCCTTAACCCCGTACACGAACTAAAGGCATACTTTCCTATTGATGTTACTGAATTAGGAATGCTCACCGATGTCAGGCCGTTACCACCACTAAAGGCATAGGGTCCGATTGAGGTTACAGTATTTGGGATGACGATATCCTTTACCTCACATCCGTTAATATAAAGATTATGAGCATAATATAATGGATTGGCCGATGAACTACCGAACTCAATTGCACATAACGACTCGATGCTCCCGAACTCGGCTTTCCTTAACCACGTGCACTCGTCAAACGCATACTGTCCAATGGAAGTTACCGAATTGGGGATGCTCACCGATGTCAGGCCGTTACCACCACTAAAGGCATAGGGTCCGATTGAGGTTACAGTATTTGGGATGACGATATCCTTTACCTCACATCCGTTAATATAAAGATTATGAGCATAATATAATGGATTGGCCGATGAACTACCGAACTCAATTGCACATAACGACTCGATGCTCCCGAACTCGGCTTTCCTTAACCCCGTGCACCAACTAAATGCATTCCCTCCTATGGATGTTACTGAATTCGTAATACTTACAGAAGTTAATCCGGTACAATTGAAATAGGCATACTCTCCTATAGAAGTGACCGAATTCGGAATACATATGGATCTAAGGCCGGTACAGGATTGAAATGCAGACTTACCAATTTGCACAACAGTGTACTTCGTATCCCCGTCATACGCAAATTCAGGTAATACTACTTCACCATCTATACCACGATTCCTCCCTACCTCACAAGTTTTTTTCTGCTCATCTATTACCTCATATTGAAGCGTCTTGCCTTGGTAGGTATATTCAAAAGGGTATACCGTAAGAGCCGAACAGACTACCATCAGCAGTAATAATATTCTCTTCATAGCATCGCGATTTAGTCAGGAAGTTCAGTCTTTATTACCTTATGCCACCCTTCCCAGGAGTAACCCGCTGAGGGATGGTACACCCATAGTACTCTCACCTCCTTGCCGTTATCAAGGCGATAGTAGCCATTCTTCACGTTATAGCCATCTATTTCAAGCGGTTCACCGTCACGCCAGGCATCCCCTCCCGGCAGCATGTCGTACATCCGGGTCACGCCCCACACGATCATCAGGTCGGGCTGCAGCTCATTCAGCACTTCAAAGAAGGCTTCCTCCGAGTTGCGGAAATCTACCCACTCTGGAGTTTTCCGGGAGGCATCCATGGCTTTCTGGATGTAGTTATAGAAGGCTACCGAGTTCCAGATTGCGCGGCTCTTCTCAAGGTCGGTCTCATGATTTACCAGCGACCGCTCAAACTTCCGGAACGTTCCGGTCCACGACGCGCTTTCGCCATTCAGGAGCGTCTCGATACAGTTTCTGGAAGTGAAGTCGGCACATTCATCGGCATTTTCCACATGTCCGCAGTCGTGGCAGCCATCACAAAGATGAGCCTCTCCTAAAATCAATATCTTCTTAGGAAAAATTCCCCCGGTCTGATAGTCTTGGCCAACCCAGGGCTTAAAAAAGACATTCTTCATAATTGTGTCTCTCGCCTCGGTCATCCTCTCGTCGGCGGTTAGGTCAGTATGCAAAAAAAAGCGTAGGAATCTGTATCTGTTGCCGTCCTACGAATCGAGGCTTCTCGCATTGCCTTACCTATGTTGGACGGCAACGCAGAAGCCCACGCTTGTATATGCAACAATAGCATTCGGCTA
>CAYNUE010000153.1:0-5838 GCA_964400325.1 uncultured Sangeribacter sp. | reverse complement strand
CCTTCTCGGTCGCTAATGTTCCCTCCATGACCGCGGCCCTCGACGTCCTCGCCACGGCCCGCTCCCTCCCCTCCATCTAAACCCGTCCGACTCCCCCGCCGAAAGGTCAACGAGACCCCGAAAAAGGGAGGGTTTCGTCGATCGTGTAATATTTTTTGGTGTGTAAATATCTGAAATTCAATAAGTGACCACTGGGGTATGTTACACGTATCTTTGCATAAACGCGCCGGCTTGGCCACCGCTAACAATACTTTTCCGTATTAACCGGAAAAAAATAGAATTTATTTCCGTTTTAACCGGAAAAATTCGTTAACTTTGTCCGTATGAAACGGAAAGAAGTATTTCAGAGAATAATCTCTACCATGCAACGGGAGCTTCCTTTTCCCGTAATTGATCGTGAACTCGAACTTCCAATAGACTCGGGCCAGATTATAACGATCACCGGAGTAAGACGTTGTGGCAAATCGTCTATGATGAAAATCGCTGCAAACAAGATCTACAATTCGGGAGTAAATCGCGAACAAATTTTGTGGATAAATTTTGACGACGAACGTCTTGATGGTATGGCTACAGAGGAACTTGATGATGTTATTCAAGCCTATCGCGAAATGTTCCCCGATAGAGATTTATCCTCGGTTTATATATTCTTTGACGAAATACAGACGGTTCCGAAATGGGAACTGTTTGTACTACGACTCTACAAAACCTATACACGTAATATATTCATTTCGGGTAGCAATGCGCGTATGCTTTCCTCCCAGTTATCTACTGCACTCAGAGGATGGCCTGTCGAGTTCGAAGCCTATCCGTTATCATTTTCCGAATATCTCCGTTTCCGAAAAATTGACGCATCCCCATTCGACGAAGCTGGCCGCATACACCTTGTTAAGGCTTGTCAGGAATACCTCCATGACAGCTCGTTTCCTGAAGTGGTCTTAATGAAAGAAGATTCCCTGAAAATCAGAAAAGTGCAAGGTTATTTCAATACTATGCTATTTAGGGACCTTGTAGAACACTATAACCTGTCATCACCTGAGACAGTACGTTATCTTCTGAAGCGGATGATGTTGAATCTTTCCAAACCCACTTCGATAAATAATATCTATAACGACTTAAAGTCACAGGGTCGCAGAGTCGATAAAAATAAATTATACGATTTGGCTCAATGGTCGTGCGACTGCTTTATGTTTTACTCCGTCAGTCGTTGGTCTCCTTCGTTAATCAAAGAAAATATTCGAACTCCAAAATACTATTTCATCGACAACGGAATGAGAAATGCCATTATTCTCCCTCAAAGCGATGACAATGGCAAACTGCTCGAAAATGCTGTGTTTCTCAATTTGAAACGACACGGTGGCTTGTTCCGTAAAATCACATATTTTGCAGATAAAAATGAATGTGATTTTGTGATTCAACGAGAGGAATCAATTGAAATGTTGGTTCAAGTATGTTGGGAGCTCTCAGATGCTGACACCCTAAACCGGGAAATCAACGGACTCAGATCGGCTGTCGTTGCAACGAAATGTCGAAATTGCTTGATTGTCACCTTTAACGAAGATGAGGCGATTGAAACCGAAGACTTCCAAATTACTGTAGTACCGGCATGGAAATGGCTCAAAGAGAATCCTTATGAATATAATAAGAACACGTAGTAGGTAATGTAATAATTCATAGAATCATTATCCTTTTAGAAATATGGGCCAATATAATAGCACAAATATTTCGAAAATCTTTTGGGCCGCTAGCGATGGATTTAAAAGCGGCAGAGATCCAATGGGTATTCAAAATAGCTCTATCGCAACTTATGCTACCCTGCTGCCTGGCATGACCAACTTGACGGGTCACATCCGATATTATAGCTTATATTGTTGGCTTTTGGACGAATATGCCAAACTAGATTCAACTGAAATCGAAAGGATTCACCAATATAACTTTATTCGTCGCGCTGAGCTGATCATGGCTTTTATCATGCATAACAAAAATGTTAATTCTGTCATTGGCTCTGATTTTGTTCTGCGTAAAAAAGAAAGCTTGTTTACAGAAGGCGTAATAGATATAGCTCTAGGCGCTGATTATCAGAATAAAGATAAGTACTGGAGTTATCAATCGGGGGCCTTAGGACAATATTATCTCGGGTCGCTCTTATATTATAATCTGATTGCAGTAAAAGACAATGCCTTCTATGTGACCGAAAACGAAGGAGCTTCACTATGTGATGCACTAAAAGACTCTGTGAGTGAAAACGTGAGAAACCTATTTGTCAAAAGAATTATTGAGGGGAAATTGTATCTAAAAGATATTGATGAGTTAGAATCAGCCGGATTAACATCAATAAGACTTAATTCAGCAGAATGGAATGGTTTAAACAATCTAATGGTTAAATCCGACGTTGATGGGTTAAAAATATCTACCTTTAGAAAGGAGTCTATTTACCTAATGCTTAAAGATTTACAAAACGAAATTCCTTTCAGCGAATTTATTGAAAACCGCTATAAGTCTTTTGACACCGACACAGATGAACCCAATGCTGAATTCGGATGGTTTTTCTACTACCTATGCGAGGTTCTCCATTACAGCATCGATACACTATTCTGCTATATATTAACACAAATCGAGAAGCTAAAGAATCCCCCTATCGAAGTTCTTTTAGAGATTTCATCTGACGAAATAGTTACGTTAATCAATGAACACAAAAATGGTATAATAGAACCCGACAAGACCAGATTTGTGTTAATTGACTCATTCCATACCATACAGACCCAAATCAAAAAGCGCAATTATAGTAACGCCGTAGTAACAGCTCTTTTAATCTTTGAGATGATATTTACCATTTATCAAGACAATAAAGAGTCGTTTGAGAAATTCGAAGCCATCAATGATTTGAAGAGACAGCGCGGCATATTAAGTTCAGGTCTTAAAGATTATTACGAAAAACACAGACACAAGAGTCAAAGAGAGCGGGTCTACGCCTTATTTCAACAAGTTATGAACGAACACTGTATAGTCTCCGTAAACAAAATGGGCTATAATGATTATGATTTACGAAAATTCATAATTGAAGATGGTTGTGCTGTACTTGTTGAAATTAGATACCCGAACCTTACCAATCCACGTATAAATTCGCTACATAATTACCTCCGAGATTTATATTACATCAATGATGAAGATGTAGTAACAGAAATTGGCAAAAAATTTATCGAAAGTTATGGCAAATAACGAACATATACTTTTTCAGGATATTCCACTTAAAGGAAATGATTTGCACTCCGCTGTACTTCTTACCTATTCGTTAGATTTAGTTAACATCGACTCCCGCATAAGAAACATTCTTCACAAGAAGAAGATTTGTAGCATAAATATCCTGGCTGATAAGAATCAACTGGAAAAATCGTACTCTTTTACAGACCCTCTTTCTGTAAATAATCTTGGTCGCGATTACACTATCTCCGGAATAGAATCCAAAGGCGCATTTCATCCAAAAATTAATATGTTTATTGGCTACAACTCATTAACGTGCTTACTCGGTTCCGGGAATTTAACAGTCGGCGGTCATGGAAAAAACCACGAATTGTTCACCGGATTCATAGCTGATAGTGAAAATACCTCTCACCTTCCCTTGATACATGAAATTTGGTCCTATATTCAGACAAAAATACTCGAGGCCGGGGATTTTGAACAGAAAAGAATTTTAGAAGAAATACCACTTAATTGTACATTACTTGAAAAAACATTAGAATTTACGCCTCATAGTCTCGTGACGATAGGCGACGATTTAAAAGCCGCCCTGATTTATGATGACAGTCATCAAAGTATCTTTTCTCAAATCTCCAACATCGTACCAAGCTCCGAAGTCAGAGCTATTGTCGTTGTAAGTCCTTTTTTTGATAAAGATGGCAGAACTCTTCAAAATCTTCATAATGAATTTTATAATGCCAGGATTGATGTACTGACACAAAAAGACACCCAAGTTTCACTCTCCGGAGTGAATCCCGACGACATAAGCTTTTATGATTTCGACAAGACGACGCGTGGTAAGAAAAATTTCAATAAATTCCAACGCAAGATGCATTGTAAGATGATCCTATTTATCACCAATGATAAAAAATATTGTTTTATCGGGAGTGCTAATGCAACTGAAGCTGCATTAGGTAACAAGGGGCTACTGGGACGAAATGCAGAGTTGGGAGTCCTCTATGTTACTTCACATATAGACTTTCTTAAAGAACTTAATTTAGAATATTCTGCCACACCTTCTTTTGATTTAAAGACGCTTCCGATGGAAAAATATGTTGAGACATGGAAGACTCCGTATTCTTATGAAATTAAAGAAGCAACTGTCAACTATTCTGAATTATCAATACGCTTAAGGATTTTGGATTTATCGCATATTGATTCCATAATATTAGATGACGGAAATGACACTACAGTTATAAAAGATTTTATCACCGATGGCTATAATATTAAGGCCGAGAAGCCATCTATAAATAAAGCAACCATGTGCTATCTTGTGGACGAATATGGAAATCGTATATCAAACGTATCTTACATCAAGTCTATTATTCTCCTTAATATCACCAATCCTTCAAAAAGCAATCGAGAACTAAACGGCATTATATCTAAAATTTCATCCGAAGGCTATGCTGGACTTGAAATAGTTGACATTCTTGCAAGAGTACTGTCAGATATGATTGAAAAGCAAAGTTTCTCATCTTCCAATAGATTTAAGTCTAACGAATTAAAATACTCTGATAGAAATCTTCCTGATATTAATTATAATCCGGCATTTAACCGTAAAGAGAACGCATTATTCAGTAACACTCAATTCAATCAAATTGGTTCAAGGCTTCTAAATTCCATAGAGACATGCATCAAAAGAAAAATGAATGAAGTTACCAACGAAATTCTTGATGAAGAGGAAGAAGCCAATTCTGAATCAAGTTATTCACGCACTGTAAAATATGATCCCACTACCGTTTTAACTTGGCAAGACATAGTATTGTACCCCAATCAAGTAAAAACATTATGGCAAACTTACGATAAGTTCCTTAAACTTAGAGAAGCACAGTCCAACAATTCTGATTTTGGAATTCATCACGATGATATTTGCTTTTTTACGTTGACATTGTTTGCATCTTTAGAAATCTGCTATTTGAATCGGTCGTTATATGAATTCAAGAATATCAATAATCTTGAAAAGAGTAAGTTTTTAAAGGATTTGTTCTGCTACTTTGATAATATTATGGGTATAACTGGAGTTGATATACTACAAAGATTCGGAATAATGATGAAAAAACATAAATCAACAATAGAGAGGGAGAAACTCCACATTGACGGGCAACGAGCAATTAAATATATGCTTATATTTAAATACTTGTTTAAAAGGATGTTTTCCTTACTTCAATTTCGGATTTCCCAAGTCTCAAAAATAGACAATACATTGAAAACTCTAATAGAGATTTTTGGGAAACCGACCATATCTAAAATGAGTCAAGAACTAACCCCATTGATTAAAAAATATAACAATATTTTCGTAACGCGCGACATAGAGTATACGTTAGACAAACTTTACAAACATTAAGAACTCTATTCACCCTATATCTTAATCGGTTATTAATTTCTAACTTTATATTTCTCCATAAGCATGCTTTATCGTCGACAATGTACGATCAATCAATTACTCATTGTATTTTTTGACTTATATGCTTGAAATGAGCGGGGCGGCTTCTTCGAAGGAAGAGGCCGCCCCGGGTGTTTTATGGGTCAGTAGGGTTTATTCGGCGGGGTCGAGGACGAAGACTCTCAGGTTGTTGGCGCCGAGAAGGGCTTTCATGTAGTCCT
>CAYNUE010000152.1:0-5839 GCA_964400325.1 uncultured Sangeribacter sp. | reverse complement strand
CGCCGTATGTCTTTTTCTGTTTACTGACTGGTCATTTTCAGATAAGCGTTACTTAGATGCAAAATTAGTAAATTTTTCTGAGATTATCGCTATGATTCAGCTGGAAAATTTGGGCGCAGAGTGCTGTGTAAGGGGAGGTTGGCTATTTATGAGACTCAAAATCGTATCTTAGAGGTGAGTGTTATCGTTTATGTGGTTATAGTGCTTATTAGGTAGAGCGCTAACGAGCAGATGGAGAGGCAGACGATGATAGGTTTAAGCCATTGGAGATTTTCATTCTTGAAAGCTCGAATAATGGCATCTAGATTGAAGTATCTTTTGCTTTCGTTGTTGCCGTTATTATCGTGAAGGTGGATTGTCAGAAGTGAACAATAGCTGCCGAGTTTTTCTTCAATGAATTTCAGTCGTTTCTCCAGTGACTTCCTATAATCAGAAAAGGTGTCGGCTATGAGAAACTTCTGCTCAGATGATTTACGGTCTCCCTCGAATTCATGCCTGTCTGCAAAGAATGTAGGTAGCTTTTCATAATTAGCAAGGATTGTTTCGTCACATACTCGTTTGACGGCTAAAAGTAGATGTTCTGTAGCAATCCTTTTCTGTTGAGGCTCGGAGAATTGTTGCAGAACACCCTGTGAGGCTTTCAAGGACTCGATTTCTTTCTGCTGTCTTTGGACAGTTAATTTTAGGTCGGAAATAGCTGAGTTTTGTGATTTAATATCTGCTTGGAGCGAAGCGATTATGCGCTGATAGTATTCGTTCTTTGATGCCATAACTGTCACCCTCGGTGGTATGCGTCCCGTTCCTTGGATTGGGACAGACATTGGGAATGATTCCGTGAGATACAAGGGTACTCCTGAGTTCCTTGATGTCAAAGCCTGCGTCAAGGTTACAGAAAAGGCCGTCAACGGGGATGTCCGCTTTGGAAAGCTAGCTGACCAGTTCATCGATGCGTTCATTTATCTCGTAGAGGTCGGAATGCTTGCCTGCCTGTGGCTCAGCCATGGCAAGAGGGAGGCCCTGGTTGTCCGAAAGGAAGAGCGCGTTTGTCGTACACCGTTTCTTCCATCCTTTATATCGGGTCTTTTATCCTCCTCTGTAGGCCGGTGTATGGGAGCCGTCGATGTAGGATGTCGATAGGTCAAGACAGCTCCTATTCCTGTTTAGGATTCCCAGCCATATCTCTTGCCATTTCTCCTTGACGCACCATTTGCGATAGTGGTGGAATACTGTGTTCTAGCTTGGAACCTCACAGCTGAAGAGATGTCTTGTCGGCAGAAGACGCCACTGGCAGCCGCTCTTGAGCTTGTAGAGTATGACGTTGACAATCTCCACAATGTCAAATTTGGAGGCAAATCCTCTTTTTGCCACAGAAAAATAGGGCATAATTTCAGATTTTATTGTATCTTTGTCGAGTACAGGGTATTCTGGCATTGGTACGATATATTAGAGTGTGGTAATTATAATATAGTGTGTCCTATGCGGAATGCGCTATATGTTAATCATTTTATTGCATTTTTAACATCTGAAAATTAGTTTAAACAACTTCATTCTTTAACCTCCGTTGATATAGACATGTCATCAACTTTGCCAAATTATCTGACCATTGAACAATGCATTGAATTACTTCCTGCTACATTTACTCAAATAAATAAAAAAGCAGGAAGGAAACCTGTATATTTTTCCTCGATGGGTAATTTATATTTTCGTGGTTCTAAAGACTTCGGTTATCCACACAAAACTTGGTGGTACAGTATAAATCCAAAGGTCGTGGAGGAAGAACAAATCGCTTTCATTATTCTTGCTGCCGATACTAAAGGTATATTTCTGATTCCATCAGATAAATTCTTTGCGTATCGTAATCGTCATCCAGTTGGAGCTGTAAAAGGTGGAAGAGAAGATTTTACAATTATACGTAATGGGGACAGATACATTAGACGAGAATCCAAGTGTGAGGAAGATGATTTAACGGAAAATTTTATATCCAAGTAATGAACCCGGCGTTCAGTGTATATTGTTATTATTCGTTGGTTCTTAGTGAATATGCTCCGCTCTATGTATAGTGTGTCGCCTTGAAAAAAGCGCCTCATAAAGAGTCAAACAGGTGATAAAATTTTTATTACTGTCCATTAAAAATTTTGACCAAGGACAAAATTAGGAGGGTGTATCAAAGTGAATACTCCTTATGTGAAATTTTCCCGTTCTTCTCAATTGAGTAGGACATGGTAAGGTGAGTAAAATGAACTTAGGTTGTATTGGGGATTCTTCTTAACTTTGCCAGAGCAGAGGCTCAAAGTAAAGTGTCATGAAAATTTGCTACAAGATTGAAAATTCTCAGGCAGATAATTATGAGCACGGGAATATTTGACTAATTTTGTAGTGTTTGGAGATAGTGGTAAAAAACTTTTTCCGAGCTATACATAAAGGAAGGCGTTTACTTGACGCTTTGTTCTTGACTATTCATAACTTCGCAACTTCTCAGGTATTGTCAGGAATGAAGCAACAGTATCGGTACCACGTTTTTTTACTAACTAATCGTGAATGGAGGCCGGTACGATTTGTATAATTATAGAACTATTTAAAGCTATGCCCAAACCACCGAAAAACTCATTAGGTTTCATGACTGTCAATAGTGGCCCTGACCTAATCTCTGAGGAGATGTCAAGAGAGATTGCACGTTTTGAGGGGATATCCCTATCTAAAGTGTCACCTTTATCTGCAAGTAAGAGGCGCAATATTGATGAAAGGATAATTTCCACTGTTCCCCCTGAGTTTTCAGAGGAATTACGTAAATCACTTGAAGAAAGGGATAGAATTTTATCACAGCCAACAGACGTAAGTAACTCAAGAAGTTACATCCGCATTGTGTGTACTGAAGATGCTGAGCCTAAATATAATAGACTTCAGCTTCGCACAGAGCCGTCCACTTATATTGAGCTTCAACCAGGTGAAAACATCCTGACAGTTGAAAAATATCCGGCCCTAAAGTATGGCTTCTGCCAGATTGATGACCCGTATTTGGAGTCAGAAAATAGTCCTTATGAATGCAATGGAGGTGGAATCAAACATGTTGACCTAAGCCATTATAATCCTTCGGAGATGGTTAGTATGAACAACATGTTTAGGAGAATGGATAGTCTTCTAGATATTGATTTTGGAAGAATTCGTATTGAGAATGTGGAATCTATGGATTCTGCTTTTGAATGGACTGATGTAGGACATTTAGATTTAACGGGTATAAGTTTTTCTAAAGTAGTATCTGCTGAGATGATGATATATGCGCAAGGAAACATATCTGTTAATCTAACGGGAGCGGACTTGTCTAATATTACAAAAGCTGAAGGAATTTTTAACGGTGTAGATGAGTTAATTCTTGATAATGCTATCCTTTCTGATGCCGTTATTTACAGTATGGCGTATGAGGAAGAGTATGGATGCGAATGTCTTAAAAAAATTTCTTTACGAGGTTGCGCCATAAACATGATTGAAGATGTACTTACTGCTGTTATCGTTGGGCGACCGGAAAATTGGCAGCCTATTGAGGTTATCCTTGATGATAATATTTGTTACAGGGAGATAGATGGACGCATCCAGTGTTCGAAAGACATCAAGAAGGAAAACAGAGGGAAGGCCGTTTAAGATGAGACCAAGATAGGTCATATCACCGGAAATGAAAATTAACCTGGAGAGCCGATATGATACTATGATTGAAAGTGCAATCTTGGGGACTAACCCTACTGTGAAAATGATTCCGATAGTGGATGCTAATGATGAAAACAATGAATAAAAGTGATAATCCAAAAAGTCCTTATGGTGACGGTAGACATCCCCCTTATTCGCTATACCAAAATGAAGAGGGGAAGTGGGGGCTGGTTGACGGGACAGGGAAGAGACTGCCGGCAATCTTTGACAGATTGAATGAATACTCTTTTTCTTGCGTACTATGGGAAGTCGTGACTTTTGACGAAATGGAAGGATTTGAATTGCAGGCGTGGTACGACCCAGATGAAGTATGGTTTAACTTCACATTTGGTAATCCGGACTATCCTGACGAGTTTGCACACTATCTATGGAAAAGAGCAACCCTTGCTTTCGACGAAATAGCCGATTTAGTAAAAACTTATCTGCCGACAGACAGTCAGTGGCTCATAGACTGTATGTTCTTGGCAGCAAAGGAGGATGATATGGAAGATGAAGAGTTCAATGAAGCCCTAAGACAGTATCTTTCAGATTACCCTGATCTTAATGAACCGTCGAAACTCAATCTGCTCCTCGATCCCATCATGCGCAATCCCGATATTGGAGAAGAGATAAAAAGGACGGTATGGAATGCAAAAGTAACTCTTGACTATACCGTCAGAGAAATATCTGAACTTCATAATGAACAAGATTGATGCTTTAACAGCAATCATTGTGGAGTTCCCGGTTGGAACCTATTTCTTCATTGTATATGTTCTGCTGGATCAAGATGTTTTCCGAACCTCATATTCCTATCGGAGCTTCGACCACATTTGCTCGGTGTTTAAAGTTTCACTGCATGATTTCTCTAACGACTCCGCATTACATAGTCAATGGTAATTATCAACTTTCTTTTGGATTGTCAACTCCTTCCAATATTTTCGCATCAAGCATTGCCATAACCTCATCAACAGTTACATTACAATCTTCTACGGCATCATGTAGAAATCCAACCACTTTTTCTTTCCAATCCAATCCTTCGGAGGATACTTTTAGAAAGTGTGATTCAAAATAATCATTACCACCCTTATCAGTTTGGCCTTTATGCAGATTTTTAGCGAGCAATCCGGCAGCATAAACAATTCTGGTCATGTAGTCCATATCATTTGTTCATTTGATGTATAGTTGCTTTTTGCATAAATTAAAGAGGGCTATATTTTACAAATTCATATAAAAATAACGTAATATGCATAAAATCAAAGGGCTATATTTTGTAAATTAACTATTGTTAACAAATTGATATGTTGTTCCCCTACCTGAACCTTGTTTCATAAGGACGCTGCCAACGAGTTTCTCGATTTTTGTGCGTATCTGCTTTACGGTTAATTCGCCTTCCCACTCATTAACAAAAGATGACATTGATTTTGGCCCATCTTCTAATATGTAGTGGAGTCTACGCAAGGTGTCAGCATTCACAAGGCCCTTAAGCACAAACGGACTATGTTCAAAATAAGGGTTCCCCATTTCAAACTCAAATTTAGGGTGACGGACTATAATCCCTTCTTCAAGAAGGCGCTTAACGGAGCGTTCATAAATTCCTCCTCCGTTCTTCTGAATGATGGAATAAAGCGTAATCAAATCAAAGGTATTCAGTTGTTCTTCAGGTTTACGTGTTTCCTTGAGTTCCATTAAGTATTTACGCAATTGAGTATTCTCAATTCTTGATTCAATTCGTAATGTTACCTGAAAATCATCCGAATCACTATAATCCGGCATAGGGCGTCCTTCCGTAATACAGTTGGCATACATAATATCGACTCCTTGACCTGAGCGCTCAATAAGACCAGCCTTTTCTATTACTTCTGCTAATCTTCTACTTCTTGGTGAACTATTGACAGTTAGGACATTGCTTTGGTTTACACCATAGGGGAATCCTCCGGAATTAGACACCTGAAAAGATTCAGGAGAAATCTTTACCATAATATCTCCTCCCATCTGGAAACTGCGATGCTGGATGCTATTGAGAAGAGCTTCACGAATTGTTTCTTCAGTGTAAGACGATATGCTAAGAATTTGAGGGAATGCCTCAATATGCATTAGTGGATTGAGTGCATCCTGATTGATATAATTCCATATTTTGTTTATTCCCGTGAATAATGGTTCG
>CAYNUE010000151.1:0-5941 GCA_964400325.1 uncultured Sangeribacter sp. | reverse complement strand
TAACAAAGAAATTAATAATCTTGCTCTTTCATTTGGGAAAAGCATACAGTTGAGTTGTATTCCTGTGGATGCTTTCAAAACAGAAGAGGCTAAAGATGTACCCAATGGAACTTTTTCACAGGCGAATGAGAAACTTGTTGTATCCTCTCTTAATGTTGGAGGAGAATATGCAGTGTATGTTTCCTTTATTAAAGGTAATTATCAGCTTACTTCAAGCATTGATAGGTCGTTACCGGATGGATGGGCTACCCTTAATGCTTTGACCTGTTATGCCAATTCAAAAAATAAGAATTCATGGTTCATGGTGCCTTCTACGTATGAAGAAGGAGGACAAGTTCTTCTCCAAAGTGTTGGATATAATCATAATGGCACCACCCCGGCTCGATCAGGTGGAGATTTTAATACAACATACTACTGTGAACACTCTCCCTCAGAGAGTCATTTGGAAAAAGCAGCGGGAGAACTATTTTTGGGCTCATATTCGTTTGATGGTGTTGCACATCGTGTAGATGGTATCACGTTTGAATCTCGTCCTGATTCCTTAGTGTTTGATTATCGGTATGATGCAGTAAACGGTAAGGAAGGTGATATGGGAGAAGTTGAGATCAAGATATTGGATGCAGAGGGCAATGTGATTGCTGTCGGTGGTGAGACTCTGACTGATTCCGGAACACAAACCCGAACAAATGTAAGAATACCATTGAATGGGTATACTTTCCGATCAAAAGCGGCTACTTTACAGATAAGATTCAGATCTTCGACTAAAGATGTGCCCCCTATCCATATTCCGACCGGAACAGAACTCGACGAGGGAAGGAATACTGGTAATTTTACACAAAAAACTCCTTTGCCGGCTAATTCATACCATGCTGTAGCTACGGGTTCAAAACTGTGGATTGACAATGTCCGCCTCGTCTATAAATAAAGATAATTTTTTCAAACAACTTATTGAAAATGAAGCTAAAAACAATATATACATTCTTGGGTGCAGCTCTCCTACTAACGGGATGTGCGTCAGAAGCTCCGTTCCCAAGTGACCGTGTGAATCCCGGTGATATGGGAGAGTTCCATAAGTCTTCTATAAACCTCAATGTAGTTTCCGGCGAAGGGATACATATCGTCACCCGAGCCGGTGAGGAAAAAATCAATATTAATGAATTTAAGATTGATTTTTTTGAAGACGGAAAGGTAAAAAAGAGTTTTACATATGGTGCGATGCCAAATGTAGTAATGCTTGATCCCGGCACATACCAAATCAAGGCTACATTTGGTGAAGATAAAGATGCGTCTTTCAATAATCCTTATTTTGTAGGCGAGTCAGGTGAGTTTGAAGTTAAATCCAACCAAATCACCTCTGATATTGATCCTATAAAATGTACTCTTAGAAATGTAAAAGTTACTATCAAACTTGAGGTGAGCTTAAAAGAAGCTTTCGGAGAGAATGGCTCTATCGTAGTTAAGTTAGGAAATAGTGGCCCCGGCCTCACATTCACAAAGGAGGATATTGAAAATGGTACTCCGGGTTATTTCAGGATTGATAGTGAGAATACATTGGTAGCTGTATTTAAAGGTACAGTTTACGGTACTGAAATCATAGAGACGAAGTCCTTGTCAGAGATCTCCGCAGGTACTCATTATGAGATGACATTCAAACTGCATGATCACGTTGGCTCTACCAGTGGCCTCACTACCGGCAATGTAAATATTGACGCCTCGGTTAATTATGAAAATATAACTAACGAAGTAACCATAGAGGACGTCGACATGAAACACGAAGATTCCGAGCGCCCTAAACAGGAGGACCCGAACGATGATCCAAGCACAGGTGATGATCCTGAGAATCCAACTGTTGAAAGCAAGCTGGAGATAACTGCTAAAGCCCCCATCAATCTTGACGAACGGAATGATGTCGTGGAAAACATGGAATGTGTCCTTTATGTGAAGCATGACGCTGAAATCACGAAATTCGAGATTGAGATTGATTCCGAGACACTTACTGATGCAATACTCACAGGTGTGGGACTTTCTTCTAAGTTTGAACTTATCAGTGGAAAAACAATCGATGGTAGGGACGTGAAAGAAGGATTGGTAGGTCTTGGGTTTCCGGTAGGTGATGATATTAATGTGAGAAGTGATGACGACGAAAGTTGGGAAGACATTACTTTTGATATCTCGGAGTTCATGCCATTATTAGGTATTTATGGTGCAGCTGACCACGACTTTATCCTTACCGTTACGGACACCAATAACAAGACGGTTACCAAAACTCTTAAACTTAAGACACTTTAATAATGACAGCTATGAAAAAATTATTTGCATATGTCCGGCATGTAGCCGGTGTGTTAGCCATCGGGCTGTCGTTGGGATCCTGTGTGTCGGAGAATCCTTTTGATAGCACAGATGGTAGCGGCATTCTTAGGATAAATACTGTATTTAGAAGTGATGTGTCTATCTCTACACGAGCAGATGGTGGATATACTCAGGAAACTCTCGGGAACAATCTTGTTGTTTATATTGAAGGTGAGAGTTCCAGTAATCCTGTGGGTATAGTAAGAAAATATCACGGCTTAAATAATATACCATCCACCATATCTTTAAAAGAGGGAAAATATGTGGTGGAAGCATGGGCAGGAGACTCTGTATCTGCCTCTTGGGATAAAAAATTCTTCCGTGCATGGAAGGAGACAGATATAAAAGCGTCTGATCCGCAGTCGTTGACTCTACAGTGCAACATTGCAAATGTTCTGGTTTCTGTTGTCCCTGAATCAGTGGATGTGGGTCTTCAAGATCTTACAATCTCTTTTTGGCATTCTCGTAAAGGCACAAACGATGAATATGTGCTTACCTTCGATGAAGATAAAATTAGAGAAGGAGCCAAGGGGTATTTTATGATGCCAACTGTGGATCATTCTTCCGGGGCTAAGGAGAAGGAAATTAGTTATAAGCTTACCGGAAAGACTGAAGATGGTAGCGCTATTGTCAAGGAAGGTGTCATATCCAACGTAGAGGCAGCCCATGAATACAAACTTAGTGTTGTGGCAAACCTTGATGATGCACTTTCTGTAGGTGGTGCACTTGTGCGCCTTGATATTATCGATATACCGGTGCTTGAATCTACTTTTGACATTATCCCGGCCCCTACATATGAAGCTTCTTATGGAGGGAATAAATTTGATATTAGTCATCAGGTCGATTTAACTACTGGAAATATTTACGACTACTCTTTGACCACTGTATGCTATGGTGGTTGTAGCTCGATGATGCTCACTTTCAGCGAGAACTTCAACGAGGTATTTAAGGAGAAATTTGATAACTTGTCAGGCTCCTACCAAGTGCATATAATAAACGATGTGGATGCGCGCAACAAGCTTAATGCATTAGGTTTGCATTTTGGTAATGAGCAGAAAATGGAGCCTATTGTAGGTTCAGATAATGTCACCATTGTGGCCGATGAGATCGAATTGAAATTTACAGCAGACTTACTCAAAAAACTCCCAATAAGCGATTCTGAGTACACAGTAGAGATATGCACAATCGATGGTGGTTGGTCAGGTCGACCGGATGATAGACAACAGTTAGAATCAAAAGCTATGATTCGCTTCGCCAACTCGGATGCTTGTTTGGAAAAGATGGCACCGTTGGGCGTCCTCAATATGAATACGCCGGAGAATTGTGATTATACTGCTATTACCACTACTGAAGCAACCCTTTACGGCGAGCTCTATTCCGATGAAGTTACTAATTATGGTATTAGTTATAGCGTAAAAGATGCGAATTCATGGAATGATGTCCTTGCAACAGGAACACGAGCTTCCGGAAAGGTATTCTTTGTAAACCTAACTGGACTTACACCCGGTACCACTTACAAATATAAGGTTTTTTGTGACGATTATCGGGAGGAAATATCTCATGAGTTTACAACAGAATCAAAATATGAAATTCCTAATGCCGGATTGGAGGAGTGGTCGAATCTTTCTTCGAATAACAAGGTGTTGATTCCTGCCGCAGGAGGTACCGTCTCCTTCTGGGATACCGGTAATCATGGCTCTGTCACTATGAGTAAGCTTGTTACTAATCAGTCAACCTCTATGTATCATGGTGGTTCAAGCTCTGCTGAACTTAAATCACAATTTGTGGGTATAGGTACTATTGGCAAGTTTGCTGCCGGTAACTTGTTTGTTGGTGCGTATGTTAGGACTGACGGTACGGATGGTGTGCTTTCATTCGGTCGTGAGTATAACGGTTCACACCCTAAAGCTCTTACTTTATACGCCAATTACCGACCGAGGACTGCTACAAGTAAGGGTGCCAATAGTCAGTATATTGCTGAGGGGGCCACTGATCAGGGACAGATTTATGTTGCTTTAACCAATGGACCTGTAGAAATCAGGACCAAGAAGGATGAGCAAAAATTGTTTGATCCCAAAGCCGACTATGTGGTAGCGTACGGTCAAGTTACTTGGACAGATAATTTTGGTGCCGATGGCTCTCTTGATAAGGTGACAATTCCTTTGGAATATACTGAAAGAGCCAAAACAACCAAGCCGACTCATTTGGTGATTGTTTGCTCCGCTTCAAAATACGGTGATTACTTCTGTGGTGGTGAAGGTTCTTTGCTCTACGTTGACGATTTTGAACTTGAATATTAAATTTCAATTATTCTCATAGGTTAGGAATGGGCTATGTCGTTAAGGCGATATAGCCCATTCTTAGCTTTTATCCACTTTATTATCCCTCATTTCATTAATATCTTTTATTAATTCGCAAGTATTTGTTAACTTTGCATCGTAAAAGTGTAAAGTGAATATAACATAGAGTTATTTATGAGCGCGTTTTATACTGTGTTGCTTTTGGTGATTGCTAATATCTTCATGACCTTTGCTTGGTATGGCCATCTGAAGATGCAGGAGCTTAATTGGATTTCCCACTCCACTCCGTTGGTTATTGTGATCCTCATTTCTTGGGGTATCGCATTGTTGGAATATTTCTTCCAAGTCCCTGCCAACCGCATGGGTTTCCATGGCAATGGCGGTCCTTTTACTCTTATGCAGTTGAAAGTTATTCAGGAGGCAATTACTCTGACAATTTTCACTATCTTTACAGTGATATTCTTCAAGGGTGAACAGTTGCACTGGAATCATTTTGCCGCTTTCGTTTGCCTTATATTGGCGGTTTACCTTGTTTTTATGAAAACTTCATAAGTTATATGTAATACTTTGTGAATTGTTGCAGATTTCATAAAGTGTTTAGTGAGATGTAGTAATTATCTTTTCCATATTCTAAATCCCTCTATAGATGAAGATATACCATTGTGATACATTTATGCGATTTTCTTCGTGTTCTTTCATATTTCTGCTTTTCTTGGTAGTAATGATGGGATGCATCAAGAACGATTTGCCTTATCCCAAGATTCCGCAGAATATAACTTCGCTTGTGGCTGAAGGGCAATCTCGTGCTGCTTCGATAGACACTGTGGCTCTTGAGGCTGTAGTATACCTTGATGAAACTACAGATATCGAAAGCGTGAAGTTTTCGCAGTTCACTGTCACGGAAGGTGGAGAGTCGGATGTTAATCTTTTGGAGGGTGCATACGATCTCACTTACCCTCTTTACATAGCTATCACTCGATACCAGACCTATCGTTGGGAGATTAGCGCGGTGCAGAATATCGAGCGTTATTTTAGAGTGGAAGGACAGATAGGAGAGAGTGTTATAGATCCGGCTGCTTGTCGTGTAATAGTGACCATACCTGAGAATATGGATCTTTCTCGCTTAACGCTTGAGGCTATTAAACTGGGACCTGCCGGAATAACTACCTTGAATCCAATGATTCGTCCGGGTATACTCGATTTATCGGAGCCTTTGCGTGTAGAGGTAAGAGCTCACGGACGCAGTGAAATATGGACTATCTACGCTGAGGTGGCGGAGCTGTTGGTGGCTA
>CAYNUE010000150.1:0-5944 GCA_964400325.1 uncultured Sangeribacter sp. | reverse complement strand
ATCCGATAAATTGCAAAATTACAAAGAATAATTGTCTTAACAAATCAAAAGAAAGTAAAAATGCCATAAAAGTCTGGCCTTACTGTCATGCGACAGTAAGGCCAGACTTTTATGGCATTTCACATATATGTGCTGTGATATTATTTAAGACCTTCTACAAACTTACGATAAGCTTCGTTATTGGGGTCGTATTCCAGATACTTGTTGAAGTACTGTTTAGCCTTAGCTACATCTTTCTGGTCGAGATAGTAGTTGCCCAGATAGTTGTACATTTCCTTGGCATCGGCTGCATAACGTGGGTCGGGTTTAGCCTCAAGCAGAGTGACAGCTTCAAGATATGCCGGAGCTGCGGCTGATTTTACCTGTTCGTCAGTAGTGGCACGCTGTTTAGCTACATCACCGACAAACTTCTTAGGCTTATAGTTGGTAGGAAGTATGTCAGAGGCTTTCTCTACGAAAGCAAGAGTATCATCAAAGTACTGTGCTGACTTAGCCGGATCAGCAGTCTTGTTCTCTACACCAGCATAGTATGAGAAGGTAGCCTGCTGTACAAAGTCGTTATATCCTGGTTCTTCAGTCTTTTCAAGGTAACCATGATATGCATCAGCAGCGTTGCTTATCTGATTCATACTTGCATAGAGGAAAGCAAGATTCTTGTTAAAGCTTGATTGGTCAGGCATCTGTTCTATAGCCTCCTGAAGTACGTTGACTGCTTCGTCATAACGTTTAGCTGCCTTGAACTCTTCAGAGATAAGGTTGTAGTCGATAGCTGCGAATCTGTTAGCCGGATTAGCCTTATGAGCTGCATACAGAGCCTCTGCCATGGGGAGCAGCTGGTCACGCATAGACTCAAGCTGAGCAGCGTTCATGAACTGGTAACGCTGGGCAGTGAAGTTAGAAGGATTTGCCTTCAACAGATTGGTAGCATAGTCATAACCTTTCTGGAAATCACCTCCGTAGAAAAGTAGGAAGGCATAACGGTCCTCGTCCTGTTTGAAGTGGGCGGGGTTCTGCACATATTCTCCATACTTCTTGGCAGCGTTGGCGAAGTCTTTCTTGTTATAGTAGGCATTCGCTATTTCGCGCTGGCCAAGAGCTGAAGTAGGGTTGAGTGCAAGAAGGCTGTTAAGCATGTCGACTGCATACTCGGGATTGACCTGTGTGAAAAGGTTGGCGTATTTCACGTATGCACCAGTGGCAGTGTTATCGTAGTTGGCAGCCATTTCATACTTGGAAGCGGCGCCACCCCAATCTTTCTTATCCTTGAGAGCATCACCCTCGAAGATATAGATATCGGCATTTTTCATGTCGATTTTACGAGCCTTTTCGATACGCTTGTCAATTTCCTTAGCGTAAGCTACAGGATCAACGCCATAGTATGCACGAGCTACTGCTATCTGGAAAGAAGCGTCTTTCTTAGCTACTTTCTCAGCCAGCTTTATCTGGGCTTCGGCACCTTTGGTATCGCCGTTAATCAAAGCAATCTGAGCAAGACCCACATAGTTGTAGGGGTTTTGGGCGTCTGCCTGTACACCTTTCTCAAAATAGGCACGAGCTTCGGCCGGCTTTTCTTCCTCCAGAGCGATAAGACCGAGGTAGTAGTCGGTGACTGCCATATCTGTGCCGGGCTTATCGGCAGTGCGGAGCAAGAGCTCCTTGGCGTTACCGAACTGGTCGGCCTTGTAATACTCTACGCCGTCAGTCTGAGCTGCGGCTGAAAAAGCTATACCTGCAAAGCAGGCAGCGAGAATGGGTCTGAACTTCATCTTATTATAAAGCTTTATATTTTAATCAAAATAGTTGAAGAGAGATATTGTCGAACATAGTAGTATAACGGCTGCGGTGTATTGCTATTATACGCTTAATGATCACGGGACGTATAGAATATACATTTAACTATCTGCAAAAATAACAAATTTGTCCGAGAGTACAAAATAGGTTTGCCTTTAATCCATGACCATTAAGATTTTTTATTATCTGAGGCCCACCGTACAGTTGCGGTGGGCCTCAGCTGTTATATTACATAGTCAGATTCTGAATATGATTTACTTCAACTGTACCACACGCGGATTCATGTGATAGGGGAGAATACCTGTGAGAGATATGATTTTCTGACCTACAAATCCGGTCATGAATGTATAGAAACTGTGAAGCACAGTTGAATTAGAAGCAGTCGAAATCATATACACCTTACGGAATAACGGGTACTGACCAGTTGCTATGTAGGCTTGATAAGGCTTGTAGGCTACAGGGTCAAAATCATTATTAGCATTAGGATTGCTGACCTTTATTATATTAACCTCTGAGGTGAGCTTCGACGCTACCGTATCGGTTTCGTTCTGATAGTCGGCTACGCGCTTATCCATCGGTATGTTACGAGCTGCGCTAAGGTCATCGCCAAGCCAGCTGACACTGATGATACCCAGGGCGTCGGGGTCTTTCTTTACTACATCGAATACTTCGGCATTCGATTTTTGAGCGTATGCGTTGGGATTGTCTGAAAGACGTGCATCACCTGATAAGAAACGTTCACGCATATAGCTGACTGTTGACGAACCTGCGTTGTCAAAGACAATCTTTATGGCTGTCGTATCATTACCGGCGAGCTGACTCCAGCGTGTTATCTTACCCTGCATGATAGCTGCTATATCATCTACTGACAATGCACTGACTGGATTGTCCTTATTGGCAATCAGGGCCACAGCGTCAACAGCTATGCAGTTCTGACGGACTACGCGCTTGAAGGTCTTCTTCATATACTCACGTTGTTCTGGTGTCAGTTCGTGGGTGATGATTATAGCTTGAGTCTGGTCAGCCAGCAGAGTGTCAAGAGCTTCCTGCTCGCTGACATAGAAGGGCACGATAGAGGCTTTTGGGTATGAATACTCGAAAACTTCGATTTCCTCGTCGAGGATATTACGGAAGCCCTCGTCACAGAACAGAGTCGCGCTGCCTGAAGCATATTCCCCGCGTTTAACGGGTGTACATGATAAAACTCCCAGTCCCACCAGGACCGAGAGTAAGCAAAGTGTTATCTTGGAAGCCTTCATAGTAGCTTTTGATTTAGCTAAGTAGTCCAATTATTTGAATAAATAAAAAAGGTGGGGCAGTGGTATGACACTTGTCAGTTCATACCTTTATATAGTCGGTAGCCTCGCCAGATACCATAGACTATGAGCAATCCGCCGACAACTGCGCTTATAGCTACATTATCGATGTTGAAGATGTCAAAAATAAAGAGCAAACCGACACCGAGGTAAATAATAACCATAAAGATGCCAAACCATAAACGGGCGCCACGGGGTACTTCAGGCATGCCACCGTTATTGCTGTTGTTGTCGTAACCTTTCATAACTGTATGATTTTAATATTGTTTAAGAATCTGTTAAGATAAATAATAACTTGTTTATAAATTTAACAATTCATATCTAAGTTGGTTCATATCTATAAGACGAATATAGCTATACCATCATAACATAAAAATAATAACGGGATGCTGCTAAGCAACATCCCGTTATTATAGGGTGAGATATTAAAACTTTTTACTGATTCTGGAGCTTGAAGGTAACAGGGAGTGTGAAGTAGCTTCGTACGGTCACACCGTTGTTCTTACCAGGCTGCCATTTCGGCATCTTCTTAACCACGCGGAGTGCCTCGCGGTCGAGGTCCTTGTCGACACCGCGGACAATCTCAGCATTACCGATAGAACCGTCCTTCTCGACAACGAACTTAACAACAACACGACCCTGAATGTCGTTCTGAGCGGCTGCCTCAGGATAACGAATGTTGTTAGAGAGCCATTTCATCAGCTCGGCCTGACCACCGGGGAATTCTGCCATCTGCTCAACCGCAACGAAGATTTCCTCTTCTTTGGGTTTTACAACCTCAGGCTCAGGTTCCTGTACGATAACCTGCTCCTGAACGGCAGTAAACTTATCGACGTCGTCAGCACCTTCCTGGTTAACAACACCACGAGCGGTATTGTCTTCCTTCTGGTCTTCCATATCCATCACCTCGTTGATAACCTTGTCGGCATCGACGATGGCAATCTGAGTAACCTGTACAGTAGCGAGCACCTCTTCGGGTACCTGCGGGATTTCCATCTCCATCTTCTGTTCGGGCTCCTCTTCAGGTTCCTCTTCCGGAGTGTCGTCAACAGCTTCGATTTCTACAGCCTGCATACGTTCACGTTCCTCAATGAGGGCGAGACGGTCCTGCTCAGCCTTAAAATCTGAATACTTTGACCAACCGAGAATAAGAATGAAGATAACTACGAGTCCGACAATCGTATAGAGCACGGCCATGTTATGACGACGGTCACTGGACTTACGAAGCTGATAGGCACCGAAATCCTTATTTTTGTCGGCAAATACTATGTCGCGCCATTCCTTGGAAGTTAGATCTACATTTCTTTTAGCCATTTTGTGTCAATTGTGCTTAGGGTGAATAAATCTAACCTTACTCCTGATGGTGTTTACGATAGTCATCGAGCATTACGAGATCGGCGTCTGTAAGGTTATCGATCTGATATTTAGAAATCGAGTTAATCTGCATCTCATCGAGTACGTCCACCAAGCCACGGTAAGAAGCTTCGGGAGTTGACTTGATTATGATAACTGGTTTCTTCAGATTTTCATTCTTACGTATAGCCGAAGCGGCCTCGTTATACTTTTCCATAGCCACCTCACGGTCAGCCTTTGTCTCAAGGCTACCGAACTCACCGTCAGCGAGTTTTTTCTTGATTTCGGCTATTTCTTTGAGCACATCTTTGTTTCGGTCCTGGATGATTTGACGGATACCACGTGCGCTGCGATCGCCTACCGAGTTAACTTCGTCGGTCAGGAACTCTGACTTCTGAAGGTTGTTGTTCTCGGAAAGAATAGTACCACCAGCGCCGAACATACCGGCATCACCGCCAGGTTTGCCGAAGTAGTAATACACCTCGTTGACAACGTTGCCGTTGACAGAGTCGACTACCAGAGTACCAGCTACGGGGCCGGCTTTCTTCTTAGCGTCAAGAATGATGGTGACAGCATCGTCGGCCGAAGCCTGCGACATGTTCTCCTCATTCTGCACCTTTTCATTGGTAGGCAGTGCAATAGTCAGAGTCTGGGACTTAATCATGGTTGTACAGAGCATGAAGAACGTGATAAGCAACATGTTCATGTCCACCATGGGCGTGAAGTCCACACGTATGGCCATTTTTTTCTGGTGGCCTTTTTTGCCATCGCCACCACTGCTTTGCTGAACTTCTGCCATGATTATTCTCCTCCTGCCTTAAGGGCTGTCAAAAGGGTAAACTTATTCTGCTTGATAGTCTGAAGGTTATCCATCACCATGTGGATTATCTCGAAGCTGGTGTTCTGGTCAGCCTTGATAGCCACACCAGCACCATCTTTCATAGCCTGTGACAGATTGTCATTACCGGCCTGACGCGCAGCCTTTATCCACATCTGGAACTCGTTGGGAGCGTCGTCCGAGTTTTCTTTGGTGATAGGAATACCGGTGATATGATTAGGATTGTTGTCCTCACCGGCTAACCATTGGTCCATTTTGGTTATACCTTCGGGTTCATCGGCCAGATTGAGAAATTCGCCCATCTGTGCCAGAGGTACTCCGAAGACACCGAGCTTGCTGAAGGTCTGCTTCTGCTGGGGATTGAAGCTGATCTTGTTCTTATGCGACTCGTTATAGATTTCGGTGACCTTGTCAAGTAACGCGACGCGCATGTTGTTGTTTGACCACTGCGCGGACGTGTCGTTGTTCATCGTAATCCAGACCTGTCCTTTGGGGCTTACGAGCACCTGGAGCACGTTAGTCTCCTGTACCTTTTCGGTTGATACCGAAGCAGGTGTGATGACAGTAGTAGGCTCCTTCTGGAGGAAGGTCGAAGTCAACATGAAGAAGGTAAGCAGCAGCACGGTCACGTCACTCATCGCCGTCA
>CAYNUE010000149.1:0-5958 GCA_964400325.1 uncultured Sangeribacter sp. | reverse complement strand
GCAAATGGAATAAAGAACGATTGCAATATTTCTCATAACATAAAAGGTGATTAAGTTTCGGTAGTAAAGTCATAGTATCAAAAAAGTCGGCAGACCATTTAATACTTCTATTCTGCTCCTATAACGTAGAATATACAAGATAATTTTATATAATGCCACAGAAGCCTCGACCGAGCAAAGGCTGAGGCTTCTGTGGCATTATTGCATGGGAAGTTAGAAGCTAAAACTCAGAGAATCGACCTAAACGAGTATAATGTAAGCAGTTGTCGGGTCAATCATTATGTATGAGAGTAACAGAAACTATAATCCCGAAAATTGTATTGTTTCACTTATTCGCGTAACTTTGTCATCATATAACTATCTCTTCTAATTACTTCTTCATTAAGCATGAAAACTATAAGACTGGTTTATCCTCAATGGCAAGGTGCCAACATTGCACGCTGGATTCCTAATATTCCGGCAGATGAAGCGTCACGTGGATACTATCTCGGCGCTATGTTGTTAGAGTTTCTTGCTCCAAAAACGGACAACGAGACATTCACCGTACCGGTATCTACCGATATTTCCGAACGCATTGAAAAAAACGGCGTGCTGGACCATGACATCATAGTGACACAAACAAAAGCGGCTCTCGACACTTTGCGAGTGGCCAATCCTGACAGGGTTGTCACACTTGGTGGCGAATGTTCGGTGAGTGTGCCGGTGTTTGCTTATATGGCGCAAAGATATGCCGACGATGTAGCGATAGTATGGATTGACGCTCATCCTGACATCACCCTTCCCGGCGATGATTACAATGGCTATCATGCAATGGCCTTGAGTGCTTGCATGGGTATGGGCGATAAGGAAATAATGAACTTGCTACCTGCAAAGGTTTTACCCGCAGATATTTGTCTGGCAGGATTGCGCGAATGTGAATACCCTTATATCGAGCGTCGTATTGAGGAACTTGGATTGAAACACTTCTCTCCGGCCGAATTGGCAACGAATAGTGATAAACTGATAGAATGGCTTCACGCCACAGGAAAATCAAAGGTGATGGTCCATTTTCGATATGGATGTCATGAATCCTGAAGATATAATTGCCGCAGTAGCCGATGGGCCGGAAGGAGGTCTGAGGCTTAATGAAGTTGTGCGTCTTATTAACGATATAGCTAAAAGCACGGAGATAGTAGCACTTACCATCGCTGAACCGATGCCACGACTGGCCCTACGCTTGAGGTCTATGCTTAGTCAATTGCCATTGTTAAAGTAAAAGTCGTATCTTTATAATATAGCTTTATAGCCCTTGAAGGTAAAATAATAGTACTGCAAGCTTTTTACTCTCTCCTCATTTTTGTCAATCGTATGACTGCACATTTGCACATTTTCAGCTAAGTAACTAACTTTGCATAAAATAAATTATAAATAGGTATCTCATAAAACAATGAGTACACTACCGAAACCAACAAGCAAATGTCACGATTGATTAAATTAACCCTTGCAGTACTGATTATAGTTCTTGCTCCTAAACACATAATAGCTCAGACAACTCAGCCTCAGATTAACGATACTGTGAACACGATATTCAAGCTCGCTAAACAAGGTAACGCTGAGGCACAGAATGAGGTGGGTGCCTGGTATTATACCGGACGTTACAAGCAGCAAGACTTTAAGGAAGCTCTGAAATGGTGGCTTAAATCGGCTCAACAGGGCAATGCACAAGCTCTGGCTTACGTCGGTGCATGCTATCAATACGGCCGAGGCGTAGAGGCTGATTCACTGAAAGCTGCCCAACTTTATGAAGCTTCTATTAAAAAAGGTAATAAATCGTTGCTGCTGAGTACTGCAGCTGAAGCAAAAAAAGGCAATCTCTTCAGCAATATGCTTCTTGCCTCATGTTATCAAAAAGGCATCGGTATCGAACGTGACAGCATCAAAGCTATTCCTTTTCTTACTACCGCAGCGCTTGGCAACAGTGTCACAGCACAACGTGAACTCGGATTAGCTCTGCTCAAAGCAAAACAACCCGACAAGGCAGCTACTTGTTTCAAATTGGGAGCCGCCAACGGAAATGCAGACTGTGAATATTATTACGGTACAATGCTGCTTAATGGTACGGGTGTGAAACGCGACAAAAATCTCGGGGCTGATTATATGCTACAAGCAGCCTACGCAGGTCTACCACAAGCAATGTATCAGACAGCCAACTGTTATCTGACTGGAGATGGGTTAACCAGAAATGCCGATCAGGCTGTAAAATGGTATGCCAAAGCCGCCACAAAAGGTATGGGTAAAGCACAATGGACACTTGCCAGCTGTTATCGTGAAGGTATCGGTACACCCGTTAACTACGACCAAGCCTTGTATTGGTATACTGAAGCCTCTCATAACGGATATGATAAACTGTTTACTCACCTCATCACTGATTCTATACCCCACTCACCATTTGTATCATACCTGCATGGACTTCAGGCTTATAAGCAAAAAGATTTCACCAAGGCTTTGCGTGACTTCAAAACTGTCGAAAAGGCTGGCATCATTGATGGGCAAATCATGACCGGACTCATACTTACCAATCCAGCCTACCCACAACATGACTTAAAAAAGGGTGTGCAACTTATAGAACAGGCAGCCCAGACCAATGCACGGGCCATGTACCTCATGGCATCTTTCTGCGAATATGGACAAGGAACTGAGAAATCTATGCCCCACGCTATAGAATATCTGGAACATGCAGCTGATATGGATTATGCTCCCGCTCAGTGTGCATTAGGCGATTTGTATTTTGAGGGACGTGGCGTAGAACACAATATCCATAAAGCTATGGAGTGGTATGCTAAAGCCGCTGTACAGAACCAGCTGACCAGTAACGCTGCACGACGTTATGAACTTTGCCGTGAACAGAAATAAAGGCTTTAACGTCGAACTAAATAAGCAGCTTTTATAATTTTATAATATGTACTCTCTCTTCTCTTAATTTGAATCTTCTACTCTATCCGAACCATGAAAACTCTCAAATATACAGGCATTGCGGCCTTACTGTGCCTATCCACATACTTTACAGGCGCACAGGCGGAACAAACGTGGCAGAATCCAGTGCTACCGGAATTTCATGCTGACCCTGAGATAATGTATTCAGCTAAGACTGGACGTTACTACATATACTCAACTACCGATGGCACTCCCGGCTGGGGTGGTTACTACTTCCGTCTGTTCTCATCGGACAATCTTGCTGACTGGACCGATGAGGGCATTGTACTTGACTTGCAAAGTTCACAAGTGCCATGGGCAACAGGCAACGCATGGGCACCAGCTATAATAGAACGTGAGCAGCCTGACGGCACTTACCGTTACTATCTCTATTATAGCGGCCACTGGCCTGACAAAGACCGCAAAGCCATTGGCGTGGCCATAGCCGATGACCCAACGGGACCATTTCAAGACTACGGTACACCGATTGTTACCGAATCACCGACCGGAGGAGGTCAGCAAATAGACGTCGACGTGTTCGAAGACCCTGTATCAGGACGCTATTATCTGTATTGGGGTAATGGATATATGGCGGGTGCCGAACTGAACGAAGACATGACTTCAATCAAACCCGAAACTGTCACTGTAATGACTCCGACTGGCGGCACACTCGAAGATTACGCCTATCGTGAGGCGCCGTACGTATTCTATCGTAACGGTATCTATTACTATACATGGTCAGTAGATGACACTGGTTCTCCCAACTATCATGTGGCTTACGGAACTTCCGATTCACCACTCGGTCCAATAACTGTAGCCGACAGTCCTGTGATATTGCGTCAAAATCCGGAACACAAAATATATGGTCCTGCCCACAATTCTGTCATAAATCTGCCTGACACAGACGAATGGCTTATCGTCTATCACCGTATCAACGAAAATCACCTTAACGTTGACCCGGGCATACATCGTCAAGTATGCATCGACCGTCTCACTTTTAATCTTGACGGTACCATAGCCGAAGTTAGTCCTACCTACTGAAAGAAGCAAAGTATTCTAATCACATCATGAATAAACTCACTGTTATCGCAATATTTATGATTATAGCTGCACAGGCTGTGATGCAGGCGGTCACCAAGCAGTCGCAGGCTGTACGAGATATAATCGAGAAGGTCAATGACAAGTGGCAAAAAGAGCACTCGCCAGAAACACGCTCTTTCTGGGACGAAGCAGCCTATCATACCGGCAATATGGAGGCCTATTTTCTAACTGGTAACGAACATTGGCGTGAGTATTTAGAACGCTGGGCTGAACATAACGAGTGGAAAGGGGCCAAGGGTGATGACCGTTCCAAATGGAAATATGACTACGGTGAGACCGATGACCATGTGCTTTTCGGCGACTGGCAGATATGCTTCCAGACATACGCTGACCTTTACAGATTGTTGCCTGACGACCGACGTTTACACCGTGCCCGCGAGGTGATGGAATACGAAATCTCAACTCCCCAAAACGATTACTGGTGGTGGGCTGATGGTTTGTATATGGTAATGCCCGTCATGACCAAGTTGCATAACCTAACCGGAAATCACCGCTATCTTGATAAACTCTATGAATATATCACCGTCAGCGACAGTATAATGTACGATACCGAAACGGGTCTTTACTTTCGCGATGGTAAATATGTATATCCAACTCATACTACTGCCAATGGTGTAAAGGATTTCTGGGCTCGTGGCAATGGCTGGGTATTAGCTGGTTTGGCCAAAGTATTACGTGATTTGCCTTCTGATTATAACCACCGTCAGTTCTTTGCTGATAAATATGTTCGTTTAGCTGATGCCATAGTCGATTGTCAGCAGCCGGAGGGTTATTGGTCACGCTCACTACTTGACGAGCCTCATGCTCCGGGACCCGAAACAAGTGGTACAGCCTTCTTCACCTACGGTCTGCTGTGGGGTATCAACAACGGTTATCTTACTGACTCTCGTTATCTGGAAGCTGCTCTCAAAGGTTGGGATTACCTGTCGAAAAAGGCCTTACAGCCTGATGGGTCGGTAGGGTACGTACAGCCTATTGGCGAGAAAGCAATACCGGGTCAGGTAGTTGACCGTAATTCTGTATCTAATTTCGGCACAGGTGCTTTTCTGTTAGCTGCCTGCGAGTATGTACGCTATCTGGAACGCGAGAACAACAATGACCGTACTTACTGGACCAATCTTGCATGGCAGATGGCCGAACCTGTATTACGTAATATGGCCGAAGGTAACCTGAAGAAAAATATGCAGGTCGAGGTAAGTCCTAACTGGGACGGACGTAACCAGGCTGTAACCTATATGGAAACTTTTGGTCGACTTATGGCGGGTATAGCGCCATGGCTTTCACTGCCAGACGATGACACATCTGAAGGCGAACGCCGACGTCAATTGCGTCAGTGGGCGCTAAAGAGCTATGCTAACGCTGTGGATCCCGATAGTCCCGACTGTTTGCTATGGAACGGTGAAGGACAGGTACTTGTCGATGCGGCTTATCTTGCCGAATCTTTCATACGTGCCTACGATGCCTTGTGGCTACCACTCGACACAGTGACAAAACAACGCTATATAGAGAATTTCAAAAACCTGCGTCACATAGACCCTCCTTATACCAACTGGCTGCTGTTTTCGTCGATCATCGAAAGTTTTCTTGCCAAAGCAGGCGAAGATTGTGATGAGTACCGTATAAATTCTGCCATACGTAAAACCGAAGAGTGGTACGCTGGCGACGGTTGGTATGCCGACGGCCCTGACTTTGCTTTCGACTATTACAGCAGCTATGTGTTCCACCCCATGTATTTGGAAACGTTACAGAACATGAAAGACTCCGGACGCCATACACGCATAGACTATGACCGTTACTATGACCGTGCGTTGCGTAGAGCCAAGAAATTCAGCATTGTGCTCGAACGTATGATTTCGCCCGAAGGTACGTTTCCGGTATTCGGTCGCTCCATACCCTATCGTATGG
>CAYNUE010000148.1:0-6042 GCA_964400325.1 uncultured Sangeribacter sp. | reverse complement strand
ATTACACTTTAATCATGATTAAAGTGTAATGTGCATGGGCTATCCTGTTCGTTCGGGGTATTATCTTTTGAAGAATTTGATTCTCTTGCAAATGTGACCTATTGAGAAGATAATCATCAGAAATCCTAATTTGCCGTGAATTCCTCCGATTATTGAATGGGTAAAGGTAGCTAACCAATGGATTACGGCAATTATTCCGGTGATTAAGGTAAGTAGCGACAACCACCAGAGAATACGCGTAACCGGACTTTTCTGTTTAGCAAAGAGAGAAAACCAATTTCTTTCTCCGAAATGCAAGAAGATATGATAACCCACTAAAGCCATAAATAACACACCTATAACAATGTGTATCCAAACGGCGACTATTCCACTGCTTTGGGTAGCTTCAAGTTGTATACCCGATATAAGGATAGCAATAGTCAGAACTAACAGAGTCCAATTACAAATCTTTAGTTTTACTATTTTTTTGACCATATAGCAATTTCTTTACAGCAATTTAATGCTCAAATTCAATAGTTTGAATTATTATTTCAGGGAATTTCTTATTCCCTATTGATATGCACTTTTCTACAGCCGAGACATAATATTTTTACAGACAACGTGATTGTTTAATCGACGGCTATATAAAGTTAGACATCTATTATGGAGTATAGAATGTTCCCATAGTTTTTTTTGCTGCAAAGTAACTGGTTTTGATAAGGTTTAAGAATAGCTGCTACAAGGTAAAGTTTGGATTATTTACTGTATTTTTCACGGAAGGTCTTAGGACTCATCCCTGAAAAACGTTTGAATAGACGTGAGAAATAACTGTAATCCTCATATCCGAGATTGATTGCAATTTCCTGTGCAGTTAGGTTAGTGTAACACAGTTCTCTCTTTGCCAGTGTTGTTACATACTCACCAATTATTGTGCTCACATTCTTTCCCGTTATAGCTTTTACCGCTTCGTTTAGATAGACACCAGAAACATGTAGCATAGATGCATACTCTGTTGGACTTTTCACCGTATAGACATGTTGCTCTATCATTTGCTGAAATCTTATGACAAGACGTAAATAACGTCCTGGTATTGTTGAATCAGGTTGTTTTATATTTTTTATTACAATAGATTTTATAGCGGATATTAAAGCTAACTCAACTTCAACCTCCTTATTTCTTCGTTGTATTATTTCAAATAAACTACTGAGGTCATGTAAGTCATTCTCAGGAAGTTGAATAATTTGGTTATGATTTTGTATTTTTCTGATGGCAAGTAAGTTGTTTTCTGTCATTAATTCCGGTGAGATTCCAATTACAAATCCTTTACCATCATGATGCGAATTTAAAGAATGTATCTGACCGGGAGAGATAATTACTGCATTTCCTTTGTACATCTCGTATTCTTTAAAATCAACTGATAAAGAATGGTGTCCGTCGGTTACTACTCCTATCATAAAATAGTCATCACGATGAAAACGACTGATATGGGGGCGCTGGTTTATACTGTTATAGCGTATCATGAACTGACGGTCTGTAATTTCAGCCAGCTTCTTCTCTGGAATTCTATTACTCTTGGACATCTGTGATTTACTCTATGATGTGATTGTGGTTGCCTCACATGAATTATAGGGGCGTAAGCTCAGACTCATTGATTAAAATTGCTGTTCAAAATCTTTTTTAGTCATCAGGTAGAAATGTTCTGTTCTTTTATCACCGAGCGGAGATACTATATCGTAGTTGGTGTGATGAAACTTAAAACCACATTTTTCACAAACACGTTTTGACTTATTGTTGCCATCGTAATATCCGCACCATATAGCATCGAGTTTCAAGTCATTGAAGCCTCTTGAGAGTAGGGCTTTCACTGCTTCAGGAATCAGACCTTGTCCCCAGTAAGGTTGACCAATCCAATAACCTATCTCTGCTTCGTCTTGCTTCATATCCGCAGTATGTAGACTATCGGAGAACATTATACCGCAGCAGCCAACAGGTTCGCCTGTAGACTTCAATACTACCGCATACGTTTCAAGCGTGGAAAAAACCGTACGAATAATCTCAAGACTGTTTTCTACTGAAGTGTGTGGTTCCCAACCTGCAATCGGCCCTACGGCCGGATTGCTTGCATACCTATAAAGAACTTCAGCATCCGCTTCTTCCCACGGTCTGAGTACCAACCTTTCCGTCTCAATCATTTAAGTAAATCTTAAAAAATTATTGAACATATACTACACATTTCATTAACGTCTCACCTTATGAAAGTAGTGTCTAACACCAAGGTTGAATCTGTGAGATACTTCATTATTCTCATGGCCTCTGCTACAAGTGGATTTCGGTAGTCATTGATAGGTGGGAAATTCTCAGGACGCTCGTCATATAAGACCGTATTTTATCACTAAAATCAATAAATGTGCAGAAAAATGAAATTTTTTAATTCCTAAAATATAGTTGTTAAAAAGAATTGCCTAATTTTGCGCTTGTTAGTTGACTGGTACATCATTAACTTACCGCTATCGTATGACTAACTTAAATTATAAATCTGAGCTAATCTATAAAATTATGAATACAAAACTATTGTGTCTGTGCGCATTATCACTCTTTTTGACAGTCACGGCTTACTCTCAAGAAGTGGCGCCCATGGTAAAGGCTAATTTTTCGCAATCTGAACCATTTAACGATCTTTGTCCACATTCTGCAGCTGCAGGTTGCGGGCCTGTGGCCATTGCTGAGATACTGAGCTATTATAAGAGCCCTGAGCACGGAATCGGTACTGTCACCTACGTCAACACGAAGAATGATGAGACAATAAGTGAGAATCTTGACGATTTTTATTTTGATTGGGATAACATACTTGATAATTATGTCTTGGGCGAATATACCGATACGGAGGCTCTAAGTGTGGCGAAACTGGTGTATTCATGTGGTGTGACCATGAATGTCACATACGGCTTGAGTACGTCAACCACCAATAAGCATCGTATGGTATATAATCTCCAGCATCATCTGTTTATATCACCAGAAAGTAGATATCTCAATCGTGAGCATTACTCTACTGCTGAGTGGATTGAAATGCTGAATTCCCAACTTACCAGCGGTCACCCCGTATTCTACCGTGGTACTAACACCCACTCCGATAATTCCGAAGTAGGTCACATGTTTGTCATTGATGGTGTTAACGAGTCGGGATTATATCATGCAAACTGGGGACACGGTGGCAAAGGTAATAAATTTACTGACCTCAATGTATTGAATCAGGGAGCTGAAGACGGTCTGCCAGGTGGCAAAAACGTTTGCTATAATTTCAAACAGGCCATGATGATAAACTGTTATCCGGTAGATGATGTGTCGGAACTGCCTCTGCAATGGTGCGACTTGATGATTCCCATAACACTCAATGACGATGAAACTGTTAATCAGGTTAAAGTAAAACTTGGCCAAAGTTTTAAGTTGGGCACCAAGGTTACAAATTGTGCGAGTGATGCGTGTGATGTTAATTACAAGTGGAGCCTTCTGCAGGACGGTGAGGAAGTGAAAAGTCTGGCGAGTGGACAGTGGAGTAATTTCACTCCGTTTTATAATGTAAAAATCGAAAAGTTTATGTCTATACCTTCCTCAATTTCAAATGGGGAGTATACATTGGTACTTATGACAAAGTCGTCGCTTGCTCCAGAATGGCAACTTGTGAGAGACAATCCTATCAATATGGTTGATGTCATTGTTAAAGATGGATTTGCCACAGTTATTGTTCCTGACCAATACAAAGGTGATCCTGAGCTTTATCTTTCGAGTGATGTGGCATTGACTTATGGGGCAAATGCCAGCGGACTTGATATTTTGTGTGATTTGATAAATCCTACGGATAATAACTACGAGGGAAAGTTCAAAGTAGAAGTAACGACCGATAATTCATCTTACTCTTATGAACCGGCGGTGTGTATATACGGCAACACAAATGTCAAGTATCGCTTCTCCATTTCAAATTCAAAGCTGGATTTGACTTCAAGTACTGTAAAGAGTGTTAATTTATGGTACATCTACGGTGATAAAGAAATTGCGCTGACCACTACACGTCCAAATAATGTCTCATCTCTGACAGGCGATAATTATAACGGTGACATCATAATTTATAACTTGCAGGGACATTCTGTTGCCGTGATAAAACACGGTCAGTTGGAGAGTATGTACAACGATATTCTTTCATCATTACCAAAAGGAATATACATAATTAAAGATGGTAACAAGACAAGAAAACTGATTAAGTGACACGTCTGATACTATACTAACATTAGCTGTAAGAGTCCCAACAAAACTGGTGACGATGCAAAAGAAGGTTAGACTTATCGAAATGATAATTTAGCGAATGAAAAACTAAGTACTCAAGTTTCAGTATCAATGAATTAACCCATCAGAGTAAATTTACTCTGATGGGTTAATTCATTGATACTGAAACTTATAATTTGCAGGATTATAGATTAATATCTGTAGTGTAAGTGCCATTAATGAGAATCGTATTTACACCTTGATAGTTGCTCATTTCCACAAAATGAGCATTGTCTTCTATTACCGACTCAATGGTAATGTCATCAGAAATACGTGATTCTATGACATTGGCAAATTTCTGTATGGCTGAAAAGTTATTTTTGATATAATTCTCCGTCATCACAATGCAATACAGCTTGATTTGATTGAGATATTCCTCTGAAAAATCCTTCGCCCATTCAAATGGGATATAACATCCTTCAAGAATAAGATTCTGGTTATTTTCTATAGCGGTCTTAATCATCTCACGAATAATAGGCCACATATAATCTGTCAAAGCATCGTCATATTCTGTCGACAGATCGGTATAGCCGCTACGAATCAGTCCCATCTTTAGATGGTCTATTGAAAGATAAGGATACTTATATTTTTCAAGTAATTTCTGAGCTAAAAGAGTTTTGCCTGTATGAGAAGCTCCTGTGATGATAACTACCATGTTGTTTTCTTAATTGAAGGTTACTACCTTGATAAATTTAACGCTTCTACCTTAACCAATAGTGTTTTGCCAAAGTCGGTAAACTTGTAATCTGACTATAGTGTGCTGTGACATACGTCCTAACAGGAGATTATGCTCAATCAACCAGTTTAAATGGTCAAAATCGGGTGTTATTCTCACATTTTTAATATTTAGATAATTGGAATTTAAGAATTATTTAATAATTTTGTAATATGAATGACTTAACAGTATCAAATATCGACCGGCAGAACGTTTTGAACAATCGTTATGCTGTAAATGCCCTTCAAGAGAATCTTGGTTTTACCGGGGTGTTTTTTGAAGGAGAATACCGTTTCACAAAGAAAATGGTAGCGGCTTTCTATGACGTAGCTCTATCTACTATTGACCGATATTTATGCAGTATACAGTTAAGTTAAAACATAACGGATATGTTTTAAGTAAGGGTAAACATTTAAATCGGATGTATTCTAACGATGATTAAAAATCGGAAGTGTCGAAATATCAGGATTTTTTATTAATTTGCATTATGGAAACGAATAACGAAACAAAGCTTGTGATATATAAAACGCCCAATGGGGAAACTCAGTTGGACGTAACTGTTCATGGCGATACAATATGGCTTACCCAGCGTCAGATTGCAGAGCTTTTCGGTACGAAAGTACCTGCTATTTCAAAGCACCTGAAGAATATATTCGAGTCTGGAGAATTAGAGCGAGATGCGACTATTTCCAAAATGGAAACAGTCGTGAATCGTGGTTTTCGTGGTCCGACAATAGAGGTAGTTGATCATTATAATCTTGATGCTATCCTTTCAGTGGGCTATCGTGTCAATTCTAAGAACGCTACTGCTTTCCGTATCTGGGCTAATAAGATTTTGAAACAGTATCTTCTGCAGGGATACGTAATCAATGAACGTGTGGCAGCACAGAAGTATGACGAGTTGAGCCAGTTGGTGAAAGTACTTGGACGCACTATTCAAAATCAGGAGAAACTGACCGAAGATAGCCGTTCTTTACTTGATGTGGTGGTAGACTATACTTACGCCCTCGATACTCTTGATCGATACGATT
>CAYNUE010000147.1:0-6050 GCA_964400325.1 uncultured Sangeribacter sp. | reverse complement strand
GGCCGCATTGACAATAGCATCCACCTTTAATGTGGTGATGTCGGAGAGGAGGAGATGAATTGAAAAAAAACAAGAAAACATAATTTAACAATCAATTATATATCTTTCAGTTTCACTCATCATAATTGTTTAATATTTCTTATTGGATTTTAAACCAACCTTGGCGGTAATTTTTCATCTTCAATCTTGTTAATAGAACCTATACCTGGATTTTTAACACCCAATTGATGTTTTGCAATACAAGCTTTTATCAAAGTTCGCGTTTTTACTTCATCAGATTGATTAAGTGTAGCTATACCATAGTTGTATTGGAGTGTAGCATTGAGATCTCCCAAGTAGTATGAATTTTTATCCATCTCCGAAATATAATGTCGAATATGTGTATCCCAATCTTGTGGCCTTGTATCAGCTATAAGTAAGGCCGCTATATGGCGAGTTATAGGTTCCGATGAACTATCCATTACAGTGTCTCTAAACATATAACTCAATCTATCTGAATATATGTCATTTTTAAACCACATGATGAGATTAAAGGGGATAGCGCTCAAAATAACACGTAAACAATGCTCGACTTCCTTGGGAAATTCGCCCGTTAACTGAAATTTGGCTCCACCAACTCCTCCATAACCATTTTTTGCCAATAGTGGACTAAGATACATTATAACATTTGCTATTTCTCTCCATCCCAATAATATGTTCTGAAAGAGTTCTATTTTTTTCTCCTCTTCTGCTAATGTTGAATTGCGAAGCACACGCGATGCTGATTTCACGATGAACATTAGATTCAAAACATCATACTCTTCCATAACCAATTGTATTGATTGGTTAAATGGCCTTGTTTGGTCATAATTTTCATCCAAGATATCATCTTTGACATGTATCGGCAGTCTTGAGGCCTTAATCTCTTTATCTAGTTCATCCTTTGACTTTCCTAAAATATGCTCATTAAGATTCCATTTAAAATTCGGATATGGATTAAATGGTTTGAAACCTAACCCATCCCGTACGGAATGCAATAGTTTTACCAACTCTTCATTGAGTAAATCTAGTGCTTCATTACATTTTGGATTGGCGCCTGAATAAAATTCCATAATGTCAGGGATAAGGTAATTTTTACCTTTCACCATTTCCTTAAAGCAATTCTCATCTTGATACATTTTAAATCCCGTAAAATAATATTCCCAGAAAACCGCTCTAAATCTATAGGTATTTGCAACCTCGACAATGATCTTATTGTCTATAAGAAGTTGCAAAATCTTCTCTATTTCATTTTTGGAAAATCTATTCTTATATGTGGTTATGACTATACTTTCAAGTTGGTCTTTGGTGAATCGATGATTCTTATTTCGAAACAATTGATAACCAAGAGCCCCCATAATAAGTTTACAGTCTTCCTCTGTTAATTCACCATTATATCTAAGCCCTGAATCATTAAACAGATTCTTTAGAATTTTATCAAAAACGCGGCTACGATTAACTGGTCTTTCATTAAAATCTTCCTTAAATGCAAACAACATATGGATGCAGTTTGTTGGCGAACGGAACATATTAATATCATCGAGATCCATTGTGAGTCTATCCAAGATAATTGAACTCTCGTCTATCTCATTAAGTCTTATATGGTGACTTTTGGTAAAATCATCAACTATCGAACGCATACTCTTTCGCGGAAGAGCATTTAAATAAAAATGTTCAAATCCTTTAAATCTCTCATCGCAATCCATTCCCTCTATTGAGGAAATCTGTTCCGAATGTCCTAACACAATAAGACGTATATTCGGGTAACTCTTTCTTACCTTGTCAAGAAGCAATTGCGCTGAAGTATTATTGAAAGTCCAATTATCAACAATAATGCCTTTTATTTCCTCTAACCTGATATTCCATTGATTTTTAAGACGTCCAAACTTCCCTTCAAGTTGATTGATCTTAAAATCCGCCAAATCGATCCAAAGCCAATGTTGCCGCTTTATCTCCCACATCTTCATCCTTAAATATCTTCCATAACATGTTAGTCCATAATTTGCCGGTGATGCAATAAGAACATTCGATTGTGTATTGAGAACTTCATGATAAAATAAAGGCTTTAGCTGAGAGTTACGATTACACCACTCTCGACTTAAGATACGCTCCTCCCAAGCGGGAGTATATCCCATAATTTCCAAATCCTCTTTAAGATCATCTTCGAGACTTTTATAAATCGTATCGGCTATCTCTTCAGACTTAGGAACATATAAATATTTTCCATCTTCATTATTTGCAAAATCCGCCCCCTTTTGAAAGGTTCTTCTTCGTGGAGACCACTGCCGGAAAATCATATCTATAGTATTACCTACTATTCTGAGAATAGAATATCCATTAAGATCTTCTTTAGAACTGTAAAGTTGTGGCGAACGCAAGTATAATATCTCCTTTAAAGAATCTTTTAAAGGGTGTGTTCTTATATGAAAATCTTCATTGTGTACATGTCCAAAAATAAAAATGTCAATGTGCTGCTGAATAATTTTTTCCAACTCACTCTGATACATATCTTTAAGAAAAGAAAGAGGATGGTGCATAAAAAGAATCCTTTTCCGACCTTCTGTCTTTTCAATCCATTCATATAGTTTTGATGTATCAATAATAAGATTTCCTTGATCATTAGGGAATCCCAAATCGCCACCAGAAGATGTTAATGCGGAATTTAAAGCAAATACAGAAATCTCTGCAGTAAGCTCAGCATAATATCCTCGAATATCGAAATCAAAACTATTATTCAATTTTGATTTCGCAAATTGAATAAAAGGCCTAAATTTTCGTTCAATATAAGTGTTATCTTCTAATTTTTCATTTGCCTCATTTTCACTATCCAATGATAACAGCGCATTATGTTCTTCCTTGTTGACAGACAACGCCTCCCGATTAAAATCATGATTTCCAGGCGTAAATAAAACTTGATTTTTAGGAACATATGTGTTTAATCGAGCTAAAAATTTCTCCGTAAAACTATCATATAACAAATCTATGCCTGTCTGAACTAAGTCTCCTGCAATCAGACACCAATTATTCTCTCTTTCCGAGATAGGCAATTGCTGTTCTAAATCTTTAAATAATTCATTCAAAACAAGACCCTGATCATTTGCCTCCATTTTCTGCAAATGAATATCTGACAGTACCAATATGTTTAGCGTATTCATAATGATGTTTTTATATTATAACCTATAAAAATATCTCATCGTGTGGCTATCAATGTAGTTCTATTTCCAATTGAGGGATATCTGTTCTTTGTTTGTGCATACACCTAATGAAATATATAACAACAAACAAAAGTACATCCATGCGATGTGAGACAACCCTATGCATAATGACATCCTTATGTTTCCCTTTCTCAAAGGAATAGACAAGAACATCATTGACAATGTTCAAAAGGTTCATTATATTGTTTTTGATTCATTACTCTTTGTTAATCAACCATTATCAATATTTGCAAATTTACCTATTAAGTACCATTTTTACAAGACATTATTTTTGATACCAACAAAGCCTAACAGATATCAAATTGTACTTATTTAACTACTTTTTCTGCGGTAACGGTTCACAAAAAGTCTTGTTCACCACCCTGTCCCGCATCAGTTTCATATCGGTGAAATTACGACTAATGTTTTGAACTAAATCCAAATAGTTATCCGTACCATCATCCTTTTTGTAATAGAAAGGTTTAATGGTAACACAGTTGCGGTGTTCAAACAAGGTATTAAGTAAGGTTCTGTCTGAAATTCCACAAGAATGTCCCATAATGTAAACTTGATAAGGCGCAGATTCTATAAAAGACAACATATCTCTGTAATTGCTTGATTCCAAGTATTTAGTCGACTTTATATTCTTCAAACACTCATTATCGTTCAGAGACAATAATTGATTGTATTTGTCATCCAATTCATCTCCAAAACCAAAGATGACACGACTATCCTCTTCTGCTAGTCGACCATGTATATTGTTAAATTTGATGCAATCTTTCATCCTAATGAAATATTGTTCGGCATTTATCGTGTAGTTAAAATTCAACAATAAGATGTTATCTGGGAGAAGCCCCAAAGTTGGATGGCATCTATTATATCGTTCTATTATGTCTGCGTCTGATTCCTTATGCCCTTCCGTCTCTCGACATTCTATCAAGTCTTGCCGAAAGTCTATCATATCCTTAATAAAATCATTATTGAGTTCATATTGATGCATTTTCTGTGTCCATGTTTCTTCGTCTTGCTGTAGCCAATACTGAAACCATTCAACCAAGTTCTCCTTCGCAGACACTGCCACATCTCTCACCTTAATCGGTTCATAAATAAACGTTTTTATATCCTTATTTATGTCTGTGTAATACATATACCCATACAAATACTCAACTAATTTTTCCTGTAAACATTTTAATTGATCATTCAAATCTTGCACGGAACACCCAATATTCCTATTTTCCACCTTGCATTGAACTAAAAGTCGATAATACTCGTTCTCTATATCGACCCATCTTTTCTGCGTGATTCCCTTACAAATATTGTTCAAAAACAAAGACGAATTCGCTTTATAGCTGTAAAGAAAATCTTTCAAATAGAAAAAATATCCCATTGCAGACGTCCGGTTAGGACATATCTCTTTTCTATATTCGTAGAACTTCTTCCATGTCACTTCGTTGTCTCCCTTTATTTGTGCTTCACTCGATATGATAAACTCACACAAAGCATCCTTATCAACATTGGTATCATTATTTGCAAACCCCTTCAATCTCTGCTCCCAATACCAATTGATAAAATCTTCATACCGTGTCGGTAATCCATGCGCCAAGTCAAAGCCGTTGCCAATTAAGATAATTCTATTCATAGCTGTTCCTCCTGTCTTTGGTTCCTAAACACCTACGAATATACCTAAAATCCACTTCACGACAACTATCCTGTTTCTTCAAAATCCTCCTTATTTTTGTATTCCAATACAACAAAACAAGCTATGTCCGACACGATGACACCTGAGCAACGGAGCCGCTGCATGGCGGCTATCCACGGCAAAGACACCAAACCCGAGGTGTTGGTTCGGAAATTCCTTTTTTCCAAAGGCTTGCGCTTCCGTGTCTGCGACCGCAAGTTGCCCGGCACACCCGACATCGTGCTGCCCAAATACAAAACGGTCGTATTCATTGATGGCTGCTTTTGGCACGGACACGAAGGGTGCAAGTATTACCGGCTACCCAAATCCAACATCGCTTTTTGGCAATCCAAAATCGAGACCAATCAAGCCCGTGATATAAGAACTGGCAACAAACTCGCAAATGCCGGTTGGCATGTCATTCGTCTTTGGGAATGTGAAATCCGCAACAAGACGACCCGCGCGGAAATCCTTGAAAACCTTTACAACCGCATCATCGGGAACCTACAAACCCCGAAACAATACACCTATCCAACCACCGACATCCCCCTGGCGGCAGAACCAGCCCCTGTTTATGGCCATTACCGCCTCTCACTCATCAAAAATGAGACCATCCAAGACAAAGGACTTTCGTTGACCATTATCGAGCAGGAGGAATTTAATTCCGAGTAAAATATAGAAATCTCTCATCTATTTCTTCTCGACCATGAGTTCATCAATACATGCATAAGAAGCATCATAGTCCGGATTCAGCTTCGTAACATCCAATACCGCCGTTAATGCTTCATTCGCAGCTTCAAGTTTAAGCAGTATATACAGGTCTTTACCATTAGGATACTTCACTACCCCGTTGGGAATCTGAGCGGGAACAACCACCTGTAAATCCTTGACGGGAAACACCAATTGATCTTCTTTGCGCTTCTTATGCAGTATCAACATTCCTATTTCGGTTAAATTCTCAACGATTTTAGCCGAACCTTCCGAATCCTTCAATCCAACCGCAACGATTTTATCGGACACTATCGAATTTCGTTTAACATCATCCTTTTCTATCAAGGTAAGAAGCAGCGCGCCTCGTTTCTTGACAACAGGATCCACATCCACCTTGCCAAACACAGGAGGCAAGAGTTTACGAGGGTCTTCACCGAGAGCACAGGGCA
>CAYNUE010000146.1:0-6100 GCA_964400325.1 uncultured Sangeribacter sp. | reverse complement strand
ACTTACACAGGGCGTTCTTTGGCTACCTTCAAGCGTGATTTTGCAAAAATCTCACTTCTATCTCCACAAAGATGGCTTATTGAACATCGCTTGGAGAAAGCGGCGGAACTGCTTGCCAAGGGCATGAGCGTAATTGACACATACATACAAGTAGGCTTCCGCAACCGCTCACATTTCACAAAATTATTCACTGCCAAGTATAATTGTCCTCCTTCTATTTGGAAACAGGCAAATAATTAGCATAAATTTTTAATAACTATACCCTTATCATTGAAATTTTCAATGGTAAGGACAGAGGTACTATAATAATCAGATACGATTCCACTTTTTCAGGAAAAAGCGACCCTGTATTTCCTATAATAGCATTCGTTTATGTCATTAATTATTATCTTTGCAAAGATTCATTTGAACTGACTCTATGCGTCACCAATCATATATTATTTATTACCTAGTTATTTTGATTTTTTCATTCAGTTCGCTATTAGGTTCGGTAGCAACTTATGCCATAAATGCGGCCCCATCTATAGCTGCTTTTCCGAAATATTTGCTAAGTCTATCTGATGAGACATTACTGAAGAAAGCATTGGATTACCACCAGAATAACCAGCTTGACAGTGCGTTGCTTTATTATGTAGTAGTAGCCCAGCGTGATATAAACACCTCTTCTGAGGAGAGTCTTAAACAAGGCTTATCGGCAAGGCTTAATGCCGGAAACCTCTATTATTTTCCCTTTTATGATTATGGAAAGGCCTATTCATTTTTTCAAGACGTATACGACATAGCCAGCAAGCATCACAATTATGAATATATGGGATTGGCAGCAAATTGTATAGGTAATGTGTTGTCAATTTATGAATCAAGTTATCCAGGAGAAAGGGAAGGGGAAATAGTTAATTGGTATGGACAGAGTGCTGACTATCTTATGAGGGCTAATAACATTTCATTGTCTACACTCCCTGTGAATAATCTGATAGCCATGAGTTTCGATACAGCCATCTTGAGAAAAGCCGTTCCAACATTGTTAAAATTTTATGACTTACCTATTGTGGATAGCATCCCTCTCCAATCCTTTACAAAAGAACACGTTTTGGGGTATCTCAAAATCAATGAGGGCAAATACGATGAGGCAGCATCAATATTTTATAATATGTTGAAAAATAAGGATGCTTCGATTGACCCTGGGAAAAATATAGAAGTCGATGCTGCAGAAGTGAAAATACAACTCTTTTTTGACCTTGCCAGCTTGTATTCTCTAACCAACCGCTACGATTCAGCTATTTACTATGCCAAGGAAGTACAAAAACTTGCAGAGAAATATGGATTGTATGAGGTGGTTCCGGGAGCATGTCTGATGGAAGCTGATCTTTATGGAGAGATGGGAAAGCCAGATCTTCGCAAAGATGCTCTGTTAAGATATTATATAACAAAAGACTCCTTATTGACTCTATCCACTATTTCTCTTTACAGTGAGCCACACTTGAAGAAAAGAATATTCGACATTGATGTTCAGTTAGTGAAGGAAATAGATGCAAAGCGCCTTAGAAACATTGTTATTGTCTTTGTTTCACTTTTGGTTTTGATTTTAGCTGTATTTGCAGTTGTTGTTATTAGGAAAAACAAAACACTGAGTCGCAAAAACGAACATTTGCTTGAAAAATTAGAGGTCGTAGAGCAACAAGAAAAAATCACTTTGCAAAATACAATTAACGAACTTAAAAGAGGCCGTAAATCATCTTTGACAACAGACGAAGAGAAATCTGGCAATCTGGAGCTTTTATCAAAAATTGTAGATATAATGGAACATAGCGAAGTAATCTATGAACCAGATTTCTCTATTGACACTCTTGCTCGTTTGTGTGATGAAAAGACAAAGGTAGTATCGGCTGAACTCAATTCTTCGTTCTCTAAAAATTTCAATACGCTTCTTAATGAATACCGTATCCGTGAGATGTGCCGTTATCTTGATAATCCAGACTACACTTCCTTCACTATCGAAGCAATAGCACAAAAAGTAGGATTCAAGGCGCGTTCTACTTACATTGCCGCCTTCAAGAAATACACAGGGCTAACTCCGTCGGAATATCTCAAAACAAAAGCAAAAATGACTAAGGAGAAAGATAAAATCGCGAAAAATCTTGAATAGTAGGTGTTTTTTGTTTCAAAATCCCGATTTCGAACATAACTCTACCAGGTTTATTATAAAAACAGATGCGTGAAGTATAACTTTGCGCATCTGTTTTTTATCTGTATTAACAGAAATATATAATTTTTGACATCGTGATTATTAACCTAAAGATAGTTTTATGAAAAAGATTTTTCCTATTTTTGTCCTTACGGGGTACCTCCTTATCGGAGGAGAAGCCTACCCGAGACAATTATCAGCAATGAGTCAGATTCCCTCATTGGCCGGTAAAAAGCATGTCAAGGCAGCTCCTCAGCGCATCGGAGTTTCTGACATAATTTCTGAGGTGCCAGCAGGTATTCATAAGTCGTATTATCGTAATGGCATCTCATACAATATTGGTATGGATCCCTCAACGTATGAATACGTATACAATATTGTTGATGATCAATATGTGATTGGTGATGTTGTGGAGGGTGATGACGGCTTTTTCTATTTCAAAAATCCAGTGATAGGAACGCCGACAAATACCTACATGAAAGGAGAAAAGGAAGGAGATGAGATAGTCTTTAAGCTTCCACAAGCAATTATGGATAGAGATGAGTATCTATGGGGAGTGAGCAAAATGCGTCTCATAAATGCTGGATTTGCAGGAATAGACGCCGAGATGGTCACAGACAACAATGAGATACGTTTTAAAATAAATGACGATGGCAGCTATACTCAGATTGAGGAAGAGGGATATGTAATGGGTTACTATTATATGGACGACAACAGTTGGGCATGGTTGGCAACAGGCGGCCAAACCTATTATCCTTTTGATGCTGTTGCCACAACTGCTCCAGAAGAAGCTGAAATTAAGGAGGCTCAGCTCATATACGATGGGGACAACGGATTGAAAGTAAAGACGGCAGTGGTAGGAGATAAATTCTATCTTGGTGAGATTTATCCTGGATTAGAAAACAGTTGGGCTGTAGGAAATATTGCCGACGGTCAGGTTACTTTTGATTCTTACCAATATTTAGGTGCATCAGAAGCCAACTATCACTACGTCTATTTTGTAGGAGCAAGTGTAGAAGCCTGTCAAAGTGATAGTCCTTCTGAGGGCTATGCTTCACTCGTTTTCAATTATGATGCAGCTGAATGTACCTTATCACCTGTTTCAAAGGATGATGCCATCGTTATAAATGCCAGTGCAAAAGAGTTATATTACTTGGATTATTATGGCAATCCTAATGTAAGTCCATTTGTGCTCAAACCAGCCACTCCTATAAATCCGGAAATACTAAGTTATGAGGAACTCTGGCAATATTACGGATTTGCAATACTTGAATTCCGTCTTCCTATCATCTCAACAGAGGGCAATCTTCTTGATAAAGAGCATTACTACTATAATGTGATTATAGATGATGAACCCATGGAGTTTTATCCTGATGAATATCCGGGCTTGACAGAAATGATTACTGACATACCCTATAGATTTAATGATGAAATAGGTGGTGGTATAGGCACTTCAGAGTTGTATGTAATGCAAGGAACTCACATGATAGCGATTTATACCGGTGGTTATGACTCTATTGGAGTACAAGGTTTGTACACTGTTGATGGAGTTACTAATTACACTGATATTGTTTATTACGGTACTGATGGTGTAAAGGAAATTGCAAATAATGGCAGTGAAGTCAGCACAGTAGAGTTTTATGATCTCGCCGGTCGGAAGATTTCTAATCCTTCTAACGGAATTTTCATTAAGAGAACAACCTTTACTGATGGCACAGCCAAGGTAGCTAAAATATCTGTGAAATGAAAAAGTTTGCTTTAATTATCCTCGGTGCTTTTGCATTAACCGGAACCATAAATGGTGCGGAGGGATATACCAATTTTAATTACGGGAGTAACAATCCGGCAGATCAGTCTCTTTGGGGTACCTCAAAACAAGAGTCTTATGATGTTGCGATGCACATCACAGACCCTGCAATGATAGGAAAGACTATTTCCGAAATCAGTGTTCCTATAGTGGAATGTGCAGGCATAGGTAATTATTCAATATGGCTATCTAATGAGCTTACTGTAGAGAATAAAGTAAATGTGCCTGATATAGCCTCATACCCCTGCACAGCAGCTGATGGCTTCATAAGCCTTACTCTTGACACACCGTTTGAAATTCCGGCTGAAGGTGTCTATGTGGGATATTCGTTTGTGATGACAGAACTTGGCACTGAAGAAAAGATGCCGCTTGTGGTAACTGATTACACTTATTTCACAGAAAGTTTCTTCATTCATACTAACCGAAGCTACAAGACATGGAATAATGTATCAGAGAGTTCATATATTTCTCCGGTAATAAACGTTGTGGTGACAGGTGATTTTCCTGAAAACAGCCTTGACGTCATGCGTGTAGGTGAAATCAATATTGCTCCATTGCAAGACAGTAATATTGCGCTCAGAGTACGTAATACCGGTGGAAATCCAATATCCACAATCCGTTACGCAGTCCTGCTCGACGGTCATGAGGCGGTGGAAGATGTGTATAGCTTTGACTCGCCGTTGGAGCCGTCTGTATTTGGCACATCATTGTTTGAGTTGCCTCTATCGTGGGACATGATTACCAATACGGATACTGGTAACCATTCTTTGGTAGTAGAGGTAAGTAGTGTTAATTCTGGTGAGAATACATCTGCCAAGAATGCTGCAGAGGGCAATCTGAATATATTGAGTTTTATTCCGGTGCATAAACCTATTTTGGAGGAATACACAGGCACGTGGTGTGGCTATTGCCCTCGCGGGTATGTAGGACTTGAAATTATGAGTCATCTATATCCTAATGATTTCATCGGCATCTCATATCATTCCGGTGACGAGATGGAAGTGGTTTCGCCTAGTGATTATCCTAATGATATTATAGGCTATCCTGACGCGTGGATTGACCGAACAGCCCATACAGATGCCTACTCAGGATATGGGTCAGGCACTGAGTTTGGAATTGACAGGGTATGGGAAGACTACCGTCAGAAACTTGCCCCTGCCGATATAGCCGTAACAGCCAATTTTACTGATCAGGAGCAGACAGCTATCAAGATAGACGCTCAGACAATATTTGCCAAGAAAAATGAAGATGATACCTATAGGCAAGTCTTTATGCTTTTAGGAAATGGACTGACAAAGGATACTTGGATACAAACTAACAAATATGCCGGAGAAACAAGTTTTCTTGAAACTCCCTACGCAGAGTATTGGGAACAATTTGTAAATGGTGGAGGTGGTGTGCGCGACGTTATCTACAATGATATATTATTAGCGTATACCAATTTAAAAGGAGAAGGATACGAGCTACCCGCTGATTTTGGTATCAATACCCCTCTTCCCATGTCACATACATTTGCTTTATCAGAAGTGGTGAACGTGAGAGGGCAGGAACTTGTACAAGACAAAGATCAACTCTATGCAGTTGTGCTTCTTCTTAATAGTGCCACAGGTGTCGTTGAGAACGCTAATAAAGTGAAAGTTGAAGGGTTTAGTGGAATAAATTCTGTTGAAGCTTTATCAGAACCTGTAGAAATATATTACTATGATCTAACGGGTAGAAGGATTACTGAGCCTAAAGGCATCTGCATCTCACGCACGGTGTATTCCGATGGCTCTGTAAGGATTGAAAAAAACGTGAAATAACTATTATTTAAGCATATTCTATATATTAAAGCGGTGGACTCTGACAGTTCACCGCTTTATGATTAAGCCTGATTTTAACCGGGTATTTACATTGACTCCCTGTTTACATTGGGCCCCTGAGGTAGGGGAGCATGGGACCCTGTGACTCCAACGCTGTATGGTAAGTTTCAGTGATAGGCACTTAAAATGGGGTCAGAGGGTTCAAACCCAATTGTTTCGCATGTCTATAAGTTTTGCTCTTACTGACAATATACGTCACTTGTGACACTCGTTGTCATTTGGCTTATCATAATAAAGACCTATCTATAA
>CAYNUE010000145.1:0-6263 GCA_964400325.1 uncultured Sangeribacter sp. | reverse complement strand
AGCCATATCATCTTCGAAACCCAGTTCAAGCGATTTGTCAAATTCATCAAGCACCAGTATGCGTACTGGTAACAAGTCTACATTACGGCGTCGAGCATGGTCAAGCAAACGGCCAGGCGTAGCAACAATTATGTCAGGCACTACACTGAGTGAATTGACCTCATCTTCTACTTTATGACCGCCATAAAGCACAGTCACTTTGTAACCTGCAGCTATTTCACGTGCAACATTAGCAATCTGTATCACCAATTCTCTTGAAGGAGCTATTATCACAGCCTGCACACGACCTGTAGACGGTTTAAGCAATTTCAGTACAGGCAACAAAAATGCCAACGTTTTACCGCTGCCTGTAGGTGACAACAACATTATATCGCGTGGCTCGGAGGCCGATGCCATCATCTTGACTTGCATCGGGTTAAGCTCTTCTATATTTAGTTTCTCACGTATCAGTGGTAGAAATTCTTTTTCTCTCATGTCCTATAGGATACTCCTCGTATGGAATATTCTCTATGAGGTATAACAATTTCCAGTATGCTTTTGCTTACAAAGCTTCTCAGCTTATCTGTGACCAGTCTATCTTATGAGCAAATCTACGGTTAAGTTCTCCACTTATTATGTCAATGCTTTCAGAAGCTAATGATAATGTATTCTGTGAAGATTTATCATTATTTCGAGAATTTGCTCCATTTCCACTAAGATACAGTTGTGGAGCTGCATCAAGTACCTGTAAAGCTGTTTCGCGGGCACGAGCCAATATTTGACCATCACGAGCCAAGTCAGCTACTTTCAAACTGAATGCCAAACCACTCTGTTGAGTGCCTTCCATATCACCAGGACCACGTAGTTTCATATCAGCTTCCGATATAAGAAATCCATCGGTAGTCTCAGTCATTATTGTAAGGCGTTTACGTGTGGTAGAGGACATATTGGCTTTACTCATAAGTATACAATAACTTTTGTCTGCCCCACGTCCGACACGTCCCCTTAGCTGATGAAGCTGCGACAGGCCGAAACGTTCAGCATTCTCTATAACCATCACACTGGCATTAGGCACATTCACCCCGACCTCTATAACTGTTGTGGCTACCATGATACGTGTCTTGCCGCTGACAAAGAGTTGCATCTGATGCTCTTTCTCATCTGGTTTCATCTGGCCATGCACAAAGCTTACCGGCACATCGCGGAAGGTGTCACAAACAGCTCTATAACCCTCTTCAAGACTTTGCAAGTCAAGTTTTTCGTTCTCTTTTATCAACGGATACACAAAATATATCTGTCGTCCCTCTCGTAACTGTTGTGCTACAAGGCGATTGACACTCATACGGTTGTCGGCATAACGCAGCATTGTCTCTACAGGTTTACGACCAGGAGGCAATTCATCTATTACAGATACTTCAAGGTCTCCATACACTGTCATAGCCAGTGTACGCGGTATAGGTGTAGCAGTCATGACCAGCACATGAGGTGGCGTAGTATTCTTAGCCCATATACGGGCACGTTGTGCAACACCGAAACGATGTTGCTCATCTATTACCGCTAATCCAAGCCGTGCAAATGTCACCCTATCTTCAAGCAAGGCGTGTGTACCCACTACAAAATTTATAGTACCATTACGTAAGCCCTCATCTATTTCACGACGTGCAGCCGTTCCGGTGCTACCTGTCAGAAGACGCACTTCAAGTCCGAGTGGGGCACACCAGGCCTCAAGAGAAGCGTAATGTTGAGTGGCCAATATTTCAGTCGGTGCCAATAGGGCAGCTTGAAAACCATTATCCACAGCCATGAGCATCGTCATAAAAGCCACCATAGTCTTACCACTGCCTACGTCACCTTGCAAAAGCCGATTCATCTGACGTCCTGTACGCATATCTCCGCGTATCTCACGCAGCACACGCTTCTGGGCTCCTGTAAGCTCAAAAGGCAGCTGATTGGCATAGAAACTATTGAAATATTTGCCTATCGTAGCAAATACATGTCCCTGTATAGACACATTACGCTGTCTGGCATAGCGTAATATATGTAACTCAATATAAAAAAGCTCCTCAAACTTCATGCGCTCTGTGGCACGTTGCAATTGGGCTGCATCTTTAGGAAAATGCATAGCATATAAGGCATCGCGCAAAGGCATTAGATGATTGGCTGATACTATTTCCGGAGGTAAGACCTCAGGTAATTCGGTAAGATGACGATTTTCAAACAGGTTAACCACCAATGTCTGCATAAGTCGCGACGTTATTCCGCGTTTACGCAGCGTTTCGGTGAGGTTGTATACTCCGCGCCAACCCGAAGGAGGCTTCTGAGGGTCGTAAATCTCGATTTCAGGATGCGCCATACTGTAATAACCATAGTAATAAACGGGTTTGCCGAATATAACATAGTCTACTCCTGTACGATACATCTCACGTATCGATTTTATATTACGGAACCACACACACTGCATCATCTGTTGGCCATCACTAAAAGTACCTGTAAGCCGAAGTTTAGCTCCCTCCCCTTCCTCACAGAATCCGATAAAGCGGCCGGCAATCTGAAGCATAGGAGCCTCCTGCGTAAGTTCAGATATCCGGTAAAAACGACTACGGTCTATGTGGCGGAAAGGGAAGTTGTAGAGTAAATCGCGAAAAGTGTGTATATCGAGTTCCGAACCAAATAGCTTGGCCCGGGCCTCTCCTACACCCTTCAGAAAATACAATGGTGTGTTGAAAACCTCCTTGTCAACCATAAGCAAGAGGCTTATTATGATTCTGACGGCTTGGTTGCCACTGCCATCATAAGAGCCTCAGCCACTATGAAGTCAGCCGGATTGGTTACCTTCATATTAATTGGCTCACCCTCACATAGTGTTATGGAGTGTCCGTAAGCTTCGACTACAGAAGCGTCATCAGTATAAACCTCCCCAGATTTACGCATGGAATAAGCATTTTTAAGCAATTCTGCATCGAAAGTCTGAGGTGTCTGCACAGCTACATACTGACTACGGTCAACAGCCTGACTGCTACCATCGGCTCCGAGTTTACGCAATGAGTCAGTGACAGGGACAGCCGGAACAGCTGTCTGTGTCTTGGCGGCTGTCTGCCAACAACGATTCACAAGGTCACGACTTACCAACGGACGAGCCGCATCATGTACCGCTATAAGATTACCGGCTACTGCACTCTCTGCCATAAGGCCGTTAGCCACCGATTCGCAACGATTTCGTCCACCACAACACAGGCGATACTCAAAACGGTCACTCTCCGGAAGATTATTCCAGATAATATCCCAATCGTCAAAAAATCCCGGATGCAGGACCAATACCAACTGCGTATCTGGATCAGCGTCATGGAATGCTTTCATTGACCACCATATTATCGGACGTCCACAGAGTTCGTGAAACTGTTTGGGCATTGTGCCTCCGGCACGGCGTCCTTCGCCTCCGGCTAATATTATAGCTGTTTTTTTAGCTGCCATATCTATCGGTAATTTTCTGACTTTATTGAATAATCACACGCCGTGGAGCGGGCTACTCCCGGCTTCCACGGCGTGTGCCTTTGTTTTATAATTTTATCTATATAGACAGAAGTTGCATCACATGTTCATACCGCCATCTACCTGAATCACCTGACCGGTTACATAACCGGACATATCAGAAGCAAGGAAAGTAGCTACATTAGCAATATCTTCTACTTTACCACCACGACGCAGAGGTATCTTGGCAGTCCACTCCTTACGTACTTCATCAGGCAGTGCCTCAGTCATAGCAGTTTCTATGAAGCCGGGAGCTATGGCATTGGCGCGAATATTACGTGAACCTACTTCCTGGGCGATACTCTTGGCAAGCGCAATAAGACCAGCTTTCGAAGCAGCATAATTGCACTGACCGGCGTTGCCATGTACACCTACTACAGAAGCCATATTTATAATGCTACCACTGCGCTGACGCAACATGATGGGAAGAACGGCATGTATGAAGTTGAAAGCCGATTTCAGGTTCACAGCTATCACAGCATCCCACTGCGCTTCGGTCATACGCATCATTAAGCCATCTTTGGTAATACCTGCATTGTTGACAAGTATATCTATCCGACCAAAATCATTCTTAACCTGTTCTACCACCTCTTCAGTTTGCTTGAAATCGGCAGCATTCGAGGCATAACCCTTTACCTTAACGCCGTATGCGGCTATTTCTTCTTCTGTCTTCTTACCGTTCTCATCAATTACGAGATCAGTAAAGGCGATATTGGCGCCCTCTGAAGCAAATTTGAGTGCCAGAGCCTTACCGATGCCACGGGCAGCACCCGTGATAAGTGCAGTCTTACCTTCGAGTAGTTTCATTGTTATGTGTATGTTGGGATTATTATTTTTGTAGTTTTATCGGAATTATCCGATTTGATTAGTTTATACTTCGACTATGAAGCTACCACATGAGTAGCCTCCGCCGAACACCATCAGAGCCACCTTGTCACCCTTAGCCAGTTGGTCAATATTCTGGCTCAGTACAAGCGGAGCTGATGCAGAGCCGGTATTACCAAGCTCTTCGATATTGTTCATAAATTTCTCCATCGGCAAGTCAAGCATGTGAGCTACCTGAGCAACAATACGTTTGTTAGCCTGATGACAGATAAGAGTCCTGAGATCGTCTGAAGAAAGTCCGGTATTGGCCAGCGAGTGTTTGAGAGAGTGTATCATATACTTACAGGCATGCAAAAATACATCACGTCCATCAGGCATAGTGATACCATCCTCTTTAGGACGTAATTTCACACCAGCCGGACCCTTGCCTATATGACCGAGGCCCTCGGTATAGACATCAAGTATCTTCATATCACTATCGCTCTGACGGTCTTTCGATATAAAGTAGGCTACCGCGCCGTCTCCCCAAAGATGACCAGTCTTAGGATCTGTTTCATTACTGTAATAGGAGTTATGTTCGCTGCACACCAACAAAGCCTTAGAAGCTTTACCGGCAGCGAAATAGCCCTCTATGACTTCAAGAGCATTGATAAATGATGAACAAGCGGCCGACATATAGAAGGCTTTGGCATTGTCGATACCATAATGACGCTGTGCAACATGAGCCAGCGTAGCCACAGTATCATACACCGAATAAGAAGCCGACACTATCAAGTCTACATCCTTTACATCATAAGGAAGTTTCTTCAGGGCCTCGTCTATGGCAGCGAGACCCATGGTATCAGCATTCTCACCCTCACCCGCACGCGAACGTGTCTGTATACCGGTGCGTTGTACAATCCAATCTGGAGTCAGGCCGTTGAGCTTCTCAAAGTAAGCATTGTCAATTCTGTCTGCGGGCACATAGTGGCCCATGGAGTTGATATACATAAGTGGAATATAAGGCTCTTAAAGGGTTTATGATGTGCCTACCTCTAACGGTGGTTCATTATACCGTTGAGTATAAGGTGGCTCATATATATCTTAAGTCTCTCTTTATCTATACCCTCCTCAGTGAGATTATCACGTATGTAGGGCACATCAAGACCATTGATAGCATGGGTTATCATGATAGCCGTATGATGGCAATGTTCTATGTGGAAACACCCCTGCTCCACACCTTCGCGTAGTATCTCCTCAAGCATGGCTATCTCTCTTTTGGAGATTATCTTACGTGCACGATCCACTTTACGCACATCGCGAAAGAAACCCGCACGAAGAGAACCATTGCGCGACACAATCTCACGCATGGTTTCAAAACGACAATCAACATATTCACGCAATTTTTCCTCCGGTGATATGGGTTTAGCCACAATTATACGCAGACGTGCCAACAGTTGGTCAGTCTCACGTTCTATGACAGCGTTAAATATGTCGCGTTTGCTCTTGAAATATGTATAGATGGTACGCCGACCCTTCTCCGAGGCCGAGGCTATATCGTTCATGGTTGTGTTCTCTACGCCCTTACGAGCAAAGAGCTGACGCGCAACCTCGATAAATTTGTCTCTTGTCTTCAGCACCATCTTTCCTTCTTGACTTTATTTTTCTCTGCAACGCAACAGCATATATCAGCCCAACCTTATAGTAATGCAGATATATTTGCACACTTTGCAGATTTTTGAGCAAAAGTAACAATTATTCTTCATATCTACCCTATTTCCCTTTCCTAATCTTTCTATTTTTAGGCCTTTTTTTAAGCCCTTCACCTTATTAACTTTTATTAACAATAATAATAGCTCAAAAATTTGCATACTCTCAAAAAAGGTTATAACTTTGCAGTCGAAAATAACACCGCGGGGTGGAGCAGTGGTAGCTCGTTGGGCTCATAACCC
>CAYNUE010000144.1:0-6287 GCA_964400325.1 uncultured Sangeribacter sp. | reverse complement strand
AGAGATCGACAGCTTGGTTGATATATACCGGCGTAGGGCTTCTGCGTTGCCGTCCAACTACGATTAGGCAATGCGAGAAGCCTCCAACAGTAGGACGGTAACAGATACAGACTCCTACGCTTTTTCATTTTTATACCCTACCCAAACCGCCGACGAGAGGACGACCGAGGCACCGAAAAAAGATGAACGCTACCCCGTCTTCTCTCGAACTTATACGACAGATCTCAGGCTATGGCCGTGAACTCTTTGTATCGAATGTACTGAAGTATATCGGCGATACATTTCCGGAAGTCTTTAAGAAGATTTTCGCTGAATATCTGTCGGAGAATTTAGCCGAATTTAGCGTAAAACGCGAGTGGCGCCACACTGATGTTGCGGTATTTGCCGCCGATAATACTAAGGCTAACCCCTGCCTGATAATCGAAAACAAGGTCGGCGCAGCTACTTTGAACGAACAGTTAGAGAAATACTCCACATTTGTTAAAAAATCCCGTGGACGCTGTCTGCTACTCGCCTTAAGAGAACCTGTCAGAGAGCTTCCGCAGCCGTGGGTATATATGAGCTACGGTACGCTTTCCAAGCGTTTAGACGAAACGATCTCAGGAAAGGGATTTGAGATCGAATTCCTGAAAAACTTCGCCGCTTATTTAGCCGCGCTCAATAACGAAGTCGAGGAACTAAATAATAATATCACCGTAGATCTTACCCTTGCCAAAGTCACGGCGATAGCAGGGAAGCATCCCTATGGGCAGCGCACCGTGTTCGAGACTCTTGCCAAAATTCTCGGCGAACGGCTTAAAAATTATCCTCTCACTGTCAGCGCAGGCATCGCCCATGCCACTCCCATGCTTGAAGTAGTATTCGACGGACGCAAGAAAAGAGACATGAATTATACTGTCCAGATTCAAGACAACTGCTTGGTTGTAGGTTATATAGTAAAAAATAAAGGTCAGTATGTGCCCAAGTACAATAAACCCAAAGATGAGAAACAGCACAAAAAAGAAAATCGAGTAGTTAATTGGAAAGCTAATGCACCTGAAGTGCTCAAAGATCTTGCCGCTAAAGAAAATGCTGATACCAGCACAGGCTATACCACTCTCACTTACATTATGCCTGCCATACGTCTGAACCGTGCAGATAGAAAGATCGATGAAATTTTCAAAGAAGTGGAGGCGCTTGTCTCTAAATTCTCCGTCCTCCATCAACAATTAGACAATAACAATCAATAATAATTATAAACTTTAAAACAACAAATCAAATGAAAAAACTTCTATTTCTGCTTCTGGGAGTCCTCATCGCTCTCCCATCGTATGCCCTAGGCTCAAGCGAGTTCAAATACACTTATGAGGGCCAGACTGTTATCTACTCTGCCTCAAGCTCCAATACGTGTATGACAAGGATGGGCAATACTGACAATCCCGGGAATATTATCACTGGAGATCTGAATCTTCCAGCTTATCCTAAAAAAGACAATAATACATATACCCTAACTGAAATCGGTTATCATTCTTTCTTTAAGTGCAGAAAGCTGACATCGGTTAAGATTCCTAATACTGTGACCTATATCGGTACTGAGGCTTTTTATGACTGCCACACCATGACTTCGATTGAAATCGGAAATTCAGTCAAAGAAATCGGCAAAGCTGCTTTCGCTTCCTGTTACGCCCTGACTTCGGTTAAAATTCCAAACTCAGTCGAGACTATCGGCGACCAAGCTTTCTCCGGCTGCAGCGGCCTGACTTCGGTTGAAATCCCCGCCTCGGTTCAAGTAATTGGAGACGATGCATTTTCTTCCTGCAGCTCACTTGAAAACATTTACGTAGAGGAGGGAAATCTCAATTATGTTTCTGAGAATGGCGTACTTTTTAATCTCGAAAAAACTGAAATTATTCGGTATCCCGAAAAAAGAACAGGAGCATATAAAATTCCCAACACCGTTACCTCTATCGGCAAACATGCTTTCCGTGGATGCACCGACCTAACCTCGATTGAAATACCCTCCTCAGTTACATCAATAGGTGAGGGGGCTTTCGAATCATGCACCAGCCTGCCTTCGGTTGAAATCCCCGGCTCGGTTAGAACTATCGGCGGTTCTGCTTTCAGTAGATGTTATAGTCTGACTTCGGTGGCAATACCCAATTCAGTCACAAATATAGGCGAAAATGCATTCTCTAAATGCTCCAGTCTGACTGCTTTCACTGTTGCAAACGGTGAAACTAATATCACTTTTGAGGGAAATACCTTCACAGATACCCCTATTGAAACACTCTATATGGGTCGCAACTGGACATATACCCAAAAGGAAGCACTAGCAATCGGCCTAAAATCGCTAACAATTGGAGATCAAGTAACAGCTATTCCCGACTATGCTTTCAATGATTGTAGTAGTCTTACTTCGGTTATAATTCCTAATTTCGTTACAACTATCGGCGACTATGCTTTCTCAGATTGCGGCCTGACTGCAGTTGAAATTCCGAATTCAGTACAGACTATTGGCGGCGCTGCTTTCTTGGGTTGCAGCGGTCTGACTTCGATTTCAATCGGCAACTCTGTCAAGAGTATCGGTGACTATGCTTTCTCCGATTGCAGCCTGACTTCAATTGAAATTCCCACTTCAGTAACCTCTATCGGCAAAGGTGCTTTCTCTCGTTGCAATCCAACTACGGTTATCATCCCTAACTCCGTAACCTCTATCAGCCAAGATGCTTTTTACGGCTGCAAGAACTTGATCAAGTCAGCTTACCCCAATACTATAAAGAATCCCTTCTCAAACGGCGTTGTCATCAGCTATCCCGCAGAAGATGCTGTCATTGAAGACGGCTGGGTCTATGGCTCTGATAAATCTGCAATTTATTTTGCTCCTCTTTCGCTCGAAGGAGAGTATACTGTAGCTCCTTCCGTTAAGACCATAGGCCAAAATGCTTTTTATAAATGTGAAGGCTTGACTTCGGTCGCAATCTCCAACTCAGTCGAGACTATCTGCTCCTCTGCGTTCTCTAACTGCAGCAACCTGGCAGCTCTCACCGTTGTAGACGGCGAAACAACTCTCGCTTTTGAAAAAGATGCTCTTAAAACTGCTCCTGTTGAAACCCTTTATATGGGTCGTAGCTGGACTTATACGGAGAAGGCCGCAATATCAACCGGCTTGAAATCGTTAACACTCGGCGATCAGGTGACAACTTTACCTGATTACGCTTTCAATAATTGTACCGGCCTAACAGACATAACAATCCCTAATTCTGTCGCAACTATCGGCAACTATGCTTTCGCCTTCTGTAGTGGACTGACTTCGGTCGAAATCCCCAACTCTGTCACCTCTATCGGTGAAAGTGCCTTTAAACAATGCACAAAAATGCCATCGGTTGGAATAGGGAACTTAGTAGAGACTATCGGCAGCGATGCTTTCTATGGCTGCAGCGGTCTGACTTCGGTCGTAATCCCCAACTCTGTCACCACTATCGGAAACAATGCTTTCTATGGTTGCAGCGGTCTGACTTCGGTCGTAATCCCCAACTCTGTCACCACTATCGGCAACGATGTTTTCTATGGTTGTAAAGCCCTGATTAAATCTGCTTATCCTGGTAATATTACAAATCCCTTCTTATATTGGTCCGGAAATACTTGGAACGGAGAATATTTACCCTATGGTATTTGCATAAGTTATCCCGCTGAAGGAGCTATCATAGAGGACGGTTTTGTTTATGGCCCTGATAAATCAGCCGTCTATTTTGCTCCTCTTTCCTTCGAAGGGGAATTTTCAATACCCTCCACAGTTAAATCTATCGAAAATAACGCTTTCTACAAGTGTAGCAATCTGACCTCTGTTGAAATCCCCAACTCGGTCAAAACTATAGGCGAAAAGGCTTTCCGCGGTTGTAGCACCCTGACTTCCGTAAAAATCGGGAACTCTATCGAAACTATCGGCGAGAAGGCTTTCGCCGATTGTAGCGGCCTGACAAAAGCCGAGTTTGCAAGCGTAGAAGCGCTTTGCAAAATTGAGTTCGCAGATTATCTTGCAAATCCGCTATACTATGCCCACCACTTATATATTAGCGGTGAAGAAGTTACTGACCTCGTGATTCCCGAATCCGTAAAATCTATCGGCATCAACACTTTCTCCAGATGTAGTGACCTGACCTCGGTAAAAGTATCTTGGCAAACTCCGCTTGCAATCTCTAAATATGTTTTTAGCGACGACACTTACAAAAATGCCACTCTCGATATTCCTGAAAATACACTTGTTGATTATCTTGCCTCTGTATGGAGTAATTTCAATGATATTTCAGTTGACGGCACTGCTACTAAGGTATTTACTGATGATGTATTCAAATACCGCCTTATTGAGAATCCTGAGAATCGCGAGGCAGTTCTGATTGAAGGCGATTATAGCAAGATGACAGAGGCGAATATTCCCGAACGCTTCACTGACGAAAGCGATCCTGACAATCCCGTGCGTTACTACGTCACAGCTATCGGGCCGAATGCTTTCAAAGATTGCACAAAGCTAAACTCTGTCAAATTAAACTCTCGTTCGATACTCCATACCATTGGAGAAAGCGCTTTCAACGGTTGCTCCGTTCTTACCGGGATTAACATTCCGGCCACTGTAACTGAAATCAAAGATCTTGCTTTCAGCAACTGTAGAAATTTAATCTCAATCACTATTCCGGAAGTCCTCACGACTATCGGAAAAGATGCATTCAGCGGCTGCCGCTCCATGAAATATGCCGATTTTGCAAGCGTAGAGGCTCTGTGTAAAATAAAATTTGCCAACGCAGATGCCAATCCGCTCTCACAGGCAGCTCATCTATATATCAACGAAGAAGAGATAACTGAGGTTGTTATCCCTGATGGAATTGATGAGCTTAATTATACATTCGTCGGAGGAAGTTATATAACTTCAGTCGGAATTCCAAACTCAGTCCAGACTATTGGCGAAAATGCTTTTTACGGATGCAGTGGCTTGACTAAAGCCGAGTTTGCAAGCATTGAAGCTCTTTGTAAAATAAAGTTTGGTAACGTAGAGGCCAATCCCCTCAATTATGCTCATCATCTTTATATTGGCGGTGAGGAAGTGACCGATATCAAAGTTCCTCAGACTATTGATTCGCTTGCCTATACTTTTGCCGGTGGCAACTCCCTAACTTCAATGTTTATTCCGAAATCAGTTAATTACATTGGCGAATCAACTTTCAGCTATTGCTCAAAACTGATCAATTTTGAGGTGGAAAACTGCAATGACTTACTGGAATTAGGTAAAAATGCTTTAAAAGATGCTCATGTGGATAGTCTTTACATGGGTCGAGATTGGAACTATGCCGACAATAGCTCTGCGATGCTAACTTCTCTCAAATCTGTAAAACTCAGCGACAACGTCACTGCAATTCCTGATAACGCATTCCGAAGCTGTAGAAATTTGACTACAATAGCAATTCCCGCTTCGGTTGACAGTATCGGTAGCAATGCGTTCTATGATTGCAGGAATTTGGATTCAGTAGCGCTTGTCGACAGCGAAAAGGACCTTGCGTTTGGCAAGGCTGTTTTCACCAATACTTATATCAAAAAACTTTTTGTAGGTCGTCCCTTTAACGAAGGCTATTTCAGCGGCCGGACTTCAATCACGAAGCTGATCATCGGCAATATGATGACTGAAATCGCGGCATCGGACTTCAAGGGTTGCAACAAGATTGACACACTTGTCCTTGGCAGCAGCCTGGTGACTATCGGCGACGAGGCTTTCAGCGGATGCACAGGCCTGACCGAGGTTATCGTGCCGCCTTCGGTAGAAACTATCGGCGAATCGGCCTTCGCAGGCAATTCCAAACTCGAATCAATCATTATGGGTCACAATGTAAAGACCATAGGCGCGAACGCTTTCAAGGACGCTCCCGCAAAGACGGTCAGCATCACGGCTCAGGTACCGCCCACAGCCCCCAACACCACGTTTAGCACTTACACCGGCAAGCTCTGGCTTCAGGATCCGGGCGACCAGTCGGTGATGGACGCTTACTATGACGCCTTTACCTGCTGGGACCGCTTCGACAGCTACGCTATGGTAACTCCCGTCAAGATCGAGGGTGAGACTCAGGAAATCAAGGGTGTGCCGGGCGAAACATTCCAGCTCACAGCAAAAGTATGGCCTGAGAACGTAACGCTGCCGCAGGTGTTCTGGCGCTCGACCAACCCCGACATCGCCGTTGTTGATGAAAACGGTCTGGTGACACTCAAAGCCGACATCAGCGACATTATCAATTCGCGCGCCGGATCGGATGAGGAAGTGCGCAGTT
>CAYNUE010000143.1:0-6338 GCA_964400325.1 uncultured Sangeribacter sp. | reverse complement strand
GCCGCCTGCTCACCGACCCCTCCCTCACCATCACCTCCATCAAAAAGAAAGGCTATCTCCTTTCCATTTCATAAACTATCCAACACATTTACACAGTCTTGCCAGTTGGTGCGAAACTCATTCTGATAGTCAGTAAATGAACCAGAAGCAGCCTGCTGGCTTCCGTGCGTACTTGCATGATTGAGGTTATTACGTCGGTCCGCAATTTTTTGGTAAGGTAACGTTATCTCACGAAAATACTTATCTCTGCGTACCAATTCCTGAGCTACCACTGAGTTCCTCCATCTGTTATCGTAAATAACATAACCACTACCGACCCTTCCTTTTTTAGTTCTTAATATACTTCCTAAGGCTTCTCTTAGCTTATACATATTGGTCGAACTATTGGTATTCGGAATACCCAGCTCTCTCATCAAAGCGTCTTTAAGATTAAGATCTTGTAGAATGTCATAAGCTGTCGAGATAAGGTATTCTTTAGCCATAGTGTATGCCTGCTGTATCATGTTGTGGTCTATAGCCCATTTTATTGCCGCCTCAACGTTGATATAATCGCAATCTGCCACAAATTCATAATTCTTCAGTTGAATATGAATTTCCGAAATCAGCGTACGTTGAGCCTCGTTAGTATAAGGACTTTCACAAAACTCTTTAATCTTCTCCTCCAGTACCTTCATGTACTCTCCCTGGCGTATATCGTCTATTCGACATGTCTGAATATAGAAATCCAAATCTTCCAAAGCTGTCGAAATATCTTTTATCGTAGAGTCCAGTTCACTTATACCTGTGTCATAAAGAATATCCGAAAACGCACTCATCATTCCGAAATCTCGGAAACTCGAAGCTGCTGTGTTTATCTCCTGCAGACGAACTATATTGGTAAGGTCCACCACAGGCACTGTAAGTTTCTCTTGTTCCGTCTCAGGAAGAACTATTATCTTTTTTAGTGGTCCGAGAGTCTCAAATGCTCCGTAATATACTCCCATCACCTTGCTATGTTTCAGGAATCGTGCATAATTGAAAAGCACATTGGCAAACATCGGAATAGTACGGAACGCATGTGTGACATCAAAATATATCTCATCTTCCGGTTTTATCTTATCAAAGACACATTTGAAAATCTGCCAAAGCTCCTCCTCTTTCAATCCAGTAGGTATGAGATATCCATCTTTATCGGTTACAGTGTCTGGATTAATCTTACATCTCAACCCAGCTACTTTTCCAAGTGTTGTTTTAAGTCCTTCTTTATCGTTAGTATCAATCCAATTAGCAGCATCAGACTCTTTGGTTCTGAACACCATGATACAGTCGTCTGCACTCCAGCTTCTGCATAATTTTGTTGCTATAGCCTCCTGTATAAATTTAGTTCTGTGATTGGTAGTCTTCTTCCCTTTCTCTCCCCATGTATAATAAACCGGGAAATAATCATTAGTACCGAGAAAGGATATAAGTACTTTACGTGCCATTATGCTGTTTCTTTTTTAGGGGTATACCACTGTTTGTAAATCTCACTGAGAGTCTTGTTATCCAAAGGTTGCCCGTCATTCATTACATACTGGGCTGCTTCGATAAGACTCTTTATATTCTCTGCTTTTTCACGTATAAAGTTATACGACTTGCCATTGAATTCAATTACTATCCAATTAGCTGGATTCTTCACACCCGCAGGATTAGGGCAATACCATTGACTGTAAAGTTCGGTAATCTGTCTTTTATCCGGCTCTCTACCCTCATTAAGAACCCATTTAAAAGCTTCAACCAAATCATCAATACTTCGAATCTGAGACCCAACAAACGTAAACTTCTTACCGTCAACAACAATTTCTTCTTCTGACTCCGGCTGCTGGTGGTCATTGCTTAGCTCTTTATACCCTTGATAAGGCTCACCCACACATTCCATTGAAGAATCCTTATAGAAAGCCTCAAGCACCGAACTCCGATGAAAGTTCTTTCCATTATACAATCTCCAACTAATATAATTGGTTATATCCTGAATATTATTCTGCATACGGCGAAGTCTGAATTTACCGATACCTTTAATATCTAAAGTTTCTTTGAAGACGTACTTCACTGCGGCAGCGACGATAGCAAGATTTGCAATATACCCAAGCACATTACACACCCAGCAGAAAACTTTCCAACCTGCTTCCCACCACCTCTCATCAGGATAAACGCTACACCCTACCCATATACACAACCCAATTAAAACACAGCCAACACCGCCGGTAATCCAAAGAATTTTGTTAGTTTTCATTGAAATGAGTTAATTAAAAAGTCACAGATTCACGATATTTCATCTAAAGGTTATCTCACCCATAAGCAGGCAGTCACAATTTCAGACGCCACAAAGATAACAATTACTACAAAATTATAATAAAAGTTTGATTCTCACAACCCTACCCACACATAGACTCCCCCAATAACTCACCTCCCTACTCACCACCCCCTCCGCAAAAATCCTCACCAACAGAGATGCAGCCACTTCAATCCCACCCTTGTTCTAATGGAATTTGGGATAGCGTCGTTGTAAACGTTCCGCGCAAGAAATTCATTAGCCCGTCTTAATCCTTGTTTTAATGGAATTTGAGATAACGTAGCATACAAATATACGGACGCGCTACAACTTAAGTCTTAATCCTTGTTCTAATGGAATTTGGGATAACAAGTAATGGACCTTGTAGACAGCAAATCCCTTAGGGAGTCTTAATCCTTGTTCTAATGGAATTTGGGATAACCGTTAATAGCTTCAATTACAAGAAGATTGAAGAAATGTCTTAATCCTTGTTCTAATGGAATTTGGGATAACAATTACAGGACGATCGTAGCATCGTACTCTGACGTCTTAATCCTTGTTCTAATGGAATTTGGGATAACACCCTCACCAACCGCGCTGGCGACCTTGAGAGTCTGTCTTAATCCTTGTTCTAATGGAATTTGGGATAACCGTTGTCGCCGGCTTTTCTTTCGCTATTATCGCGAGTCTTAATCCTTGTTCTAATGGAATTTGGGATAACGAAATTCTCAGAGGTTCAAAAACTTTCACTTCTAGGTCTTAATCCTTGTTCTAATGGAATTTGGGATAACACAGAGGGTATCACGGTTAAACGCATTGGGCATAATGTCTTAATCCTTGTTCTAATGGAATTTGGGATAACATAAACCATATTCTGCGCACGTGTACACTATCGTCTTAATCCTTGTTCTAATGGAATTTGGGATAACATAAACCATATTCTGCGCACGTGTACACTATCGTCTTAATCCTTGTTCTAATGGAATTTGGGATAACATAACGTGTTCGTTGTAGAGCCTTCTGCTCCTTTTATGTCTTAATCCTTGTTCTAATGGAATTTGGGATAACAAATTGAGGATTATGTCGATTGGACTAACGAATTTGAGTCTTAATCCTTGTTCTAATGGAATTTGGGATAACTAAAAAATATCGTGGCTCTCGTAGCCATCGTAATGTCTTAATCCTTGTTCTAATGGAATTTGGGATAACAGTCTGTATCCCAGCAAATAAACGTTTTACAGAGGTTGGAAGGTAAGACAGTGTAACTGTCGCGCTGCCAAGGGGTTGGAGTCTGTTTTGCGATTATTTTCGCAAATGTACTGTTTTTTTTGCTCCTATGCAAGCATTTTTGCATGTTTTTTTCATTCTTTTTTGTGAATATCAGCATGATGCATTTTCGCAAATGATTTGCGAAAAATTGAAAAACAGGACATTTGCGAAAATTAACACTCCTTAACAATTGTAAGTATCTGATTATCAACACCAATTTTCGACCCGAAAATGCCGATTTTCGCAAATGATTTCTGACAGGTGTCCAAAACATCACATTTGCGAAAATTTTTAAACTCCAAAAAATCGCCAATTTTACACTAAACTACTAACAATCAGCGTAATAATTGAATTTCAAATTTTCGCAAATGATTTTGCTCTTACTACACCACAGTCACCTTTTCGAAAGTCCGTGGTTTTGGCACCTGATATACTATCTTCGTATAGCAGTTTACACAGATAGGATAATACACTATGCTATCTTCCTTAGTATTTATTTTACCGTGTATATCCTTTTTCAGTTTCTCAAACTGTCCATCAGTTAGCATACACTCAAACACACTGAGATTAACACGTGTACCGACTTTCTCCAGTGTTTTCATCACTTTTGTGCGCCGTTTGTCATCAGTGATATCGTATGCTATAACCACAAAATTCTTTTTAGCCCTCATCACCATTTGGCTATATAAGGTTTATAAACCTTACTTTCATCTACTATATACGCTGCTATCTCTTTAGTCTGACGATGTATTATCTGCTCCATAGTAATCTCCTCGCCACGATAGTTTTCATACCGACTCAAACGGTCGAGCACATTCTTAGCAAGGAGTTTTTTCGTCTCATCGTCAAGCAAGCCATTCTCAACACTAAGAGTAATTCCCTTTCGCACCTTTCCGCTCCCGTCGCTCGAATTTTATATCATCGTCCGATAGTAATTCTCTTATATAGCTCCAATACTTCACAGCCCCCTGCGCTTCGTATGCCACCAACTGCGACACGAATGATTCGTCTTTGACTCCCTTACCTTTAGTCTTCAAAAACTTGTCAAATGAATCATAAAATTTGCTCAGCTGCTCATATTCCGCCGCCAACTGCCGATTTGCATTCTTATGGTATTTATGAAAATATTTCACAAGATTAAACTGATTTTTCAGTTTAGCCATGATTATCATCTGTGCCAATAGCATGCGTTTTTCACTGCCGCAACATGCCTGCTTATTCCATAATGTGCTTTCAATATACCGGTTTGACAGTATCGAACCGGTATGCACACCACTCGGACTGAAGAAATCAATAGAAATCTTATTAGACAGACAATAGTCTATAAGATTAGAAGAGAGCGCAACACCCTTACCAGTAATCGTTATATGCGCTAATGCTCCCACAGGCTTCTGGTATATGATTTTACCCTGCTGTCTGACAGTTACACCCTTCTGAGTCAGTCCTACAAAACTTCCGTACGTATTCACCACAAGTTCCCGGTTCTCTCCTTCCCGCTTCTGATATTCCCTCTTACGTTTGGTTATTACTTTCTTATTTTGTTTGATAAGTGCCTGGTCTTTTCCCTCTGTTTTCTGCCGATCATACAGTTCGGCTAATTCCAGTATTATCGTCTTCGTGTTTTTTCTAAATTCATCCGAGAGATATTCCATCTCACCTAATATACGCTTAAGTACTGCACTGTTAGATATTTTATTATGATTCTTTATTATGAGAGCTTTACACTGTTCTTTAAGACAACTGTCTATTTCAGCTAACAGTTCCTGTGAAAGAAATGAACCATAATATATATTGATACTTCTCCACACATTGACGCTGTTCGCAGTAAAACCTTCAGCAGTAAAACTAAAGCGTCCTATTTTTTCCTTTATCTCTTTCTTTTTCTGTTCCGAAAGTCCTGCTCCCTGTTTCGACACATTGATACCTAAAAAGTCAAAACCTTCAGTGAGTTCAGTCACTAAAGGCGCATTTAGACTCAACCTGAGTTCCTTTTTAAGATAATTGCTTGTTCCTTCTAATATTTCTTCAGTCTGTTCTCGTGTATCGCAGATTATCACAAAATCGTCTGCATACCTCACGTACGCACACGGCAACGTGACAACAAACTTATCGAAAGCATCAAGATACAGGTTTGATAACAAAGGCGACAACACTGCACCCTGAGGCACACCGGCTTTAATATCCTGCCACTTCATACGCCTGTTGACACGACCCATCTTTACACACAGCATCACCAAACGTACAATTTCCTCGTCTTTGATTATCGGCCGTAATTTCGCAATAAGAATATCGTGAGAGACAGTATCGAAAAAATTATCAATGTCAAGTTTCACAACCCAGTTCTTATCTCGGTTCTGACATTCAAATAGCGTACGCCTGATAGCCTTATTGTGTCCCTTACCAGGCCGATAGCCGTAACTGTTACCAATAAATATACGTTCTAATTTCGGTTCTATAAGTATCTTTATAGCTGTCTGCACAATTTTATCTTTCACAGACAAAAGTCCTAATTCTCTCCTTTCATTCTTCTTTTTAGGTACTGTAATTCCCTTATACGGCTGTGGCATCCACTTGCCGGCCTTCAGCTCATTAGCTATCTCAGATATATAAGTATGGCAGTCCTTATCAAAATCAGCTATCGTAACACCGTCAATACCTCCTGCCGAGTTCTTGGATTTTACTACTCTCCAAGCCTCATAAAGCAGACTGTCTTGACATAGTTTCTTATACAAATTAGAGTTTGTTTTCATGGATAAGCAATAAGTAGAGGCGGCCATTA
>CAYNUE010000142.1:0-6363 GCA_964400325.1 uncultured Sangeribacter sp. | reverse complement strand
ACGTTGGCCCATTCTGCACCAAAGAGCTTCTTTGCGCGCTCGATGGCAAGGTTTTCAGCCTCGTCAACTACCTGGCAACCGCCATAATAGCGTTTGCCGGGATAACCCTCAGCATATTTATTGGTCAGACACGAGCCCATGGCACGCATTACCTCGTCGCTGACGAAATTTTCACTTGCGATAAGTTCGATGCCGCGGCGCTGACGCAGGTGCTCACGGTCGATAATCTCAAAGATTTCGTTGTCTCTTTGCATTTTTCAGGTGTTATGGTTAGATTGTGGTGCAAATTTAATCAAAAGCGGTGTAACAGCCAATTCTACCAAGGTAAAATTTACCGTTACACCGCTTTTAAAGTGATAAGGAGGTTTTACAGAATGTCAGTATATAACTGAAGCGTGATGTTAGCCACCGAAATTGTCATAATGTATGCTCTCAGGCTCGACACCAAGATTATGCAGCATATTGTTAACTGCATTACTCATTGGGCCAGGTCCACACATATAATACTGAATATCCTCAGGACTCTCATGTTTAGAGAGATACTTCTTGAACATGACATCATGGACAAAGCCCGGAGTATATTCCACACCAGCTGCATCAGCGGCCGGGTCAGGACGGTCAAGAGCCAGATAGAATTTGAAGTTGGGGAAATCTTTCTCAAGCTGTAGGAAGTCTTCGAGGTAGAAGACTTCATTAAGTGCGCGGGCACCGTAGAAGAATGACATTTTACGGTCGGTAGTGTGACGTGTGCGCAGCATCCACATAATCTGTGCGCGCAGAGGTGCCATACCTGCACCACCTCCTACCCAAATCATTTCTGCCTTTGAATCTACAATGGGGTGGAAGTCACCATAAGGTCCTGACATTGTCACAGTATCTCCAGGTTTCAATGAGAAAATATAAGATGAGGCTATGCCCGGCGGTACATCTTGAAATCCCACTTGCGGACGTGGTTTGAAAGGTGGTGTAGCGATACGTACTGTAAGCATGAAGCGGTCGCCTTCTTCTGGATAGTTAGCCATTGAGTAGGCACGTACAGTAGGTTCGGAATTAGACGCTTTAAGACCAAAAAGACCATACTGTTTCCATGCTGGAAGATATTCATCACCGATGAGCGATTTGTCAATATCGCGGTCATAGTCCATAGTATAAGCCGGGATTTTTATCTGAGCGTATGAACCAGGTATGAAATCCATGTGGGCGCCTTCAGGAAGCTGTACAATAAATTCCTTAATGAAAGTAGCCACATTGCGGTTGGATATCACCTTACATTCCCATTCCTTTACTTCAAGAGCGGCATCGGAAACTTTGACTTCCATATCCGACTTGACTTTGACTTGACATCCGAGACGCCAGTGATCTTTGATTTGTTTACGTGTGAAATGCACGGCTTCAGTCGGCAGCATGTCACCGCCGCCTTCGAGTACCTGTACGCGGCACTGTCCGCAGCTACCCTTACCGCCGCAAGCCGACGAAAGGTGTACGCCTCCTTCGGAGAGAGTTGCCAGCAGCGACTTGCCTGCCGGTGCATCAAATGACTTCTTGCCATTATTGACATCAATATGTACCAGACCCGAAGCCACCAGATAATGTTTGGCGACGAGCAGGATAATCACCAGCACCAGCACGATGACGAAGAAAATCAGTGCCGCCGCGAAAACGGAACTCCAGTGTATCATAATAGTTACTGTTTCAAAAGATTAAACTGATTATAAGGTCTGTCATCAGATTTTGATGCCCAGAAAGCTCATGAAAGCTATACCCATGAGACCGGTGATTATAAACGAGATACCAATGCCACGTAGGGGAGCGGGTACGGCACTGACAGTAAGACGCTGGCGTATGGCTGCAAGACAGGTTATAGCCATCAGCCAACCTATACCTGAGCCGGCACCGTAGACGGTAGCTGTCCATGCGTTGGAGAAATCACGCTGTTGCATGAATAGTACAGCACCAAGTATGGCACAGTTTACAGCAATCAGTGGCAAGAAGATACCGAGGGCATTGTAAAGAGCTGGAGTAAACTTCTCGATAGCCATCTCAAGTATCTGTACAAGAGCCGCTATTACCGATATGAACATTATGAGACCGAGGAAGCTGAGGTCGGCATCGGCATATTCCTCGCCGAGCCATGTCAAGGCTCCGGGAACAAGAATAAAATGATTTATGGCCCAACATATAGGCAGTGAGACTATAAGTACGAATGTCACAGCCACACCTAACCCGAAAGCAGTCTTGACATTCTTGGAGACTGCCAGAAAGGAGCACATGCCTAAGAAGTAGGCGAAAATCATGTTGTCGATAAATATCGACCGTATGAAAAGGTTAAGATTTTCCATGATTTGCAGTGATAAGATAGTCAGACATCAGGAAGCCTTGCGATTGTGTACCCATATAATACAGGCCACTGTTATAAGAGCCATAGGAGGCAGAATCATGAGACCACAGTTAGCATAGCCATGGTCATAGCACCATTGTGGAATAACCTGGAAGCCAAGCAGTGTACCGCTGCCAAGAAGTTCGCGGAAGAAACCGACTATGATCAGAATTATGCCATATCCGAGTCCGTTACCCACACCGTCAAGGAATGCAGGCCACGGACGGTTGTTGAGCGCGAAAGCCTCCAGACGACCCATTATGATACAGTTCGTGATAATAAGACCGATGAACACCGACAGCTGTTTACTAACGTCGTATGCAAAAGCCTTAAGTACCTGATCGACCACGACAACAAGAGCCGCTACGACAACGAGCTGTACGATGATACGTATCGAAGTGGGGATAGTGTTGCGGAGAGCTGATATTATGACATTAGCCAAGGCCAGCACAGCCGTAACTGATATGGTCATGACGATGGCTGGTTCAAGTTTGGCTGTCACGGCCAGAGCCGAGCAGATACCTAACACCTGCACGATGACCGGATTATCCTTTGAAAGAGGAGTGACAAGTGGTAAGAGTGACTTGGAAATCTTCATGACTTGGAATTGTTGCCTGGATTAGATGACTTTAGGTTATCGAAGAATACCTTATAGGGTTCAAGCGAGTTATAGAGCATCTTCTGGACGCCTTGACTTGTGATGGTGCCGCCGCTGACAGCGTGTACATAGTCGCCAGAAGCCGGTTCATGTCCTGCCTTGACAACAGCTACTGAGGTAAACTGTCCGTCGGGTGCAAGTACTGATTTGCCTTCAAACTGCGAGCTGAAAGCTGGTTTTTCTATTTCGGCACCCAGACCCGGAGTTTCGCCTTCATGGCCGAAGTAGGCACCATATATGGTGGCCGAACCTGCATCGAATGACACATAGCCCCATATTGGGCCCCATAGACCGGCACCATATACAGGTATTACATATTTCAAACCGACAGAAGTTTCGCACTCGAACACTGGCAGGAGACGTTCGTCAGCAGGTAGTTTGACTTGTGCGGCTACATTGACTTTGAAAGGGTCAGTGGCATCATCTATGCGCTGACCGTTGCTATTAATAATATATGCACCCTTGATATGTTCGGCATAAAGGTCAGCCACTGATTGTCCATCAGAAGGAAATATAAGGGCTGCCGCCAGAATCTGACGTTTTGTGTCATTGTCGATGTTCTCAAGTTGGCGAGGCCTCAGACCCTGATACACCACCGAGAGCAATATGCCGACGGCAAGTACGAGTACCGAGGCATATATGACAGTATAGAGATTACTTTGACGATTCATGTTGGTGGAAGTATTAAGAGATTGATTTAAGGCGACGTGTACGGCGCTTCACATTTGACTCTACCACACACCAGTCAATAAGAGGTGCGAAGCAGTTCATCAGCAGCACGGCAAGCATGGCTCCTTCGGGATAACCGGTATTATAGAAGCGTATGAGCATTGCTACTGCACCGATGAGGAAGCCATATATCCATTTGCCGGTTGAGGTGCGACAGGCTGTAACAGGGTCAGTAGCCATAAATACTATAGCAAAAGCGAAACCACCGAGCAAGAGTTGTTCGAATGGATTGACAAAGGTAACAGGGTACAGAGGTGAGGCCCACGCATGACCTATGAAGCTCATGGCAAGGGCACCAATAACGCCGGAAATCATAATTTTCCATGAAGCCATACCACTTATAAGAAGAATAGCTGCACCAATAAGAATACAGAAAGTAGAAGTTTCACCCCATGACCCCGGTACAAGACCCCAGAAAAGGTCGGCAGCACTTACGGGTAGGCCGTCTACACCGGTGATTGATACAGTATCTGAAGTGGCAGAGGCTAACTGAGCCAGTGGCGTAGCGCCAGTATAGCCATCAATAACCGGAAGATCGTTGAGACTTACGAATACACTGTCGCCGCTCATCTTGGAAGGATAAGCGAAGAATAGGAAGGCACGTGTAACCAGAGCTACGTTTAGGAAATTGTAACCTGTGCCACCAAATACTTCCTTAGCAAAAATGACAGCAAAGGCTACGGCTACAGCCAGCATCCAGCAGGGTGTATCTACAGGACATATCATGGGTATCAATATTCCTGATACCAAAAATCCCTCCTGTATCTCATGGCCTCGCATTTGTGCCACAACAAACTCTATGCCCAGACCCACGATATAGGCAGTTAAAATCTGTGGCAGTACGGCAAATAAACCATAAAAGAACAGAGGTATGAAATTAGTAGGCATTCCTGTTGCCAGAGCATTCTGATAGCCAATGTTCCACATGCCGAAGAGGCAGCACGGGAGCAGGGCGAGCACCACTGTTATCATGGTGCGCTTTGAGTCGTTGGCATCATGTATGTGCACACCCGAACGTGAAGTTTCGTTAGGGGTGAACAGGAAGGTGTAGAAGCCATCGAAAACCGAATGTAGCTTCTCATACCGTCCGCCAGGCTCGAACTGAGGGCGAATACGGTCAATCTGTTTCTTTAGTCCTTTCATAATGTTGGAGTAGTGGAATCAGTGTTTGGAGGTCAGGACAGTTCTTTGCGCAGAGAGTCGAGGCTCTGACGTACTATCTGCTGCAGAGGTTCCTTGGAAGTATCTACAAACTCGGGAAGTGCGAAATCCTCAGGGGCTACTTCATAGACGCCAAGTTCTTCCATACGCTCTATGTCATTGGCCATCATTGCCTTGAGTAGATACTCTGGATATATGTCAAAGGGGAATACCTTATCGAATTCCTCACTTAGAATCATGGCTCGTCGGCCACCTTTAAGGCGTGCATCAAAATTAAATGGCTTGCTGAGTCCTTTCAGCCATGCAGGGAAAGTACGTTTGACACTGAACTTTTCCGGTGACATAGAAGCCCAACCCATGAATTCATCAGCATCAGCACCTTCGTCTATAACAGTGACCTGTCGATAGGGGAAATGTAAGAAACCCTCTTTAAGAGAGCAACGTATACCGGTCAGAACGTTACCGGAGATGATACGTAGTTTCGAGTCGTCGTTGATTTTTAGACTTCCAGTGAGTAGGGTTTCAAGTCTTGCACCGATAGTTGTACTTATGATATGTGGATTACGTACCTCCGAACCCGTCACGGCCACAAGAGTTGAAGCATCAAGATAGCCGTCAGTCATAAGGCGTCCGATACGTACAGCAGTGCGAGCATCGAGCGTGAATACTGTCTCTCCCTTGTTGACAGGTTTTATGGCTGCAATTTGAGTGCCTACATTGCCTGCGGGGTGCGGACCCTCAAATGCAACGACATGTGCAGCTTTTGATGTTATGCCGCTGTCTGGACGCACACCTAAGTAGACTTTACCAGAAGTGAGAGTAGCAAGGGCTTTTAGGCCAGTCTCAAGAGCAACCATATCATCGGCTTGCAGCATTGGGGCAGCCAGTGGTGCTGAATCAAAGGTTGTAACAAAGATGTCGCGTGGCACTGCTGTAGAACTGGGTACAATGTCAAAGGGACGCTGGCGCATCATTGCCCATAGGCCGGAAACCTGAAGTATTGCACGTAGTGCTTCAGCGTCTTCGGGGGTGCCGAATTTTTCGGCCTCGTCACCTTGCTGCAGCACTGTAATATGTAGGATATGGCGTCGTTCGCCACGGGCTATCTCGACTACTTCACCACTTACCGGTGATGTGAGACACAGTGTTGGATTATCTTTGTCGGCAAAGAGTATGGAACCTCTTTGTACCTTGTCGCCGGCATGTACCTTTGCTTTCCATACTATACCCGGAAAGTCATCAGGACATATAGCAAACAGTGTCGTAGAGGTGTCTTTTGTTATCTCAGCCGAAGGTGCTCCGAGCATTGGTATGTCGAGGCCTTTCTTGATTTTGATTGTTTCCTCCATGAAGTTAGTATATAGAGTATTTTTTATTTCAGTGGTAAGTAGCTCTTAGAAATTAATGAACATATAAAACGCAGTTATTTTTGAGGCGA
>CAYNUE010000141.1:0-6477 GCA_964400325.1 uncultured Sangeribacter sp. | reverse complement strand
TTTGTGATGTAACGATCCATAAATTCAAGTATGTTTCGTTCATTCTCTGCCGGATCAGGCTTAAAGGGTATTACCTCAGTATCCTTACTCGTGGAGTCATAAATCTTGACACTACAAGTCTTATCTCCGAATCTCGTGCGACTATAAGTTACTGAAATAATACCATTCCCAAGAGTTTCATGTTCACCTGTAGCTACGGAAGTACGTTTTATCGTACCATTGGCCTTATCGACCCAATAAAAATATTTCGGAGTGCTCACTACCGTGCTACCCTCAATATCGCGGAGTTTTACCATTTGCTCCTGATTAGCATATTCTGCCTCATCGTCTATCGGCCAGTTCCAGGAACCGTTTGAATAGACGGCAATGATGTCCTTATCCTTGATTTTGAATGTGTCACCTTCACAACCCAAGGATTTACTTACATACTTTCCATCCTTATCAAGTTCGGTGAGCCTGAGTTGCTGCTTGTTGAAATAGAAATGCCATTTGTCATAAACTTTCGCTATGTCGCAATTCCTAAAATTAACAAGCGCTTCCACAATCTGCTTACGATGTTCGCGAGTCATTTCCTTACGTTTCGAGCCTTTATTCTTCTTCAATGGCTTCCATAAATCGGCAGCATTGATAAGAATAACCTTATCTTTTCGGTCGTAAGGTTTATTCTTGTTAAGAATCCACAGATATGTAACGATGCCTGTGTTAAAGAATTCATCCGAAGGCATCTGCACGATGGCTTCCACCCAATCGTTATCAAACAGGTATTTACGAATATTGCTCTCTCCGCTTCCAGCATCACCGCTGAAAAGAGAGCTGCCGTTATTTACTTCGATAACCAATCCCTTATTTTTATACAGATGTGCGACATTATGTTGAAGAAACAGAAGTTGACCATCGCTCACGGAGGGGTAGAATTTGAACTGGCCAGTCTGATCAGCCTTGACCTCCTTCTCAAAGCCTTTCCATGTGATGCCGTATGGAGGATTTGCCACAACTACATCAAACTCCTTATCTGGGAAACGTCCCTGGGTAAGCGTATTGCCATATTGGATGTCTGAATCCTCACGGAATAGCGACTCAATCTTCGCCAATGCGTAGAGCTGGTTGTTGAAGTCCTGGCCGAATGTAGCTATATATTGATATCCGGCTTTCTCACGCAGACGATCGGCCACTCCAAACAGAAGGTTCGCTCCACCACATGTCGGGTCATAAAGATGCACATAATCTGTCTTGGGAATATCGATCTTTGCAGCTACTATCTCCGAAATAAGCGAGATAATATCTTCGGGTGTATACTGCTCTCCGGCAGTCTCAGCGGATATGTCAGCCCATTTGCGCTTGATATGTTCTTCAAGGGTTGTTATCTCTGAGTTATTGTACGGCGATAGGTCAATCTGCGCCCACCCGGTGACATACTCCATCAGCACCTTCTTCTTTCGGAGTTCAGCCACGATACCGTCAAGATTGAGGTACTTACTATCATCTGTACCACGCTCAATACCGAGCAACTCTTTGAGGTTCATATCGAAACCGTTCAGATAATTGCGGAAATCCTGTTCAAAGGTCTTGTCATTGTCGCATACGCTGGATAAAGTCTTGCCATTCTTGACTATGTACTCGTTATAGCCGCAGTTCTCATCCCGGAAAGCCTCGATAAAGGCTTCTGGATTCTCTGCATAAGTAATCCCTTCATTAGCCTCTATTTCAGCTATCTTATTGAGCATACGTCCTTCAAGCATGACAAGGGCGAAGAAAGGCATCATATATGCTGGAAATTCACTTTGCTTGATACTACAGGCTATCAATGTGTCAGCACAAGCCCAAATCTTGGACTCATAGTGCATTATATCGGGATGTGAAGTAAAATCATTCATAGTTGTCAGAATTCAACCCTTACTTAAGTTTGAAATATTCGTGCCATTGCGCAATATATGAATCACTCTCAAATGGTAAAGTATTAGCCCATGTTAACATATTTATAAGTCCGAAGAAATAACCCTTTGCCGTATAAGTGCATTTTTGTCTGCGCCATATTAATAACAAAGAACACCATTATAGCATCTGAAGGCCGACCAAAGCCTGTAACGACTACAAGGATTTTTCCAAAGTTAGATTGGCTTTCGCCGTATGTCTTTGTTTTTACTGACTGGTCATTTTCAGATGAGCGTTACTTAAATACGAAGTTAGTAAATTTTTATGAGATTATCGCTATGAGTCAGTTAGAAAAATTATTTAGTAGACATTAAGGACTTGTAGTAGAGTTATGGATTGTGGGAAATATGAAAAAAGTTACTAACTTTGCATTCCAACCTCTTTCTGTATAGTTTTTATTTGTTTTCATTAACCTTAACTCCATTTTATGAAGAAAAACCTTACTTTGTTGCTATCGGCGGTTGCGTTAACAGCACCGCAGGCGTGGGGTGGAGATTTCCACGTTGCAGACAACAGTCAGAGCCTACCGCAGTTGCCGGCTACAGTCACTGTTTCTGATCCTTCTATCGCTGACAAGGCGCCCGTACGCTTTGCTGTGCCTGGCGCACTTGACGGTGAAGTCATCGACACCGCACCAGAGGGAGAAGTCATCCACTACTCTACTTCAGGTCAGGCCTTCATGGCTATAATGGGTATGTTGGGAGAACTTCCGGTAGAGAATTTCGATACTGAGATGGTCTTCTGTGAGGACGGTTCGGTATACTGGAAGAACTGCATAACCCAGATGGTACCTAACACCTACATCAAAGGTGAGGACTTCGGCGACCGTATTGAGTTCCAGTTTCCGCAGTGCATCATGGCTTATCCGGATGCCGACGGAAATATGATTGAGATATATGCACACCGCATGAAATTTGAGATTATAAACGAAGATACGAACGAAGGTTGGTTCTTTGTCGATGAGGATAACGATGTTGTTACCCTCTATCGTTTCGGCGAGATGCTTATGGGTGATGTAGCTGGTGGCGAAGCGATACTCGGCATGACAACTCCTGAAGGAGAATGGTATGGTTATGGCAACTATAACATAGTCATGACTCCAGGCTTCGAGGAGGCAGTCGAAGTACCAGAAGATCTTGAGACCGAGACATGGGCTATGCACACAGACGGCACTGGCAGATTTGTACGTGTAGGCTTTGACGGCGATGACGTATATTTTACCGAGCTGTTCGACTATATGCCCGAAGCATGGGCTAAAGGCCATATCGAAGATGGTCATATAGTGCTTCCCAATCAATATGTAGGTACCTTCCAGCTATTGCAGTGCGCTGCCTACGTACGTAGTATCACCATCGATTATGATGAAGCCGTAGACGACTATAGACCAGTCGTACATGACGAAGGACTTGTATTTGACTATGATGCCGAAGCCAAGCGTATGACATGCACCCAGCCTGAGTATTATCTCAGTCTTATGGGTGGACCGGGTTATCTGTTCGAGTATTACATTTGTCCTACTTTGGCATGGCAGCCTGCAGAGTTCGAGATCACGCTTAACACCCCTGTCATAACAGACTGCTTCAACTATGACAATTCCATCTATTACGGTGTAGTAGCCTTCGATTTACCGGCAACCACCAAAGAAGGCTATCTGCTTGATCCTGCCAATATATGGTATCGCATGTATGTAGACGGTGAACCATACGTATTTGACAGTGCTGAATACATCGACCTTACTACCGATACAGAATGGATACCTTTCAATCTCAATGGTTATGATTTCCATAGTGATGGTGCCTATCACCGCATAGACCACTATCTTGATGGTGTCGACTCATATGGCATACAGGCTATGTATGACGATGGCACAACACAGTATCTAACTCCCGTAGCCACATGGTACATAAACGACGTTAAAGTAAATAGCATTGATTCAGACACTGCTGACAAAGCTGTTTACTATGACATTATGGGACGTCGTGTAGAACGTCCTGCCAAGGGCGACCTCCTCATAGAACACCGTGGCAATGCCACCCGCAAAGTGATTTTCTGATGATACTATTATGTGTTAATCTACGCACAAAATAGCCTAAATCTCAGAAATCCTTATCAACTTTACACTGAAAAAGATTTGATAATAACCCCCGAATTAACCCGTGATGGGCTTATCGGGGGTTCTTTGTAAATATACATATCACCTACAACGCTGAAGAGGATATTTTATTAAGAGTATCAAGTTCAGAGGATATAAGTTGGGTAGATTATTTATGTTCGGCCTTGCGCTCTTTTGCTATATTCCTCTGAAACTCTTTCTTTTCGCGGATATAATCTTGGCGAAGTTCTTCATATTCTTGACGCAGTTCAGTGTATTCGTCCATAAGCTCCTTTCGCTCTTTGGCTAACTGCGCCTGTTCAGCAGACAATTCTTCTTTCTCAATTTCATAGGCTGATTTTGTTGAGCAAGATGACGCTATACCTATAGCGGCAGCTATGAAAATAAAATCTATGATTTTCATATATACGAACTATTTTAATTCACCGATGCAAAATTAGTAAACAGCCTCAGCGTGTACCATACCCAAATGGGTACGATTACATATATAGAAAAAGTTAGTATAGAAATCCGAAAAGCCACAACGGTATTTTATTATCGAATCCAAACTCAATGTCGTCTGCGGCAACAAAACTGTCGGGTATATTGCGAATCTGAGCAAAGCCCTTACCCTTGCCTCCAATTTCAAAAAGATAGCGCCCATCAACAATAAAATCTCCATCTTTAGCAAATCCAACGGTATGGTCTACGCTCAGTAAAGAGCAGAATGTGCTTTCCCTTGCAGCCCCAATTTGTGGAGCCTCAAGAGCATACATAAGTGATGAGTTGTCAAGCAAAATCTTTTGTGGTTTGGCAAGACTCTTTGGACTTTTGATTGCTACAAACAACTGACGAATTATTCCAGCTCTGTCTAACAAATCAAACACCTTTAAGATTTGAGCTCTATTTGTACCCATAACTCCAGCTAACGTGGTCATATTTGGTATGTATGGTAAAGAGCCTGCTATGATTGCCACAAGTCTTTTGGCTTTGATTAAAGTTTCATAGTCAATTTTCTTTTCCACTGAGGGAATATCTGATTCAATTACAGTAGTTATAGTTTGTTCTAATCTACTGTAATAGTCATTTGTTTTCATCGACTTGAAGAAAGGATAGTAACCCTTTTGCATATATTCCCGAAAAAGAGGTAGAACATGAAGCGTTGAGGATATTGAAGGCGCGAGTTTTTCATGCGAAAAGAGAATGTCTGACAGAGCCACTCTATCCAGGGAGTCATAACCTTTAAATATCAGATACTCACGAAACGAAAGACCCGGTAATCTATGCATCGATACACGTCTGGATAAGTCTCCAATTGAATTGTCGACTACGAGAAGTGAAGAACTTGTAAAGACAATGTGAAGTTCAGGATAGTAGTCATGCAAGTTTTTAATTTGTTGTTCCCAGCCTGGTAGTCGATGCACTTCATCTAAGTATAAATGACTCACCCCTCTCTTTACCATTTCTTCGGCAAGATCAACCAGAGAATTATCTGCAAACCATAAATTATCAAGAGAAACATAAAAAGATTTTTCTCCAACAGGATCACTTTCCTTTATTCGTTGGAGCATCATGGTTGTTTTACCTACTCCGCGCTGACCCTTGATGCCGATAAGAGGTTGTTGCCAATCGATATCCATATATAGGAATCGATGAAAACGAGTATCCGTCTCATGAAGAAGTTTTTTATATCTACGTGTCAGTATGTCCATAATGATTTTTTTGCAAATATAATAAAATTGTACTACGTAAGGAACAAAAACGCAAAATAGACCTTCAAAGGAACGATTTTATAAAATATACTATGCAAGGAACAAACTTATAAGTAGCTCTTAAAAATTAATGAATTTTTATTTTCTTTCCATTTATGATATATGCTAATCACTGCCACTATTAAGACCTCTTTACGTGTCATCATTCGTATCCTGTAATCACGGAATCTTATACCGAGATTTCGAATTATTTATGCTATTCAGATTTTCGGTTGAAGCGAGTTATTCGTTCATTGACGATACGGGTATAATTACGTTTTGCTTTCTCCGGAAGGAAGCTTCGTACGATAAGATTTGTTGCTTCCTCAGGTAATGCTGTGTATTTGTTGAGAATTTTATCCATACGCCTTTTAACCAAGCCTATCTTAGTGCCGAATCGCTCAAAATCGAGACGGCATGGATGTTCAGATCGATCATAAATGTCGCTTTTCTCAATGTCGAGTGATAAGCCTCCATCAAGACCAAAATCATCCCCGGTTACATGAAGACTGGTATTGAGAAGGTCATAAGCCGGTGCCAAACGATAATCCTGTCCATTCAACATGAGTGAGAAGTTTTTGAGATGGGCATCACCGTTAGCGAATATATAGTTGAAAACAACCAGTGCAAAAAAGCGTTCCATATCTACCATCCATGCAGCGACATTCGTTCTAATCGCTTTTGCAATATCCTCATAGCTGC
>CAYNUE010000140.1:0-6618 GCA_964400325.1 uncultured Sangeribacter sp. | reverse complement strand
CTTTCTAAGATTGGATAATATTTAACCCGTCCAACTTTTGGGGGTCACTTCAAAAGTTGAAGCAGCCTCCAAATAATGGAGACTGCCTCAAAGAAGTTGAAAAGAGTGGAATTATGCTGAGATTGCTGATTGTACAGAACCTGAAGTTATGCCCCGACGCCAGCGTTCAAAGGCAGCATAGAAAGCGAAAGCCAAACCGCAACCTGCACTTACAGCTATTGCGTAGGTAACTCCGTAACCAAATGAAGGTATGATTAAAGCTCCGATACCCTCAGGAGCAAAGACAATGTATGTGGTAGTCACCGCAGTCATAAACATGGCTGGTAAGAGAGTTATGATGTAAAGGCGGCGTTCACGAGCCAGATATACGGTAAGGGTCCAGAGTGTGAATACAGCAAGCACTTGATTACACCAAGCAAAATAACGCCATAACGCATCGTAAGGAATCATCATGATTATGGCACACACTACGAAGATAGGGATGGATACTGCAAGACGGCGACCGATATTTTTCTGAGGTATGCGGAGGAAGTCGGAAGCTATCAGTCTGGCAGAACGCAATGCAGTGTCACCAGAGGTTATAGGGGCAGCTATTACACCGAGGATAGCAAGTATGCCACCAGCTGTGCCAAGCCAGGACTTGGAGATATTATTTACCAGTACAGCAGGTGAACCACCACCGAGTGTCTCGCTGAGCTGTGTGTAACCACCAGTGAAGGTAATCGCAGCTGCTGCCCAGATGAGAGCAACTACACCTTCAGTGGCCATAGCGCCGTAGAATATCGGGCGAGCATGACGCTCGTTGCGCAGACAGCGTGCCATCATAGGCGACTGTGTAGCATGAAAACCAGATATTGCACCGCAAGCTATAGAAACGAACATCATGGGAAAGATAGGAGTGGCTTCCGGATTAGCTGTATGGTTATGAAATTCTTGCCATATTTCTGGCATAGCGCTGCCGTGAACGTACAGGGCACAAAGTATGCCTATCGCCATGAAGAGAAGAGCAACTCCAAAGAGGGGGTAGAGGCGGCCTATAAGTTTGTCAACCGGCAATAGAGTAGCAGCCATGTAGTAGGCGAAAATAACTACAATCCAAAAGGTTTTGTCGAGGCTTTCGGGTGTGAGCATAGCCAAGAGGTCAGCAGGATTATAGACGAAGACAGCACCTACCAATATAAGCAGCAGAAGTGAGAATACACGCATTGTGTTGCGTACACCATTACCGAGTTGTTGCCCGACAAGTTCAGGTAGTGATGCGCCACCGTTACGAAGTGAGAGCATACCTGACAGATAATCATGTACGGCACCGGCGAAGATAGTACCGAACACTATCCATAGAAAAGCGGCTGGGCCAAACATTACGCCCATTATAGCTCCGAAGATAGGACCGAGACCGGCAATATTCAGAAACTGGATAAGAAATATTTTCCAACTCGGCAGAGGTACATAGTCTACACCGTCAGCCATTGTCATGACAGGCGTCTTGCGCGCCGGGTCGGCACCGAATATCCTTTCGACAAAAATGCTATACGTAAAATAGCCTACTATCAGGACAATCAGTGCGATAGTAAATGAAAGCATTGGTTATGATGTTTGAAGGTTAGAATTATAAAAAGCAAATTCCGAACTTTAATTTTCGGTACGGTAGGATAGTGTCAGTTACGACCAAGTTCAAGGCGATAAATGTCGCTACGTAGACGACGGAGTTCCGAACGGGAATCTGCTGTCGAAGCTTCAAGCCGACGCACTTCGTCAGCTTGGGGTTTGTCAGGGCGTGAGGCATATCGACGACGTGCTTCAGCAAGACTTTCACGCTCCTTGTCGTATGCTTTTCTACGTTCCAGATACTTACGCATGAGGTCAGCAGCCTGTTTGTTTTTAAAGTCAGATAGGGTAGTGTACTCCCTACCCTGTGGCATAGGGAAATGAAAATCAGCCTTTGACAGTGCAGAAGCTGCAGAGGTGTCAATGTCAGGCATACGTACGTCAACGCCTTCAGGGTGAGTGGCTGCTACAGAAGTGATACGAGCACGGTCTGTGAGGTCATTATCATCAGGGTTAAGATTATGGCGTAGTTCATTAAGGCGATACACATATACGGTCAGTTTGTTGTCAAGACGATTGCGGTCTGTGACCCACCAACCGATGCCATTCTCTTCATCAATAGCCATAAGGTAATCATCAAATGGAGAATTGTAAGGGAATCCTATATTTTGCGGCTGCATAAACTCACCAGTCGAAGCGTCACGACTGGCTACAAAAATATCATAACCCCCGATTGAGCCTTCGCCATCTGAAGCGAAATAAAGTGTTGTGCCGTCTGGCATCATAAAAGGATAATCAGTATCTCCTCCACCGTTAAGTTCTGTAGGAAGATATTGTGGTTTATCCCATGAGCCGTCGGTAAGTCGATAAGATTCGACCAGACGCGAGTAGCCTTCGTCATCAGGTTGAGCCCACATCATAAAATCACCTGACTCGCTGACAAAGGCCATAGATGCCTGCTGTCGTGCGTCATCAAACGGAATTATATCTGGTTCAGTAACCGAACCTGCCGAAGCGGGTAATTTGAAAGTCTTGAGTAGAAGTTCATCGCTGACAGCTATACTGTCAATTATTACTATATCTTCGACACGTTCAAGAAAACCTTCGGCCGTGGAGAGCTGTGATTGGAAGACATTAGGGTCTAAATCCTGATTGGCGGGATTAGGTGAGCCTGCTTTCCGATAGGCGGCATAATAGGAAGAAGCTGTATCGAAATCGTAGTCAAGAAAGGCTATACGACCCAGTAGCAGTGATGCTTCGGGCACACCCTTACGCTTAGCTTCTTCGAGCCATGGCACAGCCTCTTCGTAATCACCATCCAAGAAAAGACACTCGCCCATAAGCATAGCGATTTTTGGGCCACCTCCTTTAGCAGTTGGTTCGAGCAGACTAAGAGCTTTACGATGATCACCGCTGTCGATGAGACTGCGTGCTTCATCTGCTATGTCAGCTCGTGCTGTCATCACAGTTGTCAGCATAGCTCCCGATATAAGGAGGGTCGGTAAGAATATGAAGTTTTTAGAACTCATGATTTAATCAAAGTCGGAAAAGTCGTACTTATACAACGTATGATAGTACGTATACAATTGTCGCAAAGTTACCAAAAAAAGGGAGACATTTCAAACGAAAAACAGAAGTAGGCAGGATAATTTTAGAAATTTTAATAAGATAGAGGTTATATGGTCATGAATATATAGATAAATTTATTAACTTTGCTGCATTAAACTGCGAAATTGAGAAATCCCTATAAACACTATAATAAAGTATGAGCTTAAATATCATTGTACTGGCTAAGCAAGTACCTGATACCCGCAACGTGGGGAAAGACGCCATGAAAGCCGACGGTACGGTAAACCGTGCTGCACTTCCGGCTATATTCAACCCCGAAGACCTTAATGCGCTTGAACAGGCACTCAAACTGAAGGATATGTATCCTGGCTCGAAGGTGACGGTACTCACCATGGGTCCGGCCCGTGCTGCCGAGATAATCCGCGAGGGTCTGTACCGTGGTGCCGATGGAGGCGTAGTATTGTCAGACCGTGCGTTTGCTGGTAGTGACACTCTTGCCACTTCGTATGCTCTGAGTGCTGCTGTGCGTAAATTAGGAGACTATGATATCATCATTGGTGGTCGTCAGGCTATTGACGGTGATACTGCACAAGTAGGTCCACAGGTAGCTGAAAAGCTTGGCCTGCCTCAGGTGACATACGCCGAAGAAATTATCGGTGTCGAAGATGGTAAGGTGACAGTTAAGCGTCGTATCGAAAGCGGAGTCGAAACTGTCAAGGCTCCTTATCCGGTAGTGATAACCGTCAATGGTTCGGCAGATGCCTGTCGTCCACGCAATGCGAAGGCTCTTATGAAGTATAAATATGCAGCCGTTCCTTCTGAGATAGCTAATGATGAGGCCCGTAAGGAGTTTGCTGAAAAGAGACCTTATCTGAATATAGGTGAGTGGAATGCTGCTACAGTTGAGGCTGATCTTGAACAGTGTGGTCTGGCTGGTTCGCCCACAAAAGTAAAACAGATAGAGAATGTGGTATTCACTGCAAAGGATGCCCGTCGCATAGAGAATAACGACGCAGAGCTCGAAGGTTTTATCAAAGAGCTTATCGCGAACCACACTATCGGCTAAGGCCGTTATCTTCAACCTTACAAAAACAACTTGAGAAATGTCAGACAAGAACAATCTTATTGTCTATTGCGAATATGAAGACGGCAAGGTGGCCGATGTGAGTCTTGAGCTCCTGACCAAGGGCCGTCAGCTGGCCGATAAACTCGGCATCAAGCTTGAGGCTGTAGTAGCCGGTGACAAGCTCGAAGGTATTGAGAAACAGCTGTTCCCATACGGTGTAGATACGGTCTATAAACTTGAAGACAAGCGTATGGCACCATATACATCACTGCCTCATAGCTCGTTGCTTATCAATCTTTTTAAAGAGATTGAACCGCGTATTGCCTTTATGGGTGCAACTTCTATAGGTCGTGACCTTGGTCCGCGTGTAAGCTCGGCTCTGCACAGTGGTCTTACAGCCGATTGTACCAGTCTTGAAATAGGTGATTATAAAGACCCGAAGACTGGTAAGGAGTATCAGGATCTTCTTTATCAGATACGTCCGGCATTCGGTGGTAACATTGTAGCTACGATTGTCAATCCTGACTGTCGTCCGCAGATGGCAACCGTGCGCGAGGGTGTGATGAAAAAAGAGGTGAAGGATCCGGATTATAAGGGTGAGGTTGTAGAGCTTGATGTGAATAAATATGTCAAGCCTGAAGATTTCGTAGTTGAAATCATAGACCGTCATGTCGAAAAGTCGAAAGTAAATCTTAAGGGTAGTCCTATAGTAGTAGCCGGTGGTTACGGTATGGGTAGCAAAGAGAATTTCGATTTGCTTTATAATTTGGCTGATACTCTCGGTGCTGAAGTAGGTGCAAGTCGTGCTGCTGTAGATGCCGGTTGGGTTGATCATGACCGTCAGATAGGTCAGACAGGTGTGACAGTACGCCCGAAGCTTTACATAGCTTGTGGTATCTCAGGCCAGATACAGCATATAGCCGGTATGCAGGATTCGTCTATAATCATAGCTATCAATAACGACCCCAACGCTCCTATCAATACCATAGCCGATTATGTGATAACCGGCAATGTAGAAGATGTAGTGCCTAAGCTCATCAAGTACTATAAAAAGAATTCGAAGTAACAACAATGGCAAATTTCTATACAGACAACAACGCGCTCAAACACTATCTCAGTCACCCGCTGATGGAGAAGATAGTCGAGCTCAAAGAGAGAAACTACGCTGACGCTGACAAATATGACTATGCACCTCAGAACTATGAAGACGCTGTCGACAGTTATGATAAGGTGCTTGAGATAGTGGGAGAAATCTGTGGTGATGTCGTGGCTGAGAATGCCGAAGATGTAGACCATCAGGGACCTCATGTCGAGAATAACCGCGTGGTGTATGCTGACGGTACGAAGCGCAACCTTGATGCGTGCCGTAAAGCTGGTCTTATGGGCATGGCCATGCCACGTCGTTTGGGCGGTCTGAACTTTCCCATCACTCCTTATATAATGGCTGCCGACATAGTAAGTCGTGCCGATGCTGGTTTTGAGAATCTGTGGGGCTTACAGGACTGTGCCGAGACTATCTATGAATTTGCTTCGGATGAGCAGAAGGAAAAATATATTCCTCGTGTGTGCGCCGGTGAAACAATGTCAATGGACCTCACCGAGCCTGACGCTGGCTCTGACTTGCAGAGTGTGATGCTGAAAGCTACACAGAAGGAAGATGGTTCGTGGGTGCTTAATGGTGTGAAGCGTTTCATCACCAACGGTGACTCTGATATACATTTGGTACTGGCTCGTTCGGAAGATGGTAGCAAAGATGGCCGTGGTCTGTCGATGTTTATCTATGACAAGCGTAACGGTGGTGTCAATGTACGCCGTATCGAGAATAAGATGGGCATCAAGGGTAGTCCGACATGTGAACTCGTGTATAAGGATGCGCCTGTAGAGTTGGTTGGTAGCCGTCGCATGGGTCTTATAAAATATGTGATGGCTCTGATGAACGGCGCTCGTCTGGGTATCGCTGCACAGTCAGTAGGTCTGAGTGAAGCTGCTTATCGTGAGGCTTTGGCTTATGCTAAGGACCGTCGTCAGTTTGGTAAGCCTATTATCGATTTTGCTCCTGTGGCTGAGATGCTGTCAATAATGAAGGCTAAGACTGATGCTTCACGTGCCTTGTTATATGCCTGCGCCCGTTTTGTGGATATGTATAAGGTATATGATGACATTGCCAAGGAGCGTGCATTGACTCTTGATGAGAAGAAAGAGGCTAAACAGTATAGCCGTTTGGCTGATGCTTTCACTCCGCTGGCTAAGGGTCTCAGCTCTGAGTTCTGTAATCAGAATGCATACGATTGTATTCAGATACATGGCGGTTCGGGCTTCATGAAAGATTATGCCTGTGAACGTCTGTATCGTGACGCACGTATCACATCTATATATGAAGCCGCGGACGTAAACCGCGCGGCGAAAGCGATTCACAAGGTGTTTGCGCCCGACAA
>CAYNUE010000139.1:0-6680 GCA_964400325.1 uncultured Sangeribacter sp. | reverse complement strand
TTTCTGTAAGGGGATATTTTTAATCCGTATTCTGTGAAATATGTACATCCATCTGCGGGAATGGAAAATGAAATCCCCGTTCAGGCAACTCCTCATAGAACCTTTGATTCATCTTGAAGAACAATGACCAGTAATCAGCACTGTGCGTCCACGCTCTAACCGTCAGATTAATACTACTGTCTGCCAATGCGCCAAGACCTACAAACGGAGGACGCTCCGTATTATCCATGATACTTGGGACACTTATCTGCTTTAGAACCTCAGTACTTGCTTCCTGAATAGAATTATCTTTACGACCGAACATTCTCTTTAGCCAGTTACGTTTCTTTTCTGGCGGCACTTCCGAAGATGGCTCAAGAAGTTCACGACATGCTTTATCCTCAGGATGCTTAGCACATTCCTCCAGCATAGCCTCACGTTTATCATCAGCCACTTTAAGTAAACGACGTTGACGGTCGGCTGCAATAGTAGTTTTAACAACTGCTTCTTCCTCAGCAAGCATTTCAAGTATCACCTCGCGTGCCTTATTATAATCATCACCATAAGCTAATGATACCGTCCAATCTACTCTCCGGTAATCTTCAAGAGAATAATTGTTTATTGTACCTGTAGAGAGACCACCATTAGGAATGATTATAGCCTTATTGTCAGTAGTATTTATAACAGTATGAAATATCTGAATCTCCTTTACTGTACCAGCATAACCTTGGGCCTCAATGTAATCACCTACCCTATAGGGTTTAAGCAGCAGTATCAGTACACCACCGGCAAAATTTTGTAGCGTACCGCTTAATGCCATACCTATGGCAACACCAGCCGAGGCAAAAAGCGCAAGGAAACTACTTGTTTCTATACCCAAAATACCTATAACAGTAACTATAAGTATAAAGTATAGAAGTATCTTTACCAAAGACAATACAAACGTAGTAAGTGACTTGTCAACTTTACGAGCAATCAACACTCGACTGGTCACCTCATATATTTTCCTTATCAAATAACGGCCTCCGTAAAATACTAAAGCCGCTATAACAAGCTTGAAGGTAAACTCCACAACGCTGTTGGCTATTTTAGTCAACACATCGTGATATTCAAGTCCCTTCAGAGTTTCCCACATCTCCGGTGCGGTCTTATGATGAACCGCCTCGGCTGCCTGTTCTGTCTGTATCATTACATATCAGTTTTTCGGTCTACCTTTCACCTAAATTCTAATTACTACTCCATGTACACTCTTTTATACCAGTCAAGAGTAGAATAAAATATTTCAGCGTCGCTACCGTCACCTTGCCATACATGTGTCGATAACCCTGAATACACTTCCTGATTAAATGGCTGCCTGTTAAAATTAAGAGGAGTTATATTTTTGTATATAACACACTTATCTAAGGCTGACTGTAAAGCAGCAGTATAGTCAGTTGGGAGCTTATCAGCTAATTTAAAAACATACTGACCAAAGTCATAAAAAGGATATTTTGTATTTCTGGAGTAATACTGTAATTGTACGATTTCCCCACTTGTCAACGCAACATCTTCTTTATAAATGTCTCTTACAACGTCTGCTAATTCCTCAAGGCCAGCCATAGATACTACACTGACTGTCGCAGGCCAACCTGCCGATGCATAATAATCAAACACCTTACTTGCAGCTTCCACAAAATTTGGCTTCTCTGCTATCAGCGTTTCTATCACCATATCATAAGGCATGCCTCCACTCCATATCTCAGTCGGATAACCTACCAATGTCTTACATTTGTTACGCAGCTGATATATTGTTTCTATACCTGTCATATAACAGGCATCAAACCATATATAATCAAATTTATTGTCAGGTATTGCTGATGCTAATTCATCAATATTCATCTCATCTACCCCACTCAACTCTTCATCATAACCGAAAGAGTGAAATATTGTTCCACCTCGCGTATCAGTCTCTTGACTACGACTTCTATGTGTTGCAGGAAGCCACCCTAACCCATGACTCCATAATACCAGTCCGTAGTTTTCGGCTGGTGCTGTCGCCAGAGCGTAGGTTATGACATCGCTCATTCTTTTTGGATCTGTCGAATAGACGCTACGAGTGTAACTATTCAGCATCACAAAACCAAGTTCACCTGTAGCTTTATCTCTTTTTAATTCATATAAAGCTGGAGGATAAGGATTACCGGTCTCAGGGTCCTTATCACTCTTATCCAGACCGTATGTCGGAGAAACCCAATACACTAATAATCGCGACTCATCAAGATTTACATTCTCTAAGCCACGTAACATTTCAGCTCTGTCACTACGAAAATCTGACCAAAGATTATTAGAAGCTATGGCATATACTAATACAGTACGTTTTACACTTTTAGAATTATCCACAATATCAGGTTCATCATGATGTCCGCATGATGACAACAGCCCAATGACCATAATCATGCAAGCTGTCAATAGTGTATTATGAAATAACGTTTTTAAATTGATTCTCATGTGTGTTTCATTTTACTCTTAACGTTTCACTCTTAGGCACCGACACAATCCGACGGCTCCAAAATACATTAAAAGCGAACCAAGAATTACTTCTTGATTCGCCTTGTGTGGAGTATACGAGACTCGAACTCGTCACCTCTTGACTGCCAGTCAAACGCTCTAGCCAGATGAGCTAATACCCCATGTCCTTTGTTGATGCTGCAAAATTAGAACTTATTTTCGACCTGACCAAATTTTTAAGTCATTATTTTATTCTTTTTTATCTAATAAATATTATATATCTAATTGCCAATACATTAACTTATATACCCTCAATATTACATAGTTCTTAGCACTTGATGAACATTTTTATTGTATTCTCGCCATACCTAAAGATATGCCTTCCAACACATGGATTTTTCGAGATTTATTATTATATTTGCACCTTATATGGTCCTTTTTACAGGACACTCCCTTCGATAATAAATACACATCATAATGACAACCACATGGAATTATCAACCTCTCACGCACCAGCAGAAGGCATTAGCTGAGGCTATTGAGCCTTACTGTGGCAATCTGCCTCCGATTGCCGAACTGCTCATAAGACGTAAAGTTACTTCCCCTCGTGAAGTCGAGCAGTTCTTCGCTCCAGCCATTGCCGATCTCCTCGACCCTTTTCTGATGCCTGACATGCACAAGGCTGTCGAACGCCTTAATCGGGCTATGGGTTCTAAGGAACGTATCATGATTTACGGAGATTATGACGTTGACGGTACTACAGCTGTAGCTTTGGTCTATAAATATCTTCAGAATTATTATAGCAATGTAGAGTACTATATCCCTACACGCTATGAAGAAGGATACGGTATATCACGTAAAAGCATTGATTACGCTGCTGATAATGACATAAAACTGGTAATCGTGCTTGATTGTGGCATTAAAGCTGTTGAAGAGATAACATACGCCAAAGAACGCGGCATCGATTTCATAATCTGTGACCATCACGTCCCTGATCAAGTTCTGCCTCCAGCTGTAGCAATACTTAACCCAAAAATGCCGGATAGCACTTATCCTTGCCAGCATCTGAGCGGTTGCGGAGTAGGTTTCAAATTTATGCAGGCTTTTGCCCTCAGCAACGGACTCACTAACCACAACGAACTCGAATCACTGCTTGATCTTGTGGCTGTAAGTATTGCAGCTGATATTGTACCTATCGTAGGTGAAAATCGCGTTATGGCCTACCATGGTCTGAAACGTCTCAATTCTAATCCAAATCTTGGACTCCGTAGCATAATACGTTTATGCAAACTCACCAATAAAGATATTACTATAAGTGATGTAATATTCAAGATAGGACCACGTATCAATGCTTCTGGCCGTATGCAAAGTGGTATCGAAGCTGTAGACCTACTGGTATGCCGTGACCTACACGATGCCTATGAAAAGGGCAAGGATATAGATCAGTATAATAAAGACCGTAAGGAACTCGACAAACGTATTACCGAAGAAGCCAACTCCCTTATTGAAAAAAATGTCAATATAGTTCATAGCCAACGTTCTATTGTAGTTTACAACAAAAATTGGCACAAAGGCATAATCGGTATCGTAGCTTCTCGACTTACAGAACTTTATTATAAGCCTGCTGTAGTCCTGACTTTCTCAAATGGTTTAGCTACTGGGTCTTCTCGCTCCGTACAAGGTTTTGATATATATTCAGCTGTGAACTCAGCCCGAGACCTGCTTGAGAATTTTGGAGGTCATACCTATGCAGTAGGATTATCTCTCAAAGAGGAAAATATACCTGAGTTCAGTCGACGCTTTGAAGAGTATGTAGCGGAACATATCCAACCGAACCAGCTCTCACCTCAGCTCGAAATAGATGCGGTTATAGAGTTTGCTGACCTTTCACCAGAATTTATATCATATCTCCGTAAATTCGATCCGTTTGGTCCAGGCAATCAGAAACCTGTATTCTGCACACGCAACGTCTTCGACTTCGGTACCAGCAAACTGGTGGGAAAACATCTTGAACATATTAAGCTCGAGCTCGAGGACAACAGCACAAGTCGCGTTATAAATGCTATAGCTTTCAACATGGCTCCATATTTCGAACATATACATGCTCATAAGCCAATTGATATTTGCTATACTATCGAACAGTCAAAGCACCCGAGCCGTGCTGATTCGATACAGCTTATGATTCGCGACATACGTCCTTCTCAAACTACAGCCAACTGAATCTCTCCTTCTCATGACTGTATCTCCTATTGACATTCTACGCCGATACTGGGGCTATGATGCCTTTCGTCCCTTACAGCAAGACATTATAGCCTCTGTTCTCAGTGGTCATGACACATTGGCTCTCATGCCTACCGGTGGTGGAAAATCAATCACTTTTCAAGTACCAGGGCTGTTGCTCGGTGGACTTACCATTGTAATTACACCATTGGTATCACTTATGAAAGACCAAGTTGACAACTTACGACGCCATAATATAAAGGCGGTGTTTTTTCATGCCTCCATGACTCGTTCTGAACAGCGTGTGGCTTGGGAAAAACTTGTACATGGACATGCCAGTTTCCTCTATATAGCTCCCGAACGACTGCATAACGAGACTTTCATCAATGAACTGCGACACCTTGACATACGACTTATCGTAGTCGATGAAGCGCACTGTATATCACAATGGGGATATGATTTCCGCCCAGCCTATCTTAACATAATCCGACTGCGTAAGATATTACCGACTGTACCTGTCATGGCTCTTACAGCTACAGCTACTCCACATGTAGCTGATGACATCTGTCGGCAACTCGGTTTCACTGACCACCATGTATGGCGAAAGAGTTTCGCACGCGATAACATCAGTTATATTGTACGCCCCACTGAGTCAAAGATGGGGGAATTAGCACATATACTGCATCGTACTTCCGGCACAGCAATAGTATATGTACGTAGTCGAAAACGAACCCGCGAGATAGCGGAATTTCTCATAGCTGAAGGAATTTCGGCGGCCTTTTATCATGCCGGTCTTGATTTTGAGGTAAAGGAGCAACGTCAGAACGAGTGGCAGTCCAATCGTGTACGTGTCATGGTCGCTACAAATGCTTTCGGAATGGGCATTGACAAACCAGACGTACGCGTAGTGATTCATTATGATTTACCCCCTTCTCTTGAAGAATATTATCAAGAAGCTGGCCGTGCAGGTCGTGACGGACTCCCTTCGTTTGCAGTGATTTTAGCTTCACGCAATGATAAAGGTGTGATGCACCGGCGTTTAACTGAATCCTTCCCCGACCGCAAATATATTCTAAAGATTTATGAACGTGTATGCAATTACCTCAACTTAGCTATAGGCGAAGGCTACCAGAACGTATTTCGTTTTGATATAGTGAGATTCTGTCAGACCTTCCAACTCAACCAAAGACAATGTCTTGCCGCACTCAGAATACTTGGTCAAGCCGGATACCTACAATTGTTGAACGAGGCCAATAGCCATTCACGGGTAATGATTATATGCGAACGCGAAGAATTGTATCATATTTCCGGTATGACTCCAGCCGCCGAAAAAGTACTTTATGCTATTCTGCGTCTCTATCCCGGTCTGTTCACAGATTTCGTATCTATAGATGAAGGTATATTATCAGAACGTTTACACCTGACTCCACAAGAAGTATATGAAGCTTTACTTCTTTTAAATCGATTAAATATACTAACTTATATACCTCGGTCATCGTTACCCTCCATTCTTGTGCTTACTGCACGCGAGGAACTACGTTATGTTACCATTAGCAAAGCCGTGTATGAGGATAGATTCGAAATCATGCAGCAACGTATCGAAGCTATGCTCTCCTACGTGTTTGATGACTCTTCGTGTCGGGTTAGTCGAATGTTGGCTTATTTCGGCGAAACCGAAGCTACAGATTGTGGCCGGTGTGATATTTGCCGCAAACAGACACCACGCCCCCAGCCTAACCGACAGAAAAGCCTTGAATTACTATTGACAGCTCTAAAATCTTCTTCCACAGGCCTCACTCTACCAATCCTTACAGCACGTTGCGGAGGTGACACCAAACTCATTGCCGAACTGCTGTCCTTTCTGTGTAACGAAGGCTTCGCCACCTGCGACAATGGTCTTTATATTCTCTCACACAGCTCTCCTTAAATTATGTGTGTTTATCTGAGACGATGAAAATAATTATACGCTTTATATTGGTAATCCTTATAGTGAC
>CAYNUE010000138.1:0-6695 GCA_964400325.1 uncultured Sangeribacter sp. | reverse complement strand
GGATGGTTTGACAAATGGGGTGCCAACCACGAGACCCGACCAGCTGAGGATATGATTGCAGGTATTGACGAAATGCTCTCCAAAGATATTTCGTTCAGTCTTTATATGACCCACGGCGGTACTAACTGGGGACACTGGGCTGGTGCCAATTCACCTGGATTTGCTCCTGATGTCACCTCTTATGACTATGATGCTCCTATCAGTGAGTCAGGTCAGACTACCGAAAAATATTATCTGCTACGTAATACACTACAGAAATATAACGGCGGACGTAAATTGCCACCTGTACCAAAGACTATCAAACCTAAGGCAGTCAAACCTTTTGAATTTGATATGGTGGCGCCACTGTTCCCGAATTTGCCTGAACCCAAACATGACCGTGACATACGGACTATGGAGGAATATGACCAGGGATTCGGTAGTATCTTGTATCGTACTCAACTCCCTGCTCTCCCCGACGGTGCAGTACTGACAGTGAACGATGCCCATGACTTTGCTCAGGTCTTCATTGACGGTAAATATATAGGCAAACTTGACCGCCGCAATGGTGAGAAAACCCTCAAACTTCCGGCATGTGCACGTGGTGCTAAGCTTGATATTCTTGTCGAAGCAATGGGACGTATCAACTTCGGTCGTGCTATAAAGGACTTCAAAGGTATAACAGATAAAGTAACTGTTACCGAGCAGCGTGACGGACGACAGTTTGTGTGCGACCTGAAAGATTGGGAAGTCTTTAATCTTCCTGACTCCATGGAGTTCTACGATTCTATGGAATATCTGCCTTTAGGTGCGTTCAGTGCCGGTGATGATGGACGTCTGCCTATAGGTGTGTACCGTGGTACATTTAATATCTCTGGCACACCCTCAGACACCTTCCTCGACTTTGAGACGTGGGGCAAAGGTCTTGTATATGTCAATGGTCATGCTCTCGGACGTATCTGGGAGATAGGACCACAACAGACACTCTATATGCCTGGCTGCTGGCTACGTGAAGGTGACAACGAAATTATAGTATTCGACATTGTAGGACCTCGCAAAGCTGTAAGTCAAGGTCTGACAGCACCAAAACTTGACAATCTGGCCATACCTCGTCCACTTACACACCGCGAGGAAGGACAACAACTCGACCTCAACGGCTTAACCCCAAGCCTTAGTGGAGTATTCGCACCCGGCAACGGTTGGCAGACTTTCACACTTGATACTCCTATAGAAGCACGTTATATATGTCTTGAAGCTCTCGACGCCCTCGACGGAGGAGACCGCGCTTGCATAGCTGAATTTTATGTAATCGATGCCGACGGCGAACGTCTCTCACGTGAACCTTGGACAGTAGAATATGCTGACAGCGAAGATGTAGCCGGTTCAAACCGTTCTGCTGACAAACTATTCGACCTGCAAGAATCGACCTACTGGAGCACGGTAAAAGGCACACCCTTCCCCCATGCTGTCGTAATTGACCTTGGCGATACTCACAATATCGGTGCCATTGAATACTTACCACGTATGGAGAGCAATGTACCAGGTGGAATAGGTAACTTCCGCCTCTATACATCAACGACTCCCTTCAAATTCTAAACTCCTCTATAACTACTCTACTCTTTCTCTCAAAAAGTAAAAGCGGCTTCATGAAGCCGCTTTTACTTTTTATTATACACCATTGCCTTCAAAAGCTTAAGTTAGCTCAGTGAAAAGAAGCACAGCTTCTGATACCTCTTATCCGTTATAATGATTCATAGCAAAAGCCGGTCCACTTAAGCAGTAAGCCTTCACAGCCTCGGCAGCACGTTCCATAAGCGCAGGCAGTTCTTTACGTTCATCAGGAGTAAAAGTACCAAGTACAAAATCAACCTGTCCGCCACGCACAAAGTCATTACCAATACCCACTCGTAACCTGGCATAAGCCTGAGTGCCTAACTGCTCGGCTATATTCTTAAGTCCATTATGTCCGGCGTCACTTCCTCGCTGTTTAAGTCGTAACGTACCAAAAGGCAATGCAAGGTCATCTACTACTACTAACAGGTTCTCAAGCGGAAGTTTCTCCTTATTCATCCAGTAGCGTATGGCCACACCACTCAGATTCATAAAAGTCGAAGGCTTTAGTACCATAAGTTCGCAATTTTTAACCTTCACTTTTGCCATATCACCATACCGGCATGATTCAAATGCAACTCCAGCTTGACTAGCCAAACGGTCAGCTACCATAAAACCGGCATTATGACGTGTCCCCTCATAGTCCGGTCCGATATTACCAAGACACGCAATCAGAAATTTCTTCATATCACTATCAGCAGTTTCGGAGCCACGTCTATCACGTGACATACCACCAAACAATCGTCTAAACAAATTCATTAAATACCGACATTAAAGACAGAACTTAAAAAGATGGAGATGTATCACGGCATTTCCGGCCTGACACATCTCCATCTTGATTCTTCCAGTTCCGGATACAGTTACTATCCAGATACCAATGTATTAAAAATATTACTCGGCCTTGGCCATAGCACCACGAGCAGCACGTGTCAGCTGAACAGCGCAGACAACAGCGTTCTTAGCATTCATCAGCTCAAGACCCTCGAAATGCAGGTCACCTACGGCCATAGACTTACCAAGACCCAGGCTATCAACATTAACAATCAGACGCTCAGGTATATTGGTATAAGGAGCTTTTACTTTCAGTTTGCGCAGTGACAAAGACAGCTTACCACCGGCCTTTACACCCTCAGCGTGACCTTCAATCTGCACAGGAACTTCCATAATAATAGGCTTATCAGGGAATACCTCAAGGAAGTCAATGTGGAGAATAGTATCCTTAACGGGCTGGAACTGAAGGTCCTTCATAACAGCCTTACGCTTCTCACCATCTATCTCCAAATCGATTTCGAAAATGTCAGGAGTATAGATAAGCTTACGTACGTCCTCAGCCTTTACAGTTATATCGGTAGTGATGATACCGCGCTTGTCGTCGATTTTTGAAATCTTCTCACCAGCTTTAAGTTCGCCAGTGTAAGGAAGATCAACAATCTTACCGCCGTTAAGCACAGCAGGTATTTTACCCTCGGCGCGGAGAGCCTTCACAGCCTTCTTGCCAAGATCAACGCGAGCCTCGGCTTTCAGTTCAAATGTCTTCATTTGTCGGTTTGGTTCTAAATAGTTGTGTTACTCAAAATAAGTTGTTTGCTCACAAGAGGGAGCGCCTTTCGCCACAGTGCAGCTGAGGCAACAGATTTCCCATCACACGGAGTCTGCTTCTACCACAAAGCTACCTTTGCATAACTCTCACAGGTATCTTATCAGACATCAAAGCCATACACAGAAGCCTTATCGGAAAAGCGGTGCAAAGTTAATACTTTTTTTCATAATATACAACTTTATCACTCATAGCTTGTACATTACGATACTACTGCTTCAGTTCTTCTATTAAGTCTATATGTCGTCCTGATTATATGAGTGAACTTAGACTTAGCTTAATTGCTTATACCCCACACAACGTCTTCAGCGGACAGTATTCACAGACTTCTGGGTCACAGGCAGCTTTAAAAGGTTGTTGCTCATCAAAGATACCTTCTACCAAACTTTCTATTCTCTTTTCAAAATCATCGGCTACTTCGCTATAACTATCTATCTCTATACTGGCAATCCAAGGCAATTTCTCCACACTGTCATTATCAGGTTTATTTTCCTTCTGAGAGTCAGAACCATCAACTTTTTTCTGTCTCGGCTTGGTGTTATCTTGTTTATGTATCTTTGTTACATCATATATTTCTGCACGTACTTCAGATACATTTTTCAGTTCAGGTACCATTTTATTAAGCATCCAAGAATAGAATAAAAGTTGCAATATATTCTTAGCTTTCACATCAGGACTAAATACTGAATCCATAGTGTCAGCATTAAGCCCAACGTATCCAGTCTTATAATCTATGACACGCAACACTTCCTGACCATCTTCATTGCACACCTTATCCAGACGGTCTATTGCCATATTGATATTGACCATTCTTGTACCTATACGTACCTGCTGAAGGTCTTTTATTTCAACTCCGAGCAGGGTGACAGGAGCCAATTTCATGTCATAGCGCATTATGCCCTGTACCTGACGCCGTAACTCATCGGCAACAATAGCTGTTTCTCCTGTCAACGGTCTGTCCTCATCTTCTGGTTCAAGATTAAAATGTCTACGGTTTATGCACTTCCTAACTACTGCGTCTATCCTGTCAGTATCAGCACAAAGCCTCTCAAGATACTCACGAGTTAGTACAAGTCCAGGCGATAGCAGACGCTTGCGCTGTTTTATATCAGGTACATAAAGTTCCATTATTGCCTCATGCAGCACTGTGCCTTGTGTAGCAGCATCCATGTACTCATCGCCTTCGCTATCCGTGTACAAGCCTAATACATTTTCATAGAAGAAACGTGCCTGACAATTACAATATGTTCGCAAGGCCGAAGCTGACAGATTATAACCTGATTTTGGCACACAGAATTCCTTTATCTTTTCATATACCATACCTTCCTTAGCAATATCAGCCTCCGAGTCTTCACGTCCTGTAATCACAAAACGACGTTCTTCTTCCACAAGATGACCTTTGGCAAAGAGATGACGCAGCTGTTGAACATAGCGCGAAAGTTCGCCAGCCCTATCACTTCCTCCTGTGCGGGAATCATAGAACATTATTACCCGACGTGCCCGACTGATAAGTCGAAAGAAATAATAAGCAAAAAGACTCTCTTGAAAATTAGATGGAGGCATACCGTATGCTACCCGCAACGTATCGGGTATGAAAGTGCGACGACGTACTTTCATAGGGATTATACGCTCATTCATAGACGGTATAATCAGTGTGTCGAAATCAAGCGAGCGTGTCTCAAGCATACCCATAACCTGTAGACCCTTAAATGCATCGCCTTCAAAATTTACTTGTTCTCCACCTAAAATTCGGTCAGTCAAGGCAAGCACAGTCCGAAAATTAGCTTTCACTTCTCGTTCCTGAAGAGCATCGCGCAGACGTCGAAGAGCATCACGGTAAGTTTCAATGTGAGCTATATCAAGCCGTGATTTCACTATTCCTCTTACGCTCTGAAGCTCAAGCCGATGCTTTATTAACTGTAATACCTCATCAAGATAATCTATAACCTCGTCAGGTGTGGCACCTGAAGCCAAAGGACGTAACACTTTTCCCATCTCAGGTGAGAAAGATGCTGCTTCATCAGCAGTCACTACGTATGGATGCGCCTGGGCTATATAAGCATTAAGCTGTCCTACCGCTACTGAACCAAACAATAAATGACTGAAAGGATGAGCCATCAGTACCCGCAGGTCACTATAATTAAACCCTTGCTGTCCGTTTACCTTACGCTGACGCACATGACATTGTCTCAAAAGATTGACAAATGACATTGTCGAGGTCAAACGTAATGAATAACCCATCGTAAGATTTATTTCAACTTTTTCAGGCAGAGAATATAGTAAGGGCAACAACATATTCTCATCAGGAAGCACTACTGCCACACGTGCTTCATTGAATGCTTTATCAACATCTCCACCAGCCTGGGATACAAGTTCAGCTATCGTCTCACCAGCTAATTTCGCCTGTGCTACATTTGAGGGTGAAGCAATGATACGCATATCTTCAGGCAACTGTGTCACATCACTCTTACGTAAAAAAGACTCTGCCCATTCAGGACTTGGAAACTCACGGCGATTGACAGCCAGAAACCTTGTGGCAGTACTACCGGCGGCACTAAGCACAGGGCCGCTTCCATCCCAAAAGAAATGAGCAAACGGTTCGTCGTTATCTTCTGATACAGTCATCAAGGAGAGACGACTGAATATCTCAAACTCCTGAGCAGAAAGAGCATTAAAACCTACTATACCTATATTTCGCCATGGCAAAAGCTTCCGGCCATTTTTACGCAAATTAGCCGCTGCCATACGATAGGCACCTCCAGTAGTAGCCAAACCTTCATTATCAAGAGCTTTCTGCAGTGCTTCATAAAGCGGATACATCGTCTCCCAAAGGGTAAGAAATTTCTTTTTAAGCGGCGATACCTTTCCATCTTTATCAGCAAATTCACGCCAGAACTTATCAGGGTCAACTTCTACATCTACACGGCCAAAATACTCAGCCATAACCTTACGTTGTTCAGGAGTAAGGAAATTGGCTGATATTTCACGCCAATCCTTAACATTCTTGAAGATATCCTCAGCATTGACACCATACAGGTCTATTTCATCAAAATCCTGTAACATGCTTTCGCCCCAAGCACGGAAATGTTCAAAATCATCACCTGTTTCGTCGTTAGCCGAAATACCGCGCAACTGACAGTAACATCTATACAGTAACAATAATGAGTCTATCCGGCTATTGACCACACGACCAGACAACATTTGTACAAAGTCACTAATAGTCATCACCTTTGGTGCTACTACTGTGACTCCCTTAGGCAGCGTTTCCTTAAGATACTTCAGAAAAAAACGTCCGCTTCGTTTATTCGGAAACAGCATACACATCTCAGAATAGTCTTTATATCGTGAGGCGTATGCTTCGGCTACTGATTTTAGAAAAGGTATCATTCAGTGGTCTAAATGCGATTATACTTAATTATCCAATGAAGCAAAGTTAACATTTTTTTCTCAGTAACCAAACAATGCGTTATAAGCCACCGGGCCGTAATGACACTGTCATTACGGCCCG
>CAYNUE010000137.1:0-6797 GCA_964400325.1 uncultured Sangeribacter sp. | reverse complement strand
CCTGTGCAAGTATTGTTCGGATAAAAAATTATTTTTAAGCAAATTTCCTACCTAACAAATTGATTCTTATCTGAATCAATAAATGTTAAAAACTCTTTCAAAATGTAAATACAAAAGTGTAAGATTTACACCCTTTATTTTTTCTCCTCCCTCCCCCCCTAAACACCGCAAAAAATCAATGGATTTGAAATGAAAACGCTAAATTTGTAATGAAAAACTCCGCTTAATTATGACCTTAAATTTACTTTTAACTTATTTCTTGGCCAGTGCATCAATAGCACCCACAGGTATCCAGAGTTATGATTCCTCGCCTACCGACCGTCAGAGCTACAAAATTTATGTTGACGACAATGGTGTCATGCGTCGTTCGGATACTAATGATGAAGTCAGCTACTTCGGAACAAATTATACTGTACCCTTTGCTCATGCTTACCGAGCATTGGGATATCTACAGAAAGACCGTAAAGAATCCATAGAACGCGATGTAAGACAGATGGGCCGTCTCGGTATGAATGCCTTCCGCCTACATCTATGGGAAGCTGAATTAGCTGATGCCGAAGGTAATCTGCTCGAAAACGAACATCTTGATCTGCTCGATTATCTCATAGCACAATTGGAGGCAGAGGGCATTGATATTATTCTGACAGCCCAAACAAATTTCGGTAACGGCTACCCGGAACGTAATATCGATACAGGAGCTTTTACCTACGATTTTGACAAATGTCATATTCATGAAGACCCGGCAGCACAACAGGCACAGCAAAACTATCTGAGTCAGCTGACCTCACATGTCAATCCTTATACCAATAGGTCGTATGCAGAAGATAATGCTATCATTGCTATGGAGATCAATAATGAGCCATGTCATTCGGGCACATCTGCAGAAGTTACAGCTTATATTAACCGTATGGCCTCAGCTATACGTGGAGCAGGGTTTGATAAACCCATATTATATAATGTAAGTCATAATCCAGACGTCACGGCAGCATACTATGATGCCGATATAGATGGAACTACTTATCAATGGTATCCTACTGGCTTGGTAGCTGGCCATGAGCGCAAAGGAAATTTCCTTCCATACGTAGCTGAATACAATATACCTTGGAAAGATACGATTCCAGGTTATAAACGTATGGCACGAGCAATATACGAATGTGACCCAGGAGACATATTATATTCATATATGTATCCGGCTATGGTGCGCACACTACGTAAAGAAGGCTTCCAGTGGATAACTCAATTTGCTTATGACCCTACCGAACTTGCCGGTTACAATACTGAATACCAAACCCACTATCTCAATCTTGCCTACACTCCAGCCAAAGCTCTCAGTATGATGATAGCTGCCGAAACGGCACGTAACACACAGCGTGGCGAAGATTACGGTACATTTCCTAATGATACAACTTTTGCCAACGTACGTGTCAGTTACCGTCAAGACCTCAGTGAACTGAATACACCCGAACGCTTTTACCATACAAATCCAACCTCAACTTCCCCTATACAACCGGACAAACTCCTTCATATAGCCGGCCACGGCTCTTCGCCAGCGATACAATATGAAGGAACAGGAGCATATTTTCTTGACCGTACCGACCAACCGGGAGTATGGCGTCTTGAAGTATGGCCTGATGTAGTACTTACGACCGACCCATTCGCCAAACCAAGTCTCAAAAAACGTGTTGGTGAAATAGTTTATACCTCTCATCCTATCACTATAAATCTCCCTGACCTACAAGAAGGCTTTGTGTACACCCGTATTGATGGGAGAAAAGAGAGTAATGGTGTTTCCCACCCCAATACCAACGGCGCTTCAATGCAAGTCGAACCGGGAGTATATCTACTTGCACCTACAAAACAAATGCTCTCCAAAGTAAAATCTACTGAACGTCTGTGTCGTTACGATGCTCCGGAAGCCACCTTCACCTCAGGTTACCTACTTAATCATACACCTCTGCCATACGCAGCCCAAGGGGAAGACCTCAGTATTGAAGTAAAAGTGTACGGCCCTACAGAACCAGATTCAGTGGTGCTTTTTCCATCGACAGTATCATTCTGGCGCACCGATAACCCTACAGTAAAAATGCAACGTACGGGTGAGAACACCTATAGCGCCCTACTACCGGCCTCACAAACTGACAGAGCTTCAATACAATATGCAATAAGCGTATATGGAAACAATAAAGCCACTACATGGCCTGCAACAGTAGAGGGTGACCCATTGGATTGGGACTACACCAGCGACCAATGGTACAAGACAAAAACTTTAAAGCCAGAGAGTCCTATCACACTACTAAATGCTCATTCCACTCCAGAATCTTCACTACTCCCCGATGGCTGGCACTCATGGTTACGTCAAGAAGAAGTAGACCCCACAGGCATATCAGCATGGGTATATACAGCCAATCCCGATTATGATGGAAAAGCCGTAATACGTCAATATGTCGGTGATTTACCAAACAAAACACCCTATCTGAAAGATAAGAAAAAAATAATCATACGTGCCGACAAACTACCTAAGGATACTAAAATAGGAATAACTGATAAAAACGGGCTAAGTTATACAGCCACTCTACAACCAATGGCAAGCGACGGAACAAGTACAGTAAACATCTCTGACCTCCAGCCAGATGTAACCTTACTTATACCAGCAGCTTATCCTACATTCCTACAGCGAGAGATAATACCTGAGCAAACAGGTAAGGTAGACATAAATGACATTGACTTCATCGACTTAATTATGCCGACAACCGCCGGGAAGCAGATTGACGTCGAAATCGAAGGCATTTGGCTACAATAAGAGCCATGGCGTACACAGTCACAAGCACAAGCACTATGGCAGCTGAGGCTGGCACGGAAATATAATAAGAAACCACCAATCCGATTACACCACCAATAAGTGAGATGACGGCCGACCACACCAACATAGGCATATAACGCCGAGTGAAGGTCTCGGCCGTCATCTGTGGTAATGATAGCAAAGACATCAACAGCATTATACCTATCATACGTATAGTCAACACTATAGCTACAGCCACAAACACTGTCATAACTATATTTACAGCTCGTACAGGTAAACGTAAAACACGAGCAAAATTCTCATCAAAACTTACTGCTACCACAACACGGTAGAAACAGATGTAGAATATACCAAGCAGTCCTGTGAAACCAGCGAACAGCCACAAATCAGTAGGAGTTATAGTCAGCACATTGCCAAATAGAAAAGCATTTAGCTCAGGCACATAACCCGAAGACATAAACACAAACAATATGCCCAGGGCCATACCCAATGCCCAAATCACAGCGATAGCCGAATCTTCACGAACACGACGCCGTGAGAGCCACTCGACACCCAAAGCACTACCGACAGCAAACACCGCAGCAGTAGCCATAGGGGGCCAACCCATAAAATAGCCCAAACCCAAGCCACCGAAACAAGCGTGAGTAAGACCGCCAGAAATAAACACCATACGCCGTGTCACTATATAAGTGCCAACTAAAGCAGCTGCTATTGAAATCAGTACTATTCCAAGAAGCGCATTGCAAAAAAAAGGATATGCCAGTAATTCCATACCAGATTTGTCTGAACTCAATTCATGATTTACTTCTCAACTCTGATACAATCATAAGTACCTCGTCACGTACATCTGCAGGAAGAGCAACCCCACGCACTTGTAGACTACGTGACCAACCAGCCACATCGTCAGGCAATAGCGACATTAAAATATCACGAAATTCCTCAGTTTCATTATCAGAATAGGATTCTGCTTCACGGCCTCTAAAACGGTCAAGCTCATGATCATCGTAATATATAGCCTCGTCAGTCAGGGGAGAAAGCGAGGTCTTCTCGCACACAGCGTGACGCCCACAGCACTCGCCATCAGTAAGCTCGACAGTATTATTTTCCGAAACTTCAGAAGCTGCCGGACTATCAGCATTTTCGCGTCGCTGCTGCATCTGCAAACGTCCTTTACGGTCAAAAGCCCATATAAGCACACCTATGACCACAAGGACCGCCAATATAACCAAAGCACCTTTCATGACCTGTCAATTGTATTAAGTCCAACAGACTCTATCTGTTGCCAGAAATCGGGAAATGATTTACCCACAACTTCAGGCGAATTTATACTTACCCAAGGCACAACACAGGCCATAGGAGCGAAAGCCATAGCCATACGATGATCGCCATAAACCTCGACGGGTTCATTGTCAGCCGTAGGGCAACGACGCCCTTTCCAACTTAGGCTATCAGACGAAGCTTCAACCAAATACCCCATTTTGCCCAATTCCTCAGACAAAGCAAAGAGACGATCACACTCCTTATGACGTAGATGAGCTATCCCTGTAAAACGAAACGGCAACTTCGCACCGCAAAGTGCTACTGCAAGAGAGGGGACAAGGTCAGGTACATTGGCTAAATCAAGCTCGATTTTAACACCGGCATCACGAAGCGCCTTTATTTTAGCAGGGTCACCAGTCAGCAACACTGTACCGTCAGAATTCCACACAGTCTCAACACCCAGATATTTGTAGAGCGCACAACACATAGCATCACCCTGCACGGAATGCTGAGGGCGAGCTAAAGCTTTTAATCGCACTGGTGATGGTGCTCCAAGCAAAGCACGCTCGTAAAAATAAGAAGCTGCACTCCAATCAGGTTCTATAGTCAAATCAGCCGGTGCTTTATATACACCAGACTTTACCGTTACACTGTCAGAAGTTATTATAGGGTCGATACCAAACTGACGCATAATCTGAGCTGTCATTTCTATATAAGGCAATGATACTGCTACACCACCAGCAAATTTTATGACCAGACCCTGCTTACACAAAGGTGCTATCATCATAAGAGCCGAAACAAATTGTGAGCTAACCGAACCGTCAATCTCCACTACACCACCATCAAGTTGGTGTCCGTGTACAATCAACGGAGGATAACCGGATTCATCATGATATTTTATATCAGCTCCCAATGAAAGTAAGGCATCGACTAATGGAGCCACCGGACGACGTTTTAATTGCTCATTGGTTTCAATTTCGACCACAGCTCCCGGAGTAACAGCAGTCAAGGCCAAAAAAAATCTGAACGGTGCCGCTCCTGCACCAATGTTAATTTTAATAGGTTTATTCTCCAATCTCTTATCAAGCGCATCACGCAAGACAGACAAGGCAGCCTCAAGATTACGACAATCGTCACAATCAGGTAATTCATCTATATGTACTGGTGATTTGGAAAGGAAATTGACTGTCAATACACGTGCAGCTATACTCTTAGACAATGGTAATACCACAGTTTCAGACTGAGCGTCAGACGTATACTTAATTAGACGAAAACTCATAATACCTCAGTTTTAGGAAAAAGAAGACATGCATCTCCGTATGACAAGAAACGATAATCACTCTTCAGAGCCTCATCATAGATATGACGCCACTGATGACCCGAGGAAGCATTGTTACGCTCAAGAAAGGCTGACACAAGCAAAAGCAAAGTTGACTGAGGCTGATGAAAATTAGTTACCATCACATCAACGAGGCGCCACCGGAAGCCCGGTGCTATCATTATAGCAGTAGAAGCCGTAAGAGATGTAATATTTTTAGTGTCCATATAGTCTGACAAGGCCTGCAAAGCCTCCACAGTATCAAAGTCAGCTATCATCTTATCATAAGCCTCCCACTGAGTGACTCTAAGCATATCATCTCCACGCATAATAGCGGCACCAAGATAAGGCAGTGATTCAAGTGTACGCACCGAAGTCGTACCTACAGCTACAATAGGGCGTCGTAAAGCAAGAGCCTCTATTAAGGCTTTAACCAGAGACTGCTCCACCGTAAAGGTTTCAGTGTGCATCGGATGACCTCCTATAGTATCTGACTTGACCGGCTGGAAAGTACCGGCGCCAACGTGCAGAGTAAGATAACGTATGTCCACGTTGTGTCCACGTAAGGCATCGAAAACGTCTTCTGTAAAATGCAGTCCTGCAGTCGGAGCAGCCACAGAACCTTTGATTTCAGAATATACCGTCTGATAATCATCTGTATCGGACTCTTCAGATTCACGACCCAGATAAGGAGGAATAGGTATACGACCGGCAGCATCAACAATAGAAGCAAAAGTCACATCATCGTCATTCCAAGTAAACTCGACTGCGTGTGCATTGCCATCAAGTGCCTCCAGACGCCTGGCAGAAAGAATTACCTCACGGTCACCTATTGTCAATGTCATAGACAAGGGTGTATCCTTCCAACGTTTCAGATTCCCTACCATACACTTCCATACACAACGTCCACGGCACTGAAAAGCCAATACATAATCCGAGGGCTCAAGAGGTTCGAGAAGAAACACTTCTATGCGGGCCCCTGAAGACTTGTGAAAAGCCATACGGGCATTGATAACACGAGTATTGTTGCATACCATCAAAGGCGACGGCGGAAGCAGATTCGGAAGTTCTGAAAAACGCCGATGTGACAACTGACCGTCAGGACGACTAAGCAACAGACGGCAGGCATCACGGCGTGCCATAGGGTGTAAAGCTATACGCTCATCAGGCAGAGGATAATCGAAATCGGATATTTTTATGTCTTGAACCATATTTTTTTCTTAGCAGATTTAGCGAAACAATTACTTGAATCACAAATATATAAAATTAGTTTCATTGTATAAAAGCATACGAAACTAAAAAAATTTTTACAAAAATAGCGAAAAAAATTTGGTCAATAAAAAAAAAGGTTCTAACTTTGCACTCGCAATCGGGCGATTAGCTCAGCTGGTTTAGAGCATCTGCCTTACAAGCAGAGGG
>CAYNUE010000136.1:0-7121 GCA_964400325.1 uncultured Sangeribacter sp. | reverse complement strand
CTTAAATTTTTATGCGCTAAAAAGAATATTTAAGAGTAAAAGAAGTCTTGAATCTGAGGCTGTATATTATTTCTGTTAATTTTGCATTCTGATAAAAAATATATAATTTTGCGATTGTGATTACCGACAGAAATACAGGCGAACGCAGCTTAAATGACGAGATGCGATTGATACATAATCTCAGACTGGGTAATACCCGTGCGTTTGAGAGTATTTATCATTTATATTTCCAGCGTCTGTACTCATATTGTTGCCAATTTACTAAATCACCTCATGATGCAGAAGATATAGTGCAGGAGGTATTCACCAAACTATGGCTTACTCGGGATAAGATTAAACAAGAAAGTTCTTTGAGGAGTTTGCTCTTCACAATGGTGAGAAATAATCTTGTGGATGTCTTTCGGCGTATGGTCTCTTCACCTCTATTTGAAGATTATATGGATTATGTAAATACTTTGGGCAATCAGGATACTGACACAATCGATTACAAGGAATTTGAAGAGCAGCTAAGAAACGTTATAAATCAATTGCCTCCCTCCCGCCGTAACATTCTTGAGCTTTCACGCTTCAAAAATATGACCAACAAGGAAATAGCACAAAAACTTGGAATTAATGAACAGAGTGTTAAGAATAGTATTTCCCAAAGTCTAAAGTTTATTCGCTCCAACCTAAATGAATCGTTGGTTATGCTAATGTTCTTATGTTGGAATAGCTAAGGATAGGAATTATTTTCATTTACCATACAAATATATAACCCATATTGCACAATGAAAGATGTCATCAAAAAATATCGTAATAACCACCTTACTTCTGAAGAGGTAAGAGAGTTAAGGGAGCGCCTTGAAAGTACGGCCAATCAACAGATAGAGGAGGCTATTTATGATGATTGGAGTGATTTTGAACCAGCTCCATCAGAAAATGATTTGGAGACAGAGAGGCGTGTGTTTGAGCGTATATCGCCAACCTTGCATAATGACTCGCCAAAAAATGCTTGGTCTGTCATTCGCATTATAACAAGTGTTGCTGCCGTAATTATAATTGGCTTATTGAGTTATTCTACATATTACTTTTATACTTCTACTTATGAAGTTTCAGCGCAGCGTTTTTCTGCGTCAACTTCTGCTTGGGAACGTGCCGATATACTCCTACCTGAAGGTTCTCTTGTGAAGCTAAATCAGATGTCAGAAATAAATTATACTGCAGGTGATTTCAGCGGTAAGACACGTAATGTTGAATTTAATGGAGAGGGTTATTTTGACGTGTCGAAAATACCCCATCGACCCTTTAGAATAACTACCTCAGAACTTGAAATTGTAGTTAAGGGGACCAGTTTTAACCTTATGGCTCGAAAAGAGGAGGATAAGGCAGTTTTAAGTTTGATTGATGGAGCTGTAGAGCTTACTTATCGGAAAACAGGAGAAACTGTTACGCTTTGCCAGAGTGAGAAGGCGACGGTAAACTATGCGGCGGGAGATATTGAGGTAAGCCGTATTGGGGAAAACGATAACACTTTAGCATGGAAATTGGGGCGTCTGACATTTGTAAATGCCGGGTATGATGAAGTTATAGAGCAGTTACGTAGTCATTACGGTGATAAACTTCCTCCTATCACTAAAAGGGAATACAACGAGCGTTTCACGGGCATGATACCTCTTGATAATGTGAATGTAGCTATGGAAATTGTCAGCACTACCTTTCCGGACACTGACTATTAATTAAAGGCAAACGCGCCTATTTGAAATCCCGATTTTTGTGCTGGATGGGACTATATTGCCCTAAAATATGTTTTATAACATAAAAATTGTTTGAGTACCAACCTTTCGGTTTTACGTCTATGGTGATATATAAATCATCATTAACTAAACCGAACACATGAAAAAACTTAGAACATGGTATTGGAAATTCTGGTTTTTCGTAATGCTGCTGGCTATACTGCCTGGCACTGCTTTAGCCCAGAATCGAACGGTGACCCTAAATCTCGATAAGGTCCCTTTAAAAACAGTGTTTGTTCAGATTGAGAAACAAACAGGATATACTTTCTCATATGGAGAGAGTGTGCTGACTCGTAAGCCCTACATATCTCTTAAGATAAAAGATGCAGATATCCAGACTACACTTTCTGAATTATCTCGTGTGAGTCATTTGGATTACAAAGTTGTGACTGACGATATAATTTTGGTATCAGCTCAACCCGAAGCGAAAGAAAAGCAAAAAGCCCCTATCTATAATCAAATTGAAGGTACCGTATTCGATAATGAGGGAGAGCCTATAATAGGAGCTACTGTTATGGTTAAAGGCACTAAGATAGGTGGCGCAACGGATATTGAGGGCCACTTTTCATTAAATAATGTTCCTCCCGGTTCAACTCTTGTAGTCAGCTACATTGGATGCAAGCCTAAGGAAATTAAACTCAACGGGGCTGGGAAACTTGATATTGTGCTTAATAGTGAGTTGACCCAACTCAATGAACTGGTAGTAATTGGCTATGGAACAATATCCAAGAAAGAACTTACGAGTGCCGTATCTCATGTCTCAAGTAAGGATATGCTCCAGACGGGTAGCAGTAATCCGGCTATGCAGATACAAGGCAAGGTGCCCGGATTGTCGGTGGAGAACTCTACGGCAGCCGATCCGAATTCATCGGTAAGTATGCAGGTGCGTGGCGTGTCCTCACGTAATGCAGGGCTTGGCCCTTTGGTTGTAATCGATGGAGTACCTGGAGGTAGTTTAGATAATCTCAACGAGAATGATATAGAATCCATAGATGTTCTTAAGGATGGTGCTGCTTCCGCAATATATGGTACACGTGGCTCAAATGGTGTAGTAGTTGTTACAACTAAGAAAGGAGCAACAGATGGAAGAGTCCATACTACTTATTCGGGATTTGTGAATATAGTAGATCCTATACGCGAGCTTGACGTGTTAACAGCGGAGGAGTATCGTCAATATAATCGTGGAGAGGATTATGGGGCTAATACCGATTGGTTTAAGGAGATTACCAAGGTTGGTGTGTCTCAGAGCCACACGTTATCAGTATCAGGTGGCACGTCTAAAAATAATTATCGTGCAACGTTGGATTATAAGAACACTGAGGGCATAGATCTCAGAGCGAATAATCGTCAGCTTGGTGCTCGAATGACAGTAAATCATACTGGTAAAGATGATATTTATAGATTTACTTTTAATGTGGCTCCAAGTAATGTTAATTATAGAAATTCTGATTATGATGCCTTCCGTGAGTCTCTAATGATAAATCCCACAATTCCGGTGATGAATGCCGATACTCCCGGAAAGTACACCTACATCACAGCTTATTCAACAAATAATCCGGTGGAGCGTCTAAAACTTGAAAAGAATGAGGGTGAGCGTACTTTTATCAATTGGGATGGAACATTTAAACTTAATCTTTTTCCTATGTTGTGTAAGGATGTCCGTCATTCTCTAAGCACTCAGGTTACCCTTGCTCAGCAGATAATACAGAATAATTATTCGTGGTACAGACCCTCCACTTCTACGGTAGCAGAAGAATCAGGTTTTGATGGAGAGGCAAAGCGTTCATACGATAAGAATAACCAGCAATCACTTGAATGGCTCGTAAATTATGGCTTTAGAAATGACAATCATAATCTTACCGTAATGGGTGGTTATTCCTACCAATATTTTGTGAATAGTGGTCTGAGTGCTGAAAACAAAGATTTTGCTTCCGATCTTCTTGGTGCAGATAATCTTGGCGCAGGTGCTTATATGGGTGCTGTGGCAGGACGCAAGGGTATGTCTTCTTATAAGAATGACTCTAAACTTATAGCTTTCTTTGGTCGCCTAACCTATAATCTACTTGACCGCTATTTTTTGACAGCTTCTATACGCCACGAAGGTTCGTCTAAATTCGGATCTAATCATAAATGGGGTAATTTTCCTGCCGTGTCAGCAGGATGGCGCATAAGCAATGAAAGTTTTATGCGGGATATAACTTGGTTGAATGACTTGAAAATTAGGGGTGACTATGGAGAGACCGGTAACCAGGACTTCGCCAGTTATCAATCACTTGCCACGATGGCATCATATGACCTCATACTTTATAAAGGAAATTATATACAGGGTTGGGGTATCAACTCTAATCCTAATGAAGACTTGAAATGGGAGAAAGGAAAAAACTGGAATGTAGGTATTGATTTCAGTTTGTTTGATTACAGGCTTGAAGGCTCTTTTAACTACTACAGCCGTAAACAGAGTGACTTGTTGGGTACTTATAGTGTCCCTGTTCCTCCAAATGTCATATCCGATTCCTATGTTAACGTGGGTACTATGAAAAATACGGGTATAGAAATAGAGCTTCGCTGGAATGCGGTCACGACAAAGGATTTTGATTATACACTCAGTTTCATTGGAGCTACTTCGGATAATAAATTTATCTCCTTCTCCAATCAGAAGTTTGAAGGGCAAAAGTTTTATTGGATGAGTGGTTTTCCCCTTTATCCGGGCAATCCCGGCGCGCTGCAGCGAATTGAAGAGGGAGAGAGAGTAGGCAACTACTATACTTTTAAGTATGCCGGAGTAGATGATGACGGTAATTGGTTAGTCTACAATAAAGATGGGGAGAAAATACCTGTTGCGCAGGGTACTGATGCTGATAAACGTGTTGTGGGTAACGGTATGCCGAAATTCACAGCTTCTCTTACCAATAATTTCCGCTACAGGAATTTTGACTTGACCCTTTATTTCCGTGGAGCATTCGGCTATCAGATATATGATGCTCAGGATCTCTACTACGGAGTGATGGGAGCAGCACCCGGAACAAATGTTCTTAAGTCTGCTTATGCTGAAAATTCTCATATCACTGAGGGAAAGAATGTACATAGCAGTTACTTTGTTCATAACGGTGATTTTGTTAAGCTTGATGTAGCCACTTTAGGTTACACTTGGAACATACATCGATATATAGAAAGAGTGCGTTTCTATTTTACCGGACGCAATCTTTTCAATATTCGTAGTTACAAGAGAGGTCTTGATCCTGATTCCTACTGTGTAAATGGTCTCCAGCCCGGTATCCCATACAGCAAGACCGGTTATTACCCTTCAACACGCCAATATCTTATAGGTGTGCAGATTGATTTTTAATGCTAACATCCGTTTAAACCATGAGAAAGAATATATTTCAAAAAATACTTGTAGCTACAGTGCTGCTTGTTTCGACGGCTTGTACGAATCTTGACGAGACAACGTATGACATAATACCTCAGAATGGATTTTACAAGACAAAAGAGAATGTGATTCAAGGTTTTTTGCGTCCATTTGGTCATGCCTACTGGCTTAATACACAAGGTATGTATTGGGTAGGGGAATTATCTGCAGATCATTATATGACCGTCCAGCGCGAAGAGCATTGGTATAACGGCGGTGAATTTTGCCGCTATCATTACCATACATGGACTATAGATGATGGTTTCGTACAGTGGACATGGAATGATACGTATCGAGGTATTGGATTATGCAATTCCAGTATATCCGACTTGAGTAAAATTGATGGTGACCAACTGGGTTTGTCTAAGGAGGAGATAGATGATTTCATTGCTCAAAGCCGTGTCTTACGTGCTTGGATGTATATGTCGTTGTTTGATTTATATCATAACATTCCTATTGTTACTGACTATCCTATATCAGATTTACCCTCTCAGTCAACTCCTGAAGACACGTTTGCATTTCTTGAAACGGAGCTGCTTGAGGCATTGCCTAAACTTAATGTTAAGGCGGGTGCGAATGGTAACGGGATAAATCAGGGCTTGTGGACACAAGGTGCTTGCGCTGCCCTCCTTGCGCGTTTGTATATGAATGCAAGCTGGTGGATTGATAAAAATATGGAGACAGAGGCGGCCAAGTATTGTGAAGCAATAATTAGAGGGGATTACGGTTTTTATGAATCGGATTCTCGTTGGGACGCTCCATTCGATTGGGATAATGTAAATTCAAATGAGATTCTCTATGGCTTCCCCTCTTCTTATGGCGGTATGCATTGGGTATACGGCACGGAGATGTTCTGGCAAGTGGCTCCTTTCCTCTCACCTAAGTATTTTGGTTTTACCGACTGGGGTAATTGTAATCCTAAATATGCACTGCAGCCCGGTCTGGATCTTGAGGGAAATGAGTATACCTTTGATCTCGGGAAACCGGTACGTAAATTTATGAACTATCCTGATGATGTACGCCTCAAGAAATATAAGAATTTAGGTAATAGCAAACGAGAAGGAATGTTTCTGTATGGCTATTTACCCTATGAGGAAAATGGCGAAATTAAAAACGTTACTTCAGATAATGGTGCGTATGAGCTTTATATAAGGGATCAAGTAGGAGTGTTCCGTGACACGGATCCATCGAGTGCTTCCCCTAAACCATCTAACGGTGCTGTGACCACTGAATCGAAAATGACTACCGGCGATCAGAATTCCGGTTGGTGTATTATTAAGTATCCATTCTATCCGTCTAATGATGCTAATAAGATAGAGTCAGATTACGCTATGTTGCGTCTACCGGAAATTATCTATTATCTCGCTGAGATAAGGTTTAATCAAGGTAACAAGGCTGAGGCGGAGAGGCTGCTTAATACAGTTAGAAAGCGCAACTATCCGGCTAATTCACCCAGTCTTTATCCGGAAGATGGAAGTGTGATAACCAAACAGGAGCTGTTGGATGAATGGGGACGTGAGTTTCTTGCCGAAGGGTTAAGACGCCAGACATTATGTCGGTTCGGCGTATATAATACGGGCCGTTGGTGGGATAAAGAACCGGACGCAGATAATCACACTATGTGGTTACCCTTGTCGCGTACCACACTCAATACTAATCCGAATCTAAAGCAGAATCCCGGTTATCCGGAATTATAAACAGAGAGTTATGTAAGCTTTATACTAAGCATGGTTGATTTTAGGTTTATAGAGAGGAGTCTTACGCCTATTTTGTTGGACTCCCCTCTATACATTAATCAGACTGAAACGTAGAAATATTTGTGAAATAAATAATGAGGTTATGAATAAAGGTGTATTGACGTTGTTTTTGATTCTTTCGGTGGCGACTTCGGGAGTGGCTCAGACATTTGAGCATATAGCCACTACTGATGCCCAACGCTG
>CAYNUE010000135.1:0-7148 GCA_964400325.1 uncultured Sangeribacter sp. | reverse complement strand
CACTAAGAGAGTGTGGTGATTGGCAACGTTGCCAATCACCACACTCTCTTAGTGTATAAATAAGCTACAAGTTGCATCTCTACAGTTAGTTTACGGTGGCATCATTGGTTATACGCCGACTGTCGGCAATATTAAGAGTATAAGTTTTTCGATAGAATAGAAGTAAATAAGGAAGAAGAGGAGATAGGTTTAATTTCAAAAACGTTGGCGGAGTCAATAGTTTTACTTAAATTTGCACATTGTCACCTGTCAGATGGCATGTTTTTACCTTGAAATTTAATAACCCAATAATTTAAATCTAATACACATCATGATTATTCAACTACTCTTTGTGCTTACCGCTATTATCATCGGTGCGCGTTTAGGAGGTATCGGTCTGGGAGTCATGGGCGGAGTCGGACTTTCGATTCTGGTATTTGCCTTCGGACTTGAACCGACATCACCTCCTATTGATGTTATGCTCATGATTGCAGCGGTAATCTCGGCTGCCGGAGCTATGCAGGCAGCTGGTGGCTTGGACTATCTTGTGCGCCTTGCCGAACGATTGCTACGTAAAAATCCGTCGCAGGTTACAATCCTTAGCCCGTTGGTGACTTATTTCTTTACTTTCATTGCAGGTACTGGTCACGTAGCTTATTCGGTACTGCCTGTTATCGCTGAGGTCGCTACTGAAACCAAAATACGTCCGGAACGCCCATTAGGCATCGCTGTCATCGCCTCGCAACAGGCTATCACAGCCAGTCCTATATCGGCTGCCACGGTTGCTCTATTGGGTATGTTCTCTGGCATGAATATTTCACTCTTTGATATTCTTAAGGTTACTATTCCAGCTACACTTATAGGTGTGTTGGTAGGTGCTTTCTTCTCAAAACGTGTGGGTAAGGAACTTGAAGAAGACCCCGAATATCAGCGCCGTCTTGCAGCTGGTATGCTCGATAAATCTAATGTTAAGTCAGCTGTAGTACATAATGAGGCTCACGCCCGCACATCAGTGATACTTTTCGTTCTTTCAACTCTGCTCATAGTTCTCTTTGGTTCAATACCTTCGATGCGTCCCAGCTTTGATGGCAAGATGGTCGACATGCCCTATATAATCGAAATGCTTATGCTCTCGACAGCGGCTATTATCATGCTTGTTACACGTACGAGTGGTATTGAAGCATGTAAGGGTAACGTCTTTAACGCCGGTATGCAAGCCGTGATAGCTATCTTCGGTATCGCCTGGATGGGTGATACTTTCATCAATGGTAATATCCATACACTTACTGGTTCAATCGAGGGTATAGTACGTGACATGCCTTGGCTTTTTGGTCTGGCCCTGTTCATCATGTCTATATTACTTTATAGCCAGGCAGCTACCGTACGTGCCATTATGCCGCTTGGTCTTGCACTCGGTCTCTCACCGTGGATGCTCATAGCTTTATTCCCGGCTGTGAATGGCTATTTCTTCATACCTAATTATCCTACTATCGTTGCCGCTATAAACTTTGACCGTACAGGTTCAACTCACATAGGCAAGTGGATTCTGAACCACTCGTTTATGAAGCCAGGTATTATTGCCACTGTAGTGGCGATAGTTGTAGGCCTGTTGCTGATACAGATTTACAGGTGAGGTTAGTTATATAAGTTTTATAAGTCTTATAAGTCTTATAAATCTTATAAATCTTATAAGACTTATAAAATTTATAATTTGTGATATACTTTGAAACTCTAATTTATAAACCTAAAACAACATGACAAAACTCAAAAGATTCTCGTTGCTGACGTTGGCTATCATCATGTCGGCATTGACGGCATTTGCGTCAAAACCTAACATCTACATTCTCGCTACTGGCGGTACGATAGCCGGTACAGGTGTAAGCTCAACCCAGACTAATTACACAGCTGGTAGTGTGGCTATCCAGACATTGCTTGATGCGGTACCTGCTATAACCGAACTGGCAAATGTTACTGGTGAACAGGTGGTAAATATCGGTTCGCAAGATATGAGTAATGATGTGTGGTTAACACTGGCCAAGCGTATCAATGAGCTGTTGGCTTCCGATGATGTAGACGGTATCGTAGTGACTCACGGAACTGACACAATGGAGGAGACTGCTTATTTCCTTAACCTTACAGTTAAGAGCAATAAGCCTGTGGTACTTACTGGTGCTATGCGTCCTTCGACAGCTATAAGTGCTGATGGTCCTCTTAACCTTTACAATGCTGTTGTGACTGCATGTGCTCCCGAGTCAGCAAACAAGGGTGTCCTTATTGTCATGAACGGTATCATACTTGATGCTCACGGTACAGTTAAGATGAATACAGTTGATGTGCAGACTTTCCAGTCGCCCAACTCTGGCCCGTTAGGTTATCTTTTCAATGGCAAGGTGTTCTACAACAATATCACTCTTAAGCGTCACACCACTCAGTCTATATTTGATGTAACTGGTCTTGATGAGCTTCCTAAGGTAGGTATTGTATACAGCTATGCTAACGTTGAAGAAGACGTTATGGAACCGTTCTTGAAGCATGGTTACAAAGGTATCGTACACGCTGGGCTTGGTAATGGTAACTATCACAAGAATCTCTTCCCCGCACTTCTCAAAGCTCGTGAAAAGGGTATTCTGGTAGTACGTTCAAGCCGTGTGCCTACTGGTCCTACTACACTTGATAATGAGGTAGATGATGCTAAGTATGAGTTTGTAGCCTCACAGGAACTTAATCCACAGAAGGCACGCATACTTTTGATGCTTGCGCTCACTAAAACCGACGACTGGAAGACTATCCAGGATTATTTTATGGTATACTGATTGGTAACCACGACGATTCTTTCTATAAACTATACCTAACTTCTTTATGAACAAAACTTTAGGCCTTTTACTCTCCAGTGCGTTGCTTCCCGCACTGAGTGCTACGGCCCAGATTTACAATTCGGACGCACCTCTTGATGAGAAATCATTATTTGAAGAGGTAACAGGCATCAAGAAGAAAACCGATAAATTCCATGTTTATCTCAATACTCACGCTGATTTCAAGACTGATTTCACGGGTAATGAGTTTGATGGCGGTAAGTTTGAGATGAAGCAGCTTCGTCTGGAGCTGAGAGGCAGTGTCAATGACTGGATTACCTACCGCTACCGTCAACGTCTTAACAAAGGTGAGGGTCCTGGCGGTAACTTCGATAACGTGCTGCAGAGCATAGACGTGGCCGAAGTAGGTTTTCGCGTAGACAAGGTAGACTTCGTGCTTGGTAAGCAGTGTGCATCGTACGGTGGTATCGAATTTGATATCAATCCTATCGAAATTTATGACTATTGCGATATGATAGAGAACATGAGTAACTTCATGACCGGTCTTCGCATAGTCTATGATTTCGCTCCTGGACAGCAACTGCAGCTTCAGGCACTCGATGGTATCACACGTTCGTCTGAAGCGATGTATGGTGTCATACGTCCTGCTAAGCTCCCATTGGTATATACTATCAACTGGAACGGTACAATCTGTCCTGTGTGGAACACCCGTTGGTCTGCTTCTTTCATGAATGAGACCTACAAGGAACACATGTGGTATTATGCCCTCGGTAACGATTTCCATTTCACTGATCGCTTCGGTGCTTACTTTGACTGGATGTATTCGCGTGAAGGTATTGACCGCAAGGGTATCATAACAAGTATAGTGGGCAATCTGGGAGAGCACAATGCATTGAATGCTGACTATATGTCGTTTGTGCTGCATCTCAACTATTTCGTGGCACCTCGTTGGAATGTTTTTGCCAAGGGTTCGTACGAAACAGCCGGTGTATCGAAATCTTATGCTAATGTCAAGAAAGGCAACTATCGCACCACATGGACATATACTGCTGGTATAGAGTTCTATCCACTTAAGGACCGCAATCTGCACTTCTTCCTTACATACGTAGGACGTAATTATAAGTACAAAGCCAACGTATGTGCAGAATATGGTAAAGCCGATTATAATACTAATCGTATTTCGACAGGCTTTATATGGCAGTTACCGATGTTCTGATGTTGAATTGATTTCTATAGAGTCAATCAAATAAAAATCACCTCCATTTGAATCTTGATTCAAATGGAGGTGATTTTTATTATCCGAGTATTAATGTGACGGATTGATATGTATCACAAGATTACTTCAAAGGTTTGATATCAAGTTTAACGGGCTTAATCATGTTCTCAGGAGCGAGGATAGTGTCGAGATCCTCTTTAGTGAGAATACCATGTTCGAGTACGAGTTCATAAACACTGCGGCCTGTCTCAAGAGCTTCTTTTGCAATCTTAGTAGAGTTCTTGTAGCCAATTATCGGATTAAGAGCGGTGACAACACCAATGCTGTTATGTACGTGTTCACGGCAGCGGTCTTCGTTGGCAGTAATGCCTTCGATACAGCGTGTACGCAGGGTCTCGAAGCCATTTATCATTAGGTCAACAGACTCGAAGTCACACTGGGCCATAACTGGTTCCATAGCGTTCAACTCCATTTGAGCAGCTTCGCCAGCCATAGTTACACACAGTTCGTTACCGATAACTTTGTAGCATATCTGGTTCATGACCTCGGGGATAACTGGGTTAACCTTACCAGGCATGATAGATGAACCGGGCTGCATGGCGGGCAGGTTGAATTCACCGAGACCACAGCGCGGACCGCTGGCTAACAGACGAAGGTCATTGCATATCTTGTTCATCTTGACAGCTACACGCTTCAGAGCAGAAGCATAGCCTACCAGACAAGAAGTATCAGAAGTAGCACCTACGAGGTCACCTGAGAGTTTGATGTCCCAACCTGTGATGTCACGCAGAGCCTGTACACATTTTTCAGCGTAACCCGGTTCGGCGCAGATACCTGTACCAATAGCGGTAGCACCCATATTTACGGTCAGGAAGTCGGCAGCAGCTTCGTCAAGATGCTTGATTTCGTCAGTAAGGATTGCAGCGAAACCGCTGAAGGTCTGACCTAATGTCATGGGTACAGCGTCTTCGAGCTGAGTGCGACCCATCTTGATAATGCGAGCGAACTCTTCGGCTTTCTTACGGAAAGCAGCAATAAGAGTTTTGAAGTGCTCCATGTAACGGAGATGAGAGAAGTACATACCAATGTGGATGGCACATGGATAGGCGTCGTTAGTAGACTGGGCACAGTTTACATGGTCGTTGGGTGAGCAGTACTGGTATTCGCCACGCTTGTGACCCATAATTTCGAGTGCACGGTTAGCGATAACCTCATTGGCATTCATGTTGGTGGTGGTACCGGCACCGCCTTGTATCATATCTACGGGAAAATGTTCGTGGTGTTTGCCGTCTATAATTTCCTGACATGCTTGAGTGATAGCTTCAGCCTGGGCATCGGTAAGCAGACCAAGTTCGTGATTAGCACGAGCAGCAGCCATTTTTGTAATGGCAAGTCCTTTGATAAAGGCAGGATATTCGTTGAGATGGAATTTGCTTATCTCAAAGTTCTCGATGCCGCGCAGAGTCTGGACACCGTATAAAGCGCACTCAGGCACCTCACGGGCACCTATCAGGTCAGATTCGATACGAAAACCTGACTTACAGTTTGTTTCCATGATATGTATTTTTGATGTTAAGGTGTGTTTATTAGACTTAATTCAACAAAGTTAGCATATTCTATTCTAACCTACAAATTAAAAAGCATAATTTTTCATTAAGTAATGGCTCACTTTTGGGTAGCTGTAGTGATACAAAATTTCTGTATGCTTATTAAGCGTGACAATATAATCTGTTATAGTGATAAGAGGTTAAAATTTGTTTAAGAAATAAAATACATAAGTAAGATTTTACTAACTTTGTCCTTAAATCAGTGAAAGCCGTTGTTCATCCGTAGGATTAACTATTAAAAATCAATATAAGTAGTTCTTAATTATCAGAGTATTAACTAAAAAGTAACTTAACATGAAGAAAAGTTTACTTGCTCTTGCTGCGTTTGCCATGATGGCAGGCTCAGCTAACGCAATGTATCTCATCGGTGCGCCTGCTGGCGAGTGGAATCCGGCAGTAGGTATCGAGATGGAAGAGGTCGAAGGTGGTTGGCAGTGGACCGGCTATGTAAGTCCTTACGACTATTTTGCATTTGCCACACAGCTTACCGACGATTGGGACACACTCAATAATAACTATCGTCTTTCGCCTACGAGCGACGGTTTAGCTGCCACAGGTGTACATGAACTGCACTTTGGCACTCCCGAAGGTGCATTTCATGGTATTGGTACAGAGTGTACTTATCTTGTAAGTGAGGTTGAAGGTGAGTATAAACTGACAGTAACTGTAAACGGTGAGTTGCTCACATGGGGTCTTATAGGTGATTTCAATAGCTGGAATGAAGATGTAGCCTTGACCCAAGTTAAAGAGGGTGTATGGTCGGTAACAATGTCTGAACTCACTGGTGCCTTCAAGTTCCGTGCAAACAATAGCTGGGATGTAAACTATGGCGGTGTGGGTTACGATGCTATAGGGTATGACGGCGATTATGAACTGGAAATCAACGGTAACAACTTTGTTATCGATGATGCCACAGATGTCACACTGACCCTTGACCTCAACAATATGGTGCTGACTGTCGAAGGCTATGCCGAACAGCCACCGGTGTTAAAGATGCTTGCTTTGCGTGGCAGCTTCACAGACTGGGAGTGGGAATGGGGTTACTACTTCATGGAAGGTGAGGAGCCTGGTATCTATTTCCTCTATCTTGATTTCGTAGACTCTGACTGGGAATTTAAGATTGCCAACCAGGACTGGTCAGAACAATATACTACCCAAAACTTTAATATGTGGGACGGTGAAGTATATGACCTGACTGTAAACGATGGTTCTTCGTCTAATATGGGATTTGCTCAGAGCTATACTGATGTTCTGATGACTCTTGACCTTAATAACAATACATTATCTTTTACAGGTGAAGGTCAGAGTGGCATAAATGCTGTTGAGGCATCTGAAGGTACAGTTCAGTACTTCAATCTGCAGGGTGTTCGTATCAATAATCCTGAGAAGGGCATGTATATACGTGTTATTGATGGTAAATCAGAAAAAATTATCAAGTAAGATTTGCTGTCCACAATCAGCTCTTAGAAATTAACCCCATATATTCTAAGTGGGCAGATATAAACTGGTGAGGCTGGTAGGATTATCCTACCA
>CAYNUE010000134.1:0-7288 GCA_964400325.1 uncultured Sangeribacter sp. | reverse complement strand
GGATGCTTCTGCTACAGCTATCTACGGTTCTCGTGCATCAAACGGTGTAATTATCGTAACTACTAAAAAGGGTAAGGCCGGTAAGCCTGTTGTAAACGTTACAGCCAATATGTCAATTAATACGGCTCGCAAGACCTTAAATCTAATGAATGGTAATGAATTTGCTGATTATGTTAGGACTAATCTTGGTGAGTCGTCAATTGCTCAGCTTGGGTATGAGGGTAAAATATATGACACTGATTGGCAGAAGGAAGTTTTGCGTACCACTATTTCTCAGGACTATACAATCAGTGTAGCCGGTAAGGCCGGCTTCCTTCCTTATCGTGTGAATGCCGGTTATACTAATTCCGAGGGTATCTTGAAGACTTCAAATATGCAGCGTACAACTGCCGGTTTTAGTCTTTCTCCCAAGTTCCTTGATGATAAGCTGTCAATCAATGTGAATATAAACGGCACTTATGGTCGTACACGTAATGCGGATGGTGGTGCAATTGGTGGAGCTGCAAGTATGGATCCCACCAAGCCGGTTTATACTAATATCCCTATGGAGGGTAATACAGGACTTTATCTGTATAATGGATACTATAACTATTCTCCTGGTGGAACGTTTGATAACAACTCTACCAGAAACCCACTTCAGTTGCTTGAGGATGTAAACAGTCATAATGATACATGGTCATCTTCCGGTAATCTCCAGATTGACTATGCTCTTCATTTCCTTCCTGAATTACATTTGAATCTTAACCTTGGTTATCAGGTTTCAAAGAATGATTGTAGAAGCATCACAGCTGCCAACTCTGTAATGAACTGGAATAACAACGGTCTTTTGGGAAATAACGCAGCTGGAGCAGCTACTCTTTACAAGTGGTGGGAGCTTCAGAGAAATACTCTTTTGGATTTCTATGCAAACTATAAAAAGGAATTTGAGGCAATCAAATCAAATTTTGATGTGATGGCAGGTTATTCATGGCAGCGTTTCAGCTACTTTGGCCATTCTCAGAATTATGTACATTCACTCGGTTTTGTGAATGCCCAGGGTCAGAATGGCTTCACATATGCTGATGGTAAATACTATATGAATACCAATACCCATGACGCGATTGGTGAAGTTGTAAATAATGCCACTATGAATCGTTGGGGTGCTCCGAATCAGCTTATATCATTCTTCGGACGTTTGAATTATATATTTGATGAAACTTATCTTCTTACTTTCACTCTCCGTGATGATGGTACTTCTCGTTTCTCTAAGAACACACGCTGGGGTCTTTTCCCGTCAGTTGCTTTAGGTTGGAAGATCAACAATAACTTCGGTCTTCGTGATGTGGCATGGCTTGATGAATGGAAGCTTCGTCTCGGCTGGGGTCAGACAGGTCAGCAGGATATAGGCGGTGGCTACTTCCCGTATCTTCCTCAGTACACTATCTCTAACCAGAGTGGTTTCCAGTACCCTGCTCCCGGTGGCGGATGGCTTAATCCTCTTTATCCTCAGCCCTACGATGAAAAGATCAAATGGGAAACTACTACCACATGGAACGTTGGTTTCGACCTTGGTTTCTTTAATAATCGTCTTACTGCTTCTCTTGAGTGGTATCTCCGAAACACTACCGATCTGCTCGCTCTTACTCCTGCACTCGGTATGAACACTTCAAACTATGTGACTACTAATATCGGTTCTTTGCGTAACTATGGTATTGAGGTTAACCTTGTTGGTAAACCAGTAGTGACAGAGGATTTTGTATGGAGTTCAAGTGTCAATGTTGCATGGAACCGTAATAAGATCACGGCTCTTACCGGTGATGCTGAGACAAGCCGTATTGCTGCAGCAGGTGTGCCTGTTGGTACCGGTGGTGATTTGCAGTGGCACCTTGTAGGAGAACCTTCTTTTACATATCTCGTATATCAGCAAGTATACGACAAGGATGGTAATCCTGTTCCCGGACAGTTTGTTGATCAAAATGCCGATGGCATAATTAATGATGATGATTTGATCAAATTCCATTCTCCGGATCCGAAAGTTACCTTTAACTGGACAAATAACTTCAGTTATAAGAATTGGGACCTCTCATTTGCATTACGTGCTAATTTCGGCAACTATGTATATAACGGACCGCGCTATAGTCGAACAAATGGTGCAGGTGTTGACTCATATGGTCTGAATAACCTTATGCGTAATGAATACATCTTCACTTCTACTCCTGATCCTCTCAGCGACTATTTCGTAGAGAATGCTTCGTTCTTGCGTTGTGACAATATTACACTTGGCTATACATGGTCAAACCTTATCAATGATTCACTCAGACTTCGTCTTTATGGCGCTGTTCAAAACCCGTTTGTAATTACCAAATATAAGGGTCTCGATCCTGAGGTGTTCGGTGGTATTGATAATAATGTATATCCTCGTCCTGTTAGCTTTACTATAGGTCTGATTGCAACTTTCTAATCTTAAAGCCAAAGATAAAATGAAATATAATAAATTTTTTCTTGCAGGTACTGTCTTGGCAGCCTCTCTTTCTTTAGGAAGCTGTGTGGGTGATCTTGACCTGCTCCCGACTGACCCCAAAACTCTTACTCCTGATAAATTTGCTCAAGATCCTGCAGGCTATCTTGATCAGGCAATCGGAGGAGTCTATCTTCAGTATGCTACCTACGGTGCCAATGGCGACGCTTCCGTACAGAAATTTGACGGTGGTATGTCTACATTTCAGCGTGCCTGCTTCATTTTGGAGGAAGTTCCTACTGATGAGGCAAGTTGGATTGTAACTACTGACGTGGCATATGGCCAGTTCCAATATGGTATTGTTCCGGCATCAAATCAGGCTGTGATGGGTACTTATTCACGTCTGTTCATCAATATTGCCATGTGTAATCAGTTTATTCAGACAGTAAAGGAGGGTTATTTCAATTTAACTACTTCTGAACTGACTGCCAAAGCGGATGATTACATTCGTCAGGCACGTATACTTCGTGCAGGTGCCTATTGGTATGCTATAGATAATTTCGGTAACGTCCCCTATGCTGATGAAAGCGTAGGAATGGGTTCTGTAGCACCGCAGTTATCAACCAACTTTGCCGAAGGTCGTCGTTTGGTATTTGAAAAGGTGGTGGCAGATCTTGAGGATGTAGTGGCGTGGTATAAGCAAAATGACCCTAATAACAAACCGGCTTATGGATATGTTGGTCTGGATGTAGCAGAGTCGTTACTTGTGAAATATTATCTAAATGCCGAGGTCTATACAGGTACTCCTCAGTGGCAGAAATGTTATGAGCATGCACAAGCTGTCATAGGACGCCTTGGCCATGGCGGATTCCAGAACTCTGGTCTTTGTCATAGCTACTTCCAGAATTTTGCTGCTAACAACAAGAATTATGCCATTGGTGGCTCTGATGCAGTGAATGAGATAATCTGGACTATCCCTCAGGGACAGACTGCTCAGGATCCTGACGGTAAGGGCTTGATGTCTTATGCCAACGCTACCTTTATGCTCAACGCTTGGTTTGGTACGCCTGGTCCGGATGATACATACTCTTGTAGTAAGGATGAGTTCAATGCCGGTTCAAACGGTTGGAAATGTATGGTTGCCCGTCAGGAGTTTGTAGAGAAGTTTGCGTGGAATGTAGATTATTCTGTTTCTCCTGATAAACGTACTCGTTTTTGGAAAACATCTAAAGATGGTTTCGTGCTTCAGAATGCTCAACTTGAGCAACCTTCATTCGGTAGCAATGGTTATCTTGCCATAAAGTTTACCAACTGGGCATTTAATGATAATGGTGAGATTGATTATGCTAATTCCCCTGAACCTACTGACCAGTTGGGTGGTGACTATGGTATGATTCGTCTTGCTGAGATTTATCTATCTGCTGCTGAGGCTGCCTTAAATGGAGGTGGTTCTGCTTCAGATGCTCTCACATACGTAAATTATATCCGCGAACGTGCTGGAATGGCTCCTTATACTACTCTTAGTCTTACTGAACTTCAGGAGGAGCGGTGCCGTGAGCTTTATACCGAGTCTACACGTCGTAGCGACCTCATTCGTTATGGAAAATGGCTTTCCGGTTATACATGGTCATGGAAAAATCAGATTCGTAATGGCGGTGACTTTGCGTCAAATTTCAATGTGTATCCTATTCCCAGCTCTACCGCTGCACGTAATGGCTACACTCAGAACCCAAATTATTAATTCATCGCAATCTTAGAAAATGAAAAGAATATCATTTATTATGGCGGCTGCCTGTGCCTTATTTGGCATGGCTTCCTGCTCGCAAGACCGCGATCCGGTTCTGCAGACCCCCACAGAGTATGTGCTCAATACTCCTGTAATGCAGGAACAGTATATTGACCTTCAAGAGGGAAATACTCTTGAGTTGGTTTCATCTCAGCCTAACTACGGTTATTCTGCAATAGCCGACTACTCGGCAGAGATGTCATTGACCCCTGAGTTCACAACTTCCTATAAGCTTGACACAACGCCGGATACTAAGCATTTATCTCGTATGGCCATACCTCAGCAGAACATAGCTGTAGGTATTATGGAGTTGAACGGTATTACTGATGAGGATAGTTTCCAAGCAAAGTATCCCAACGGTATGGATTATGAAAAAATTTATTTTCGTGCCGTATGTGAGCTTGCAGGTGTGGAAGGTTCACGAATTGTCTCCAACGTCGTAAGTTACGACTATATAAAGGGTTATTTCGCGGTTGCTGTACCAGGTTACATCTATATGGTAGGTGCACCTACGGGCTGGACTGAACCCAGTGAAGGAAACACAGCCTTCTATGCTGATTATCGTCTATCTGAACCTGCTGACGCTATTGGTTCAAAAGTTTATTCAGGTCAATTTGATATCGAGGCAGGCTCAGCCCTATTCCGTTTCTACACGGCTCTTACTGGTTGGGATGCTGATTCTTATGGTTCACAGGAGAAGGATGAGCCTATAGAATTCCCTGAATTTACTGACGGTTCATTCTCTACTACCCTTGTGAAAGGTAAGGGTGCATTTAACTTCTCAAATTGGCCCGGTGGAAAAATGACTATTATTGTCGATATGAGCGATACTTCTAATATGACAGTGCAGTGCATTGCCGGTGAAGCTTCTGTGACAGTGACTAAATACATCTATTTGGTTGGCTCAATCAGTGGCTGGGTAGAACCGGGTTCAAGCAATGAAGAAGCGTATAAGAATTATCGTCTTGCCGATAAGACAGGGGATGGAATTTATACTGCTGAATTCCCTGTTGAAGCTGGTCATGTTAACTTCCGCTTTGCCCTTGAGCTTACAGACGAGGGTTGGGATAACTCAACTCAGATCGGTGCTCAAGCAGATGATGCCGACGTGGCATGTACTTTTACTAATGGATCATACTCTGGTTCATATGTACCCGGAAAGGGTAACTGGGCATTTGAGCTTGAAGAGAGTGGTACTATCTCGATGACGGTAGACACGAATAACAATACAGTTGCCTACGAATTTAAGTAAGTATAATTTCGGTGGCAGAGTTAATCAAAACTCTGCCATCGATAATAACAAAAACTAATAGACAATGAAGAAATTTGCTATATACGGTCTGGCTGCAATGTTCGCCCTCTCTTTCGCTGCTTGCGATGACTATGAAGAGCCGAATCCCGCGCCGCAGACCAATCCTCAGGAGCCTATTTTCAAGGCATCCGATGTAGCTGTTAGTGGTGACCTAAATGCCGGTACGGTCTACGACCTTACAAAACTTCAGGCTGATGGTGAGATGATCACCGTGGCAACTGTAAAAGCCGAGGCTGCTCTTCCTACCGGGTGTACACTTGGTGGAAACGTAGAAATTTCTGCTGACGACTTTGCTACCATCTATTCTGTGCCTTCTTCTGCCCAGAAGGTAGTAGATGAGGAGGCGTATAACATCGTTATATCTCCTGCCGACCTTGAAGAGATTTATTTCAATAACATTTCTAATTCTCCCAGTGAAAGAGAGATTAAGGTAAGAGTTCTTGCAAAGACTGTTATTGGTAAGCAAGACGCTATTATCGGTGGACCCTCAAATTATGCCGGTCCTTACTCTATGATAGTAAAACCGGAAATGCGTCGTTCTTATCTGTATACTCCAGGTGCTACTAATGACTGGAATCAGGAGGCCTCACAGTGTCTCTTCTGCTATGATGCTACTAATTTCAGTGGCTATGCAGTCCTTGGAGATGGATTTAAGTTCTCCACAGCTCCTAACTGGGATGGCACTAACTATGGTGCAGGTAATGAGCCGGATACTCTTTCAGACGATGGAGGAGCTGGTAATCTGAGCGTTTCTCCCGAAGGCTTGTACTGGTGTACTGCAAACGTTGAGGAACTTACTTACACCACTTACTATGTAAGCACAATAGGTGTAATCGGCGATGCAACTCCCGAAGGTTGGGGTGCTTCTACCGCTCTTACTACTGATGATTATCTCATTTGGAAGGGTGTGATTGCATTTGGTTCCGGTGAGTTCAAGTTCCGCGCTAATAATGATTGGGCGGTTAATTTGGGTGGTAGTATAAGTGACCTTAGCCAAGGTGGTGATAATATACCTTCACCCGGTGAAGGCACTTACGAGGTTACACTTGATCTCAGCAAGATTCCTTACACCTGTACTCTCGTAAAGCAGTAAGCATCGACTAATATTACAAGCATTAAAGGAGCCGCATCCCCACGGGTGCGGCTCCTTTACGTTTGCTTTGTTATAAAACCTTATTCATATCCGGCAATGAACCTCAAATTAAAGGGCTTGAATTCCCTCTTTGGACAGACCTGTTACGTTAACTATCATGTCAAGTGGAAGACCGTAAGCTTTCAGTTGATGCACAAATTTAATCGTCGATGAAATACAACCTAAGAGGTAGCCTTTCCTATAGCCTTCTATAAATCCTATCTTGCGATAGCCTTCATAATCTGTCCTGTCAGCTGCTTTATAGGCTGCCTCGTAAGCTTTCTTACGCGCCTCTTTCATTAGGCTATCGAAGCCCGGTATCTCTTCGAGTTTGTACTCAAACTCCTCCCACTCTTTAGTGGTTAATGTGTCCGGGTCGTCCAGTTTGGCAAGACGATCTAATAAATCCTGCTGTGATTTAAAAGCCATTGATTCCATACCGTGGACTATATGTTGGAAATGTAGGTTTAGATATGAATAATTAGAAATCTTGAATTTCTCGCTTGGCATTGCTTCCAAGAGTGACCATTTTCGTGACCTCACGAAAATGGTCTTCAACCAAGCTTACTTATTATGTACTGTTGAATACCATCGAATGATAGTTTGTGATGATTTATTCTT
>CAYNUE010000133.1:0-7345 GCA_964400325.1 uncultured Sangeribacter sp. | reverse complement strand
AAAAAGTATGCGGATAGAACTCGAGTTCTATCCGCATACTTTTTTATACCTACCTATTTTCTGACAGGTGGTTTAGGATATAAAGAAAAGCTTATTACTTTATAACTTTCTTAGCCTCGTTACCCTGGCGTACGATGTAAAGCTGACCCTCAACTGGATTAGCTACACGAATACCCTGAAGGTTGTAGTACTCTACTGGACCATTGTTGTTGATGTTACCAAGCTTGATTTCCTCAACACCATCAGAGTCACCAGTTGAAAGCTCTACATACTCATGTATATCTTCCGGATTGTTGTGGAAGAAATACTTACCTGAGAAGTTAGCTGTATAAGTATTCTCGTAAGAGTCAGTAGCTTCAAAATGGAAACCATCGATACCATTAGTCAGTGCAGTACCTTCACCTACATAAGCATAATAACGATTCCATACTACTTCGAAACCATCAGTTTCGCTCCAGGGGAACATGCTTGTATTGTAACCAGAAGGAATCAGGCAATTAGCTATAGGCCAAATCTCAAGAGTAGGACGACCAGTCCAAGGATCGGTAACCTCAGTAGGCATGAGCATTGACCAAGCACCAGCAGGACCTTCACAATCAGCAGCGCTATAGAGAGCACCCTGCATGATGTTGAGAACATCGTCAAGGCTAACACCAGGAGTAGCATTCTCAGACCACTGGAAATCAAGAGCTGACTTCTCGAAAGTAGTAGCGGCAGGATCTATGTAGAGTGCTAAGTTACGGTCAAGAACATAAGCATAGTACTTGTGTAATGGACCCCATTCGTAATCATAGTCATCCCATTCGCCTTTATCCTCGATGATTTCTGTACCCTGAAGGCCAAGATCGAAGATATGGATATCACCTATATTGAAAGTAAGGTGCTTAGGATTGAAACCTTCCTCACGAATTGTACCGTTAAAATTATTCTGGATAGTATGAGTACGAGTAGGCATATCTGTTTCTGCCATCTTGATCTTATTCTCTATTTCATAAGTCATCTCTTCCTCATCATAGCCAGTAAATGTGAAAGTAGCATCTTCAGAAAGTGTACAAGGAGTATTATTCCAATAGATAGCACTACCACTTCCTACCCAATCAGGAGTACATATAATCCAAGTACCCCAGTTAGTCTTGTCATCATTGAGCTCGCCACCTACATAGCCTGAGCCAAAATAAGTAAATGTAGAACAATAGTTGCCATACTCAGCAGCCATCTCAGTAGGATCAACTGCAGACCAGTCTATCTGGTCTTCTGGAGTTTCAACACCTGTGCGAGCTTCCTCAATTATCTGTTTCCAATAGTAATTGGTAGGCCAGCTCAGAGGCACAACAGCACTATAAGTATAGTTCTGTGCATTTGGAGCTATACCCTGCACAAAATAGAGAGCCATATAGAAAGGCATCTCCTCCCATGTCGGGTGAGTACCATCATTATATTGAAGTCCGTCACACCAACGTTCTTTAGTAGTAGAGAGTGTTACACGCCAAATTGTACCTGACTGATCAGTCCAGCTACGAGTATAAGCATCCTCGGGGATCAGATTCTGGGCCAGCATCTGCTGTTCAGCAGCCACTATCTTATTCAAAGTCTCACGTCCTTGCGGAGTGATGGAAAGCTGCGACATGTCAACTGTCGGCAGCGTAACCGTAGCCATAGCCGAACTGGCAAGAGCGGCCATGCTCAGAAGGGTAAAGATTTTTTTCATTACTCTTTGTCTATAATAGTTATTAATGTTTGGTTTATAAGATATTGAAAGAAAGTATCAGATGCATACCATGTTCACTTTCATTTACAGATGCAAAATTGGGCAAATATTTTAAAAAAAACAATATTTTTCTACATTTTTTTAGCCCTACCCTTAAAAAAAGTGTGTCTTCTCAAGAGGACACACTTTTTTTAATGGTAGGGCTAATTTTTTAACTTCCGAGAGAAGCGAAAGTTACTTTATTTCACATATATCTTCTTGCCAGCGACTATGTAAATGCCTTTAGGAAGATTATTGATATCCTCTACAGTAGCATTACTTTTCAGCAATATACCTAAAGTATTATAGACGTCTACCGGAGCCTCAGAACCAATCACCTCCGCTATGCCTGAACCATCAGTAAGCTTAAGCCATAGCTCACCCTGCTTACCTTCGAGAGCCGGCAGCACAACCTTGCCATCTGTATCCTCACTGTGCAAGCTGCTTCCATCGATGCGCCATTCTGCATTGACAGCATAACCTTCGGGCACTTCTACTTCAAGTTTCAGACGTTCGAAGGCGCTTACATAATAAGGTGCATAATAGGTACCAGTCACAGGGTCTGTTTCAAGGCCAGCCTTTATATGGCAACCCTCACCGATATGAATATCCCAGGCCGACATGTCAAACTCACTCCATACGTCCCAAGAATGATACAGGTTGGCGCAACCGTCAGCAGTAGAGAGAAGTATTGAAGCCGGTGCATCCGCCCTGAAAGCCTCAGGCCAAAGCAAAGGAGGCTCAGGAGACAGAAGAGTAAGAGATTCCAAGGCACGAGCATTATAGAAGCTACCTGGCGGTATTTCTTTTATGCCTTTAGGAAGTGTTACAGAGTGAAGCTCATCAGCAAAGGTAAATACATCTGCCGACATATCATTAATCTGGTAACCAGATATGTACTCTGGCACCTCCAAAGTACCTCGGTACTCCTCATAAAGAGGTACTACCAGACGTGCCGTACGTTGTGCATCAGAAGTAATGATATAAGAAATACCTTCTGCACTAACAGGGCCACGTTCAACACATAAAGGCTGTGGGTTACCCAAGATGCCACCCGAAGCGTCAGTCAGGACCCAGAGGTAACGTCCCGGAGGTAAATCTATATCCAAAGGCGGAAAACCTAAATTTATACTCTCTCCTTTCGGGAAGGTTATAGCGCCGAAACGGTATGTATCACCTACCTGCTCAAGAGTTGAAGCATTGAGTATCTTAAGAGAAGGTTCTACTGTGGTGTCATTCTTACCATAATTGGTAATGGTTGCCGTCAGACCATAAGGTTCATCAGCCGAATGGAAGGCTGGAACCATCTCCTCAAGCTCAACATCTGTAGTTGAATAGGCTCCAAAGTCACCTTCAATTACTGTCACCCTACGTGAGTCAATAAGATCAAGCGAATTTTTGAAAGTAATAATAGCCGTGTAGGGCCCTGGATCAAGAGGCTCATTTGAGCTGAATTCCACTTCTATTGACGACTCAGCAGGCACAAATATGCTCTTAGGCATATCCAATGAAGTAGCACTTACATCTTCATCATGATAAAGCGAAAGATATATAGTAGCTGCATAATCTTCCTCACCGGTATTGATAAATTGCAGACGCATAGCTTTACCGGCATTACCGTAAAGTGGTTCGGGCATCTGAGGAAGACCAACTATCAGATGGGCACCCGCTTCAGAAAGAGAACCTTCATTGGTGAGTGTAGTACGACCGCCAGAGACAGTCAGTGTTACCCAACGCTGTGCGCTGTAAGGCACCATAATGTCTACCCATTCTCCTGTCTGAGTGTACATAGCCGGTGTTACCTTATACATTCCATCAGCAAGACCTCCAGGCAGCGCACTCGTTAAAGTGCGTATACCCTGATAAGAGTCAAGTCCTTGTGAACCGCTACGTGAGGAATAGTACACTTTGGTAGGGTCACTCATATCAGTGACTTTCAGACCAAACGAAACCTGTTGTCTATAAGCCAAAGGATTATAGATAAGATTCTGGCCATCGCTACCATTACGTATCTCGTAGGTATTGTCTCCTGCGTACCAGAAATCACCGGTAGCAAGCAACAAGTACTGTATCTGGGTCTCACCCTGAGAAGGACGTACACCACAGATGATAGACTGGTCACGATTATATCCACCAGCATACGAACCAGTACCGCCTGTCTCCGGATTAAGGGCATTGAGCATGAAGTAACCGTCTTGATAACCACCCCAGCCCCAATTGAAGTGGAAATAGTTACTTCCCATGTAGCCGTCACATACAAAAGCATGGCCTCCGCGGTCGCTACGACCTGTATAATATACTGGTCGCGATGCTGCAAGTTCTGAATAGACCATCTCTATCCAGTCACTCATCTTATAATAGTCACGCCAATGCATACTCATTGAAGCATTATAGCCGAAATAAGTACGCAAAGCTACAGGCACATCATTACTATAAGCACCGCTCTCCATCGAAGAATACTGCATATTGACTGAAGCACCACACTGTCTCATCAACAGTGCTACAGCAGCCGACTGAGTGACAGTGTACTGACCATCTTGATAACTATCAAGCATATTGGTCCAATCAAGAGTAGTACCTTCGAATACCTCACCAGCGTTCATACCGGTCGGATGGTCCGGATATTGATGATACTTCATCACCTGCGCCATGGCAGTGGCCACACAGCCGGTCACACTGCGTCGGCCTGTTCTTGGATCAGTGGGACAACGGTCATTATAGGGAGCTCCCTGGTCCCAGGTGGTAGTGAGAAGCGGCTCCACAGGAGTATAATCCTCCTTACGTTTATGAGAGATTACAACAGTTGACTCTGCTGGAGCGCTTAACAGATAGTCAGCAATTTCCATACTGTACTGCTCCAGCCACCATTTCATGTTATCAGGGGCCATATCGTAGGCGAAACTACCATTGTCAGTAAAACCGATAATTCTCGGCAGACGGTCATCAGCAGTAACTATCGCACTACCTGTACCACCGGGATAGTTGACTACATAAAAGCAGTCATAGCCTTTGGATTTTCCTACGTATGCCACCTCAGGACTGCCAGCAGCAGGAGCGGCCCTAAACATTTTGTAATGCAAGGCACGAAAATTCGTAGCCTCGCTCATAGCCTCTTCAGGTGTCACCGGAGCAGCCAGCCCCATAAGGGGCAATAAACCACTCGAGAGGAAGAGCCAGCGAAGATGTATCTTATTCATTGGAGCCGGACATTAAGGCTACTTAACTATAATTTTCTTGACCACGTCTTTGTAGCGTACTATATACATACCCGGAGCTACATTATCAAGAGAAGTCTCCACGCCGTTTGCCGACCATGCACGAGCACCTTCGGGTGCAACGATAGCGCCAACGGTACCATAAATTACAGCTACTTCACTTTCCACGCTGTCCACACCGGACACATTTACTTCGTTAGCCACAAATTCCTGAATATTAGATATTTCACCTGCAGGTATCTCCATTACTACCCTTACGTAAGCTTTAAAAGTCTGGGCAGCTGCTGTAGTAGAAATATTACGTACAGTATATTCAGTAACATTGCCAACATTATATTCCTCAAGACCATCAACTAGTCTCTCAACACCTTTTGCATCTGTACGTGTTACTGTCAGCTGATAGCCCTGAGCGTTTTCAACAGCATCCCAACTCAGGTAGATTTCCGAACTACGCTCGTTACGGGTAGGCTCATGAAGTATGGTAACCTCAGTAGGAATCTCGGTAATCATATTATAGCAAAAAGAAGAAACTCCTGTCTCAGAGTCAAAAGCTATATTAGTTAGGAAAACCTCGAAGTCTGGAGCGTAGTTGGTAGGCTCAAATGTATCAAGGTAACCCGGATACACATAGTTATGACCACCATAAGACAAATCGCCAGGCCATGTGGTATAACCTCGATCCTCATTACATGGCATTATCTCAACATTGCATTTACCATTAGTGTTAACCTTATTACCAAGCCATGTGTTACGGTTGAAATTAATATGCCATACCAACATACCCTCATCCGGCAGAGTCACATCCCAATTCTGAGGAGTGCGTGTCTCGATAACATAAAACTCTGTATAATAACGGACCGTAGCGCCTCCACTGGGACGACGTATACGCAGTCTTACAGCCTGAGGATTATCTGTGTTGGAAAGTGACGGCAACTCATATTTCGTACCCGGTTCAGCATCTATGAATTCCAACCAATTACATGTCCACTGTTCGTAAGCCGAATATTGGGGAGGACAAGTACCATAATCGTTATATGGACCCGAATCCATTACTGACCACTTGCCCGGAGTGTTAGTATTTCCTGAATAATTTACATCATAAAAATCCGGAAGACCTAACACATGACTATACTCATGTACAAAAGTACCTATACCCGAGAAGAAAGGTGCTGAATATCCAGGAGGTACGGCCCTCGACAATTCACATGAGCAGGCATACGTACGCATAGTTACACCATCAACCACGATAGAGGGCAAATCATGGTACATAGTGTATTGTATGTAGTCACCCTGATGCGGCCAGATAGTATTTTTATCCAATGTATCGGCCTGGCCATAACCTGAATAATAGAAGAATATATTATCTATTAGGCCGTCCTCATCGTAGTCATACTTCGAGAAGTCCAATCCCTTTTCATCAAGATACTCTATCGCTTCCTTAATAGCATGGCCAAAGGTACCGTTACGACCATCGTTGCCAGCATAATAACTTGAAGTTTCTTTAAGAGGTACTACCTCTGTCACATCAAATATCGGAGAGAACTGGCCATTAGAACAGGCTTTAAAATAATCACGCGCAGAACCTTTGCTGTAATATTCTGAATAACCCTCTTCGTTGCATTTACGATCAATAGCTGTACGTGGATCACTAACACTATAAGGTACATCAGCATATTCCAGAAGTACCACAAGACCATGCACTTCACCTATGGTTGGATAAGTACTACGCCCTTCAGCAGTCAGGTTAGCCATACGCATCGGACCCGCAGGAGCAGGAGCCACTTCTGGCATCTGCTCTGATAACAATATCTCAAGGCCATTTGAATCGGCTTTAAGAAGACTACCGTTACGTTCAGCCTGCACCCAGAAACCGGCAGCATTCTGTTCCAAAATATTTATACCCTCGACATCAGTCACATAGTTGAAGTCCTGATCACCATGGACACGTACTTCAATATTTGTACCGTCAGGATTAGTTAGTTTGATAATACCAGGATAAGCTGGCACGCAATAACCTGCCAAAGGTAACCCAAGAAAAGCCAAGGGTAAAAGATATTTATGTTTCATGTTCAAAAGTATTATATCGTTACTAATATTACCCGGACGTTTCAGGGTAAGCAATCAAATAAATATTTAAATAATGGTACGAGTGTGAATAATTGCTTCTAATGATGTCTTACTGTGACATAATCCCAAAAACGTAGGATATGCGATAGTATAATCCAATTACAAATTTAATGCTTTATCCGATAGGTACCAAAAAATTTTCTTTATTTTATTCTTAAAAAATTCTAATGCCCTTCACCTGTATATTCTATAATTCACACAACCCTAACAACATATATGGCTCCTGTACCCATGGGTACAGGAGCCATATATGTTG
>CAYNUE010000132.1:0-7374 GCA_964400325.1 uncultured Sangeribacter sp. | reverse complement strand
ATGGCCGAAGATGACATAGTGTCACCTTCGGCCATGAGCCTGTTAAATGCTGTCTGTGCTTATTTTGCGCGCTCTACAATCAGGCGGTCAAGAAGAGCATGATTGGTAGAGAGATTCATGTTCTCATCCTCTGGCAGATACTCTACAGTTACAGTATGCTGTCCGGCCTTTAGCGGTACACGAACAGTGTTAGAGAGTCCCCAGTCATTCCAGTTAGCCACACCACGTGTAGGCATTACTACGGTACCGGCTTTACTGCCATCGACAGCGAGAGTACGTATGGCGGCCTTATTTTCAGTATTAACAGGTCCGTTGCCGTTAGCATAACGCAGGGCGAAAGTATAGACACCATCAGCTGGCACATCAACTGCAATGTTGACAGGAGCAGAAGTATGGTCAACCTCAACGAAGCCTGTGCCATTGAAACCTCCAACAGGAATTTCGGGACGATAGCTGATTTCGGACGAACGTAAAGTTGTACCTTCACCCGGCATCTCGACTACTATACGCTGACGATTGCTACGCGGTTCAGAAGCGAACGACTGAACACCATTGCTATCCACACCGATAACCTGCCATTCACCAGGCTCTACAGCTGCCCATGTTGTCTGGCGAGTACGGCCTACCTCTTTACCATCACGAAGAACGATATAACCGGCTATATACTCTATAGGATTCCATTGTAATAGATTCTCTACAGGCACACCATCACCGGAAAGAGCGGGATCATGAGACAGCCATGTTATCGGTGTAAGCGGTGCCTTGACATTGGGAGTACGTGCCAATGACATGGGCTTGATAGGCTCATTGTTCATAACCACTTTAATGTCACAATTACCCTTCAACTGAGAAGCAGGTATTACCTCACCGGGTTTCAGCTTTTTGCCATTAAGAGTAATCGAAGCTACTTTATCACCATAACCATCTACCGTTAAATTAAGACGTGCTCCACGATACGGGAAATTCTCAAGTGTTCTTTCACCACCTAAGGCCTTCGGTACAAACGGCTCTATACGCAGACCATTTGGCTCAAAATGTATACCAAAAAGAATCTGCTGTGTCAAGGCTAAATTACCCGACAGAGACCATAACATATTCGATGAGTTAAGCTCTGTGAATATGTCACCATTGTCAAGGTTAAGATTCTCCTTGTTCGTAGCGAAGAGGGCGGCTGGACGATAAATTGAACCAATACCTTCAAGCACACCTTGCTCGTTACCGGCCTTAGCCTGTGCGAGAGTCCAGTAAGAAGCCTCGAACGGCCAAAGAGCATTATTGTGATAATTGGGCATATCTGGAATCTGAGGCCAGAATACCGGAGGACCGTAAGGAGTTATAGGAGCATTTTCCGATATAGCACGCTGACGCTCGGGAGAAGCCACATCGTAAAGTATAGCTAATCCAAGACCAAGACTTTCGGCACGCGGGTTGAGTATCTTAGAATCACGACCATAGCGATACATAGCCCAGTAACCTTTGTCATCCATACTGAAAGTCTTTTCGATGGCATCAGCCAGACGCTTCGCCTCAGCTGCATACTCTTTAGCCTCTTTCTTATGGCCGAGCAAAGCAGCCATATCAGACGTAGCTTGCAAGGCAGCAGCATAAAGTACGTTAGTACTCATAGCTTCGCTCTGAGCTATGTCGGCTGTCTGCATCCAGCGTGGATAACTCTGCTCACGCCAATCTATGAAAGAAGTTTCACCTTTCACCAAGCCATCGGCACTCATTACTGTAGCGGCATCTTTAGCCAGACTACGCACAGCGATAGGATACACCTTACGCAACCAGTCCATATCACCCGTGACTTTATACACTTCCCATGCAGCCACAACCCATATCATACGGTCGGTACTTATAGGCCATGCGCCACCTGAACCAGTATCCTGAATAATCTGACCTTCGGCATTGACTTTCTTCATAAGAGAAATCATAGAAGCTTCCGGCTGCAGAGCGGCCATAGAGAGAATAATGGAGTAGCTCACGTCACGAGTCCAGACGCCTGACCATTCTTTACCTGTACGCAAGGTTGTATCTGGTTCGACAGCATTGACCATCTCATCAAGGCCCATGTTGTATATAGCCTCATGCAGACGGTTAGTACTGTGCAAACGCGGATAAGCACTGAGGTCATTTTTAAGACGCCATGACTGCTCTATAGGCATGAAATAATGAGGACGGGCATGATAGGTTGAGCGTATCTCAAAAGGGCTTTCAGCCCATGCCTTATACTCACCCTGTACTATCGAATCACCTACCCAACGATAAGCATCGGTGGCTACAATCACATTGTCGGCAGAGGCCACAGTAGGAAGCATTATTCCGGCTGCAGCGGCCAACAGGAGAAATCTCTTGTTCATAGTCTAATTATGGGAAACTTGAAATTATTGTTGTACCATTAATATGGTGCCGATTAGCAATTTCTCGGACAAGATGTTTAGCATACCTTTTATTTCAAGGTTCTATAACCTAACCGAGATACTATCCGACAATACAAAATTACTTAGGCTACAACACAGAATCAATCTTTTTAAAGCGAATTAAAGTCTATTTAAACTTTAGTTATTGCTATAGAATCATTTAAGTTATTTAATTCTATAGTAAATTAAAACTTTAAAACCTGTAATCATAACCTTTCTTGACCACGTGGCACAATTCAAGGATATCATTTACTGTTCTTGCGGTCACCACGGTGTGAACTACCCTTTCGAGGGTTCTTATGATGCTTCTTATCTTTTGAGGCACGAGGATTAGCCGACTGTGGCTTCAGTGGTTTATTGGGATTGCCTTCATCTGTGATAAGCGCGAAATCGAGTTGCTTACGGTCAAGATCTGCACGAGCCACCTGTACCTTTACTCTATCTCCGAGTGTGTACATGTTATGATGGTTACGGCCTACCAGACAATAATTCTTTTCGTCAAGCTCATAGTAATCGTCAGCAAGGTCACGCACCGGCACCAGACCTTCACACATATTCTCATCAAGTTCGACATAAAAGCCCCATTCAGTTACACCCGAGATAACTCCTTCGTATATCTGTCCAAGACGGTCACGCATGAATTCAACCTGTTTGTAACGTATCGAAGCTCGTTCGGCATTGGCAGCGAGTTGTTCCATATCACTTGAATGAACACACTGTTCTTGCAGTTTCATTCTGTCTGCACTACGTGCTCCCTCGGCATACTTGGCAAGCAGACGATGCACCATCATATCGGGATAACGGCGTATTGGAGAAGTGAAATGAGTGTAGTAGTCAAGAGCAAGACCATAGTGACCGACATTGTCGGTAGTATATTCAGCCTTGGCCATAGAACGTATGGCAAGCATCGACAGCATATTTTCCTCACCGCGTCCTTTGACATCTTTCAGCATACGGTTAAGGCTCTTGTTGACTTCGCTTGCCTTACCATCGACATTGATTTTATAACCGAAGCGTGAGGCAATCATCGAGAAATTGGAGATTTTCTCAGGGTCTGGATTGTCATGTACACGATACACGAAAGACTTTGCTTTTTTCCCCTTAGGCACCTTGCCTATAGCTTCTGCTACGGTAAGGTTGGCAAGAAGCATAAATTCCTCGATAAGTTTATTGGCGTCTTTAGATTCCTTGAAATATACACTTACAGGTTTGCCATCCTTATCAATATCAAAACGTACTTCGGCACGATCGAATTCAAGGGCACCGGCATCATAACGACGGCGACGCAGATGTTTGGCAAGACTATCGAGAGTCAATATCTCACGAGAAAATTCACCCTTACCAGTCTCTATTATTTCCTGCGCTTCCTCGTATGTAAAGCGACGGTCACTCTTTATGACAGTACGACCTATGCGATAATTGAGAACATTAGCCTTAGAGTCGAGTTCGAATATCGCTGAGAAAGTCAGTTTCTCCTCGTTAGGACGCAAAGAGCAAATCCCGTTCGACAAACGTTCGGGAAGCATCGGAATGGTACGGTCCACAAGATATACACTTGTAGCACGCTCCTGCGCTTCACGGTCTATGACACTTCCGGGGTGTACGTAGTGGGTAACATCAGCGATATGCACTCCCACTTCCCAGTTGCCATTGGCAAGCTGACGAATAGAAAGAGCATCGTCGAAGTCCTTTGCATCACGTGGGTCAATAGTAAATGTGGTAACACCACGGAAGTCCTCACGACGTGCAATTTCCTCAGGTGTTATGCCGGCGTCAATACGGTTGGCAGCCTTCTCGACATTCTCGGGATATTTATATGGAAGACCAAACTCAGCAAGTATGGCATGCATCTCGGCAGTATTTTCTCCTTTACGACCGAGAATATCGACAACCTCACCTTTAGGATTCATCTCGTCATCGCCCCAATATGTAATACGGGCTATGGCCTTGTCACCGGTCTTACCTCCCTTAAGTTTGGAACGTGGTATGATAATATCGGCTGCAAGGAATTTTGAATCCGTAACAAGAGCGGAATAATTCTTATCCACTTGCAGAGTGCCAATGAAGACCTGATCCTTGGCTTCGATTATCTCTGTCACACGTGCCATAGGCTCCTGACCCTTACGGCTGGCCGATACCATGACACGCACACGGTCGCCATTAAGGGCGTGCATAGAATCACGCTCGGCTACTGCTATCTGCTCATCGTCGATAATGACAGCATTACGACCGTTGCTGCGACGTACAAAAATACCTTCGTTCTCGGTACCACGATTCGCCTTCGCTTTATAACGGCCAAGGCTCACTTCAGTTATCTCGTCGGCAGCGGCAAGTTCGTCAAGGATATTTATAACATCGTTACGATTAGCTGGATGCACGGCGTCGATAGCAAAAGCAATCTGTTTGTAATTGAAGGCCTGTTTGCTCTCCTTCTGGAGAAAGGCCAATATCTTATCAAGGAGCTCCTTCTTGCGCATACGCACAGGAGTCTCTGTGTTGTGATTGTCTGTATTTCTCATTTGGGTTATGTTTTTATTTATTAAAACGCTCTTAGAGCATTGTTTTATTAATTCTGATGTATCTTTTTACTTTGGATTTTCTTCCGAACTATGAAAATGAGCATATATTATGTTCCCTTTAGCCTTTCCTACCACAGCAGAAAGGTCATCAAGAGAAGCCTCGCTCATACGCTTAACACTTTTGAAATGTTTCATAAGCGTCTGCGCAGTGGCAGGCCCTATTCCTTTAATCCCATCAAGCTGACTGCTCACCTGACCTTTGGAACGACGCAGACGGTGATGAGTAATACCGAAGCGATGCGCTTCATCACGCAAAGCCTGTATGACACGCAAACTCGGACTTTTTTTATCAATATAAAGCGGTAATGTGTCACCGGGGAAATAAATTTCCTCAAGACGTTTGGCTATACCCACCAGAGCCACTTCACCACGAATACCCATTTCATCAAAGGCTTCGACAGCGGCGCTCAGCTGTCCTTTACCTCCATCCACCACAACAAGCTGAGGTAAGGGTTGACCTTCGGCCATCATACGTGTATAGCGTCGGTGAAGCACTTCTTTCATTGAAGCAAAATCATCGGGGCCTTCAACAGTCTTTATGATAAAATGCCGGTAATCGCGTTTGCTGGGTTTACCATTACGGAACACTACACAACTTGCCACAGGATTTGTACCCTGTATATTTGAATTATCGAAACATTCTATATGGCGTGGTTCGACACTGAGACGGAAATCATTTTTCATCTGCTCCATGAGTCGATTCACTCCCTGCTCAGGGTCAAGAGCCTCAGCCTGCTTCTGCTTATCGGTCATATATTGTCGGGCATTCTTCTCACCAACTTCGAGAAGCCTACGCATTTCCCCACGACGAGGCACCGTAAAACGGACTCCGTCAAATTCAACATCGGGCACAAACGGTACTATGACATCTTTAAAATTACGGTCAAATCGCCGTGCAATCTCGCTTATAGCATACGACAGGATGGACTCTTTCGACTCTGCCAAACGTCTGCGAAATTCCATATTGAGGCTTTGCACTACGGCACCACGATGGAGATGCATGAAGTTGACGTAGGCCGTATCACCCTCTTCGATATAGGCAAACATATCGGTATCGGGCTTATTGGTGTCGGAGATTATAGCTTTAGTGTTGTATCGCTGGACAGCGAGATATTTCTCCTTTACCTGATTCGCCTGCTCAAATTTCCACTCTCCAGCCAGCCGATTCATTTCGTCACGGAGATGCTGTTCAAGCTCGACAGTATCACCGTTGAGTATCTGACGCACACGGCTCACTGCCTCGTTGTAATCATCTATGTGTATAAGTCCACGACAAGGTCCACCACACTTGCCAAGATGATAATCGAGACAAAGGCGATATTTACCCCGAGCTATACTTTTCTGATCAAGGGCGTGACGACAGCTACGCAGCGGGTATATCTCGCGTATTAGCTCCAATACCACACGTGCCGAGGCAGTGTTACTGTAGGGACCGTAATACTTTGCATCTAACCCTTTCTCACGTGTCATGAAAACACGTGGATAAGGTTCCTTAGTTATTACTATCCACGGATAGGATTTGTCGTCTTTAAGGAGCACATTATATCGAGGCTGATACTCCTTTATCATGGCGTTCTCAAGATGCAGAGCATCTTCTTCAGTATGCACGACTATAAAACGCATGTCAACAATATTGCGCACCATAAGATTGGTACGCACCGAATCATGGATACGGTTGAAGTACGAACTCACACGACGTTTTAACCTCTTGGCCTTTCCGACATATATAACCCGACCATGACGATCTATATACATATACACCCCCGGAGCTTCGGGCAGACCAAGTATTTTAGCACGTAGTTGTTTGCCCGGACGATTGTGGTGAATATCTTCAGCACTACGGTCAGGAGTTATCTCCAAAGGGAAACCTCCTGTCTCATCTATGCTACGACCGAAGTCTGATAGAATATCGGCTACTGGACGAGTATCAACTATACTGTCAACAGTACTTGTATCGCTCTCTGGATTGGCAGCGGGCTGAGCTGCCTGTATTGAATCAAGATTTTCTGACATATTCGTATTATTGACATTCCCTATAACGGTAGTATGGTACCTCTGCTCCCCTATTATGTGCCCTTAAGAATCGAAACAGGCTCTATTACTAAAACTCAAAAATCATGCCAATATTTCATAAAAACCAAATTTTGTTTTTCTCACACAATAGAAGCAATTAGTCTTAAATTAATTTGATCTAAAAAATCACACGATGAAATCGGGACTTTTTAGACCAAATTAAGAATCTCAGCGGCTCTATAATTTTTCTACAAAAAAACAAATAAGCACCCCTTAAAAACTCCTGATGGCCCTATATAATTATTACCTGTTCGAAGGGGACTGTGGGGAGCTATACTTGCTAAAACGCAAGTATAGCTCCC
>CAYNUE010000131.1:0-7388 GCA_964400325.1 uncultured Sangeribacter sp. | reverse complement strand
ACCAATTATCCCAAGATTCTTGAGGCAGCCAAGAAAGCAGGTGTTAAACGTCTTCTGATTGTAGGTGGTGCAGGTACTTTGTTCGTAAAACCCGGTGTACGCCTCATTGATACCGGAACACTGCCAGAAGCATGGGTACCAGGTGTTAAATCACTCGGTGAATTCTATCTTAACACTCTGATGAACGAGAATGACATCGACTGGATATTCTTCTCTCCAGCAGGTAACCTCGGTAATATGGGTGCAAAAGGACCTGGCAAACGTACTGGAGTTTATCGTCTCGGTAAGGACGATATGATTTTCGATAAAGATGGTAACAGCTTCATCTCTGTAGAGGATTATGCAAAAGCTATGGTAGATGAACTCGCTGCTCCAGCTCATCATAAAGAACGTTTCACTATTGGTTATTAAAAACTAAGTTTTATGGACGAGAAATTGTTAGAAGTATTCCACAAGAATAAGGAAGTAGCTTTTGCAACATCGGTTGATGGCAAACCTCACGTGCGTATTTTTCAAATTATGAAAATTGATGCCGACAACAATTCAATCTATTTTGCTACATCTCCTCACAAAGATGTATACGCACAGCTGAGAATTAATCCCAATGTGGCTATTCTCGACTTGAAAGGAGCTGAATTTGCTCGCATCAATGGCACTATTGATTTCGATGTACCTGATGAAGTACAGCGTGAGATATTCGAAACGAATCCGGTGCTTCCGCATCTTTATAAGACCTACAAGGATCTTGTATATCTGCGCTTACCGGCTGAGTCAGCTGACTATTTCGATTTGCGCACCAATCCACCGACTCTTGTCCACTATGACTTCTGAGAAAGATAGACTCGATAAATTACTCAGAACACTTCTGACGGAGCGTTCTGAGTATTCTCATATCTCTATTCCCGAGTCCATACAGGAAAAACGCAATCTGCTTCGCGCACTCATGAATGTGCGCATGCCCTCACCATTGCCCGAAGATATCATAACCCTTCAGGATAAGGAGCTTTCAGAACAGAGGCAGGAGAAAGGTGTTGTCACTCTTGAGTCAATTCCTGTCTCTCCGCTTTATCCACACCTCAGACTCTGGCAAGGTGACATCACACGCCTTCAGGTTGACGCAATCGTAAATGCCGCCAATTCACAGATGCTCGGATGCTTTATACCTCTCCACAAATGTATTGACAACGCTATCCATTCGGCAGCGGGAATGCAATTGAGAGAGGAATGTGCTTCAATCATGCATGCACAAGGGCATGAAGAACCACCTGGAAAGGCTAAGATTACACACGCTTATAATCTTCCTTCAAAATGGGTAATTCACACTGTCGGCCCAATTGTTTATGGAGCTTATCCAACAGAAGAAGATTGCCGTTTGCTTGCCGATTGTTATCGCAGTTGTATGGAACTGGCCGATGAAAAGAGATTGGAATCTATTGCTTTCTGTTGTATTTCAACCGGAGAATTTCACTTCCCACAGGCTGAGGCAGCAGATATAGCAGTAAAGACGGTGAGAGATTACCTTCACTCCCACCCCGACAGTTCGCTGAACGCCATAGTGTTCAACGTATTCAAGGACAGTGACTATTATTTATATAAGGATTTGTTAGGATATGCATAGTTTTAGTGATAGAATATTGATGGCCCGTGAAAAACTCGACGAGTCGGACGCTATAATTATCGGAGCTGGCGCTGGCCTATCTGCAGCTGCCGGACTTGATTATTCTGGCCCGAAATTCAAAAAAGAGTTTGCGGACTATATAGAGAAATACGGGTTCCCGGATTTATACTCATCAAGTTTCTATGATTTTCCCACCGAGGAAGAGAGATGGGCTCGTTGGGCTCGTCATATTGAATATGCTCGTTTTAGTCCGGAGGCTTTACCCCTTTACCGTGAGTTGCTGGAATTGGTGAAAGGAAGGAATTACTTTGTGATAACCACCAATGTCGATAGCCAGTTTCGCAAAGCCGGCTTCGATGCTACAAAGATTTTTGAGGTCCAAGGAGATTACGGACTTATGCAATGTGCCGTAGGCTGTCATCCTAAGGTCTACTCCGACAAAAACACGGTCGAAGAGATTCTTAAACATTCACATAATATGACCGTCGATACAAAATATCTGCCGGTTTGTCCGGTATGTGGCGGCAATATGGACGTGCATGTGCGTAAGAATCAATTTTTCGTTCAAGATGATGATTGGTATAAAGCTGCAGAGCATTATGAGAAATTCATGGCCCGATATGCAGACAAAGGCAATGTCGTACTTCTTGAACTTGGAATAGGTTTTAATACCCCTACCATTATCCGTTATCCTTTTGAGCAAGTAGTGTATCGTAATCCAAAAGCTACTCTGATACGCCTTAATTCCGAATATCCTCATGGTCCTAAAGAAACTGCTGCACGAACCATATCCTTCACAGAAAATATGGAGGAAGTTATAACTAAATTAAGTGAATAAATCAGAATAGCCTTTCTCCCTCTTCAGGTATAAAAATAGTAAAATTAGTGTTGTGCGAAAAAACAGTTAACCCGCATTTGGAAATATTTCCAAATGCGGGTTAACTGTTTTTTCACTATAGCCTCTGATAAGGCTATAGTGAAAAGTATTTATGAATATTATTATTCCTTACGAAGTTTCTTCTCTTCTTCGGTCATCTCTGGGTCGTGACCCCAGTCCATAGCGGCAAGACGCTTGTAGTTGTAGAAACGCCAGCGAGCGTTCTCCTCAGCAGCCTTGAAGAGTTCTTCTGCCTCATCAGGACACATCTTGAAGATAGAAGCAAAACGTACCTCACCCTTCAAGAAGTCAGCGAACTTACTCCAATCGGGATCCTTGCTATCAAGAGTGAAGGGGTTCTTACCCTCATTCTCAAGAGCAGGATTATAACGCCACAGATGCCAGTAACCACATTCTACGGCACGTTTCTCTTCATCCTGACTGTGACCCATACCGGCCTTCAGACCATGATTGATACAGGGTGAATAAGCAATTATCAGAGACGGACCATCGTATGCCTCAGCTTCGCGGATAGCCTTCAGTGTCTGAGCGTTGTCAGCACCCATAGCTACTTGTGCCACGTATACATAACCGTAAGTAGTAGCAATCATACCGAGGTCTTTCTTGCGGATACGCTTACCTGCAGCAGCAAATTTAGCGATAGCACCGATAGGTGTAGATTTAGATGACTGACCACCTGTGTTAGAATAAACCTCAGTGTCAAGTACAAGGATGTTGACGTTCTTGCCAGAAGCAATAACGTGGTCGAGACCACCGAAACCTATATCGTAGCTTGCACCGTCACCACCGATAATCCACTGGCTGCGCTTAACGAGATAGTGGCTCAGATTGACAATAGTCTTGCAGATGTCACAATCACACTTCTTTGCCTCAGCTACGAGAGCCTCGCCAGCCTCACGGCTCTTAGCAGCGTCGTCACGGACATCCATCCATGCCTTAGCGGCAGCCTTGAGTTCCGGAGTGCAGCAGTCACATGTCTCAGCCTGACGACAAGTATCTTCAAGACGTGCACGCATCTTCTCGTATGCTATATGCATACCAAGACCGAACTCGCAGAAGTCCTCGAACAGCGAGTTAGCCCATGCCGGACCGTGACCCTGCTCGTTGGTGCAATAAGGAGTTGAAGGTACAGAGCCTGAATAAATCGAAGAACAACCTGTAGCGTTGGCTACAATCTGACGGTCACCGAAGAGCTGAGTGATGAGTTTCAGATAAGGAGTTTCACCGCAACCTGAGCAAGCGCCTGAGAACTCAAACATCGGAGTAGCGAACTGGCTATTCTTAACATTGAGTGAAGTATCAACAAGGTTCTGCTTAGAAGTAACATGCTCTACGCAGTAATCCCAGTTCTTCTGCTGGTCAAGCTCGTCCTCAAGAGGCATCATCTTCAGTGCCTTGTTGCCACGCATACCCGGACAAACATCAACACAGTTACCACACCCGAGACAGTCAAGTACATCGACTTCCTGTGCAAAACGCAGACCGTCGAAACCTTTACCAATAGCCTTTATAGTCTTATCCTCGCCGAAGGGAGCTGCTGCCATTTCTTCAGCATTGAGCAGGAACGGACGTATAGAAGCGTGAGGACATACGTATGCACACTTGTTACACTGTATACAGTTGGCAGGATTCCACTCCGGTACGAAAGCTGCAACACCACGCTTCTCATAGCGAGCTGTGCCCTGCGGCCATGTGCCATCAGCACGGTCAGCAAACGCGCTTACGGGTAGAAGGTCACCATCCTGAGCGTTGATAGGCATCACAACATTAGTGATAAATTCAGGAGCATCTGACTTCGGAGCTTCCTCATCGGGAAGAGTTGCCCATGCTGGATCTACAGGGAGTTCCTTATATTCATTACCGCGGTCTACGGCAGCAAAGTTCATGTTGACAACATTCTCACCCTTCTTGCTATAGCTCTTGACGATAAATTTCTTCATCTGTTCTACAGCAAGGTCTACAGGTATCACCTCAGTGATACGGAAGAAGGCGCTCTGAAGAATGGTATTGGTACGGTTGCCAAGACCAATTTCCTGAGCGATCTTGGTAGCGTTGATATAATAAAGCTTAGCCTCAGCCATAGCAAGCTGACGCTTCACACGGTTAGGAAGATTCTTGGCCAGTTCCTCACCTTCCCATATAGTGTTAAGAAGGAATGTACCACCCTTCTGCAGACCACGTGTCACATCGTACATGTGCAGGTAAGCCTGTACATGGCAAGCTACGAAGTTGGGAGTGTTAACCAAATATGTGGAGCGGATAGGTTCATCACCGAAGCGGAGGTGTGAACAAGTGAAACCGCCTGACTTCTTAGAGTCATAAGCAAAATAAGCCTGACAATATTTGTCGGTATTGTCACCGATAATCTTGACTGAGTTCTTATTAGCACCTACGGTACCGTCAGCACCAAGACCATAGAATTTAGCAGCGAATATGCTCTTACCACCGAGGTGCATTTCGGGCAGCATAGGAAGTGAAGTGAAAGTCACATCATCTACGATACCAACGGTGAAATGATTCTTAGGCTCGGGCAGTGAGAGATTGTCATAGACAGCCAGCATCTGTGAGGGAGTGGTATCTTTTGAGCTAAGACCGTAACGACCACCTACGATAACCGGAGCGTCTTCCTGACCATAGAAGCAGTTCTTTACGTCAAGATACAGAGGTTCACCATTAGCACCCGGCTCTTTAGTACGGTCAAGTACAGCTATGCGTTTAGCTGTCTTAGGTACAGCGGCCATGAAATGACGTGCTGAGAACGGACGGTAGAGATGTACACTTACCAAACCTACCTTCTCACCTTTGGCACGGAGATAATCAACAGTTTCCTGTATGGCCTGTGTCACAGAACCCATAGCAATGATTACACGCTCAGCTTCGGGATCACCATAATAATCAAATAGGTGATACTCACGACCAGTAATCTTGCTGAGTTCCTTCATGTAGTCTTCAACTATCTCAGGCACAGCTTCATAATACTTATTGCAAGCCTCACGGTGCTGGAAGAATACATCGGGATTCTCAGCCATACCACGTGCTACGGGTGCATCTGGATTAAGAGCACGGCGACGGAAATCAGCTAAAGCCTCTTTATCAATAAGCGGAGCTAAATCATTCTGGTCTATGGCCTCGATTTTCTGAATCTCGTGCGAAGTACGGAAACCATCGAAGAAGTTAACGAACGGCACACGGCTCTTGATTGACGACAGATGTGCTACAGCTGCCAAGTCCATAACCTCCTGCACCGAACCTTCGCAAAGCATGGCGAAGCCTGTCTGACGGGCCGACATAACGTCCTGATGATCGCCGAAGATACTCAGCGCATGTGAAGCAAGTGTACGGGCTGATACATGGAAGACACAGGGAAGAAGTTCACCTGCTATCTTGTACATGTTAGGTATCATAAGCAGAAGACCCTGCGAAGCGGTATAGGTGGTGGTCAGAGCACCGGCTTGAAGACTACCGTGAACGGCACCGGCAGCACCGGCTTCACTCTGCATCTCCTGCACGAGTACTGTTTCGCCAAAAATGTTCTTTCTTCCTGCCGCCGACCAGTCGTCGACATATTCTGCCATTGTCGATGACGGTGTGATAGGATAGATTGCAGCTACCTCAGTAAACATGTAACTGATATGGGCAGCAGCCTGATTACCATCACACGTCAGGAATTGCTTTGCTTTGCTCATAAATTTTAATATTGTTAATTAGTGAGTTTGATTCTTTTTACCTGTTGGGCGTATCATAACGGTGCTTTTCGGGTGCCTTATCCAGTCAAGTGCTAACCATAAGGTAAAGTATAACACCATGAGTCACCTATGTTTCGGCAAAGTTAATAAATTTTTCTATAATTACACTATTCCCCATACCGATTTTAAATCTATACCGATTTTAATTTTCTATCTAAACTACGGTGAAATTCGGTATAAAGTTTATAGCCGTACGGGTAGTTATAGTCATCAGTCTACTTCGCTGACACGACGCTTCTCTCCCTTTATTTTCGTCGTTCGGGCTGTCTTCTCAATTACAGGCACCCAACTGCGTGGCACAGCCACAAGACTATAATGGTCGTAAAGGTCTATCTTACCTATTTCGTCACCCGGCATTCCACACTGTTTTGTCAGGAATCCTACTATATCACCCTTTGACAGTTTCTCTTTCTTGCCGGCCGAGATATTCAGTGTGCTAAGACCTGAACGCATATTAGCTTCTGCCGAAGTGTCAAGATGACGTGTATCGTCAAATTCAACGTAGGGTTTGACATCCTCATCAGGGCCTATCATTATGTATATATCTCCATCGGCGTCAACACGTGCAGTACGTCCATTACGATGCGTATGTACCTCAGGTGTAAGTGCTTGATGATAATGTATTACAGAAGTCACTTTTTCTATATCAAGACCACGGGCTGCAAGGTCAGTAGCCACAAGCACCGGACGACTTCCATTGTTAAACTGTGCCAGAGCCATCTCACGGTCACGTTGTTCAAGGGCACCGTGATAAAGCACAGCATCTATACCCTGTTGTTTCAAGTAAGAGGCCACACGTTCGGCACTCTCACGGTGATTGACAAATACTATACTGCGATCAGGTTGGTCACCTACTGTAATATTGCGTAACAATACTGCCAATGTCTCAAGCTTGTCGCGTCCTGATGCATCGACGCGATGCACACGTTGACGACGACGTACATCACTGTTCTGGCCAAGATAATCAAATGTAACAGGATCGGTGAGTTTCAGGAAGTCAGGCAGAGTATCAGCTCGTGTGGCAGAAGTAAGCAACACACGGCTTACGTTCTTCATACGCTCTACAAGCTTAGCCATATCATCTTCGAAACCCAGTTCAAGCGATTTGTCAAATTCATCAAGCACC
>CAYNUE010000130.1:0-7577 GCA_964400325.1 uncultured Sangeribacter sp. | reverse complement strand
GTTGTTGTGGCGCCTACGGGTATCGCGGCAATAAACGCTGGCGGAGTGACGATTCATTCGTTTTTTCAGCTGTCGTTTTCACCTTACGTCCCAGGTTCGTCGTTAAGCGGTGACCGGCGGCGTTATGACCGTTTTTCGCGTGAAAAATTGCGGATTATAAGAAGTATGGACGTGTTGGTGATAGACGAAATGAGTATGGTGCGTGCCGATCTGCTTGATGCTATAGATGCTGTACTGAGGCGGCATCGTGACCCTACACGTTGTTTCGGCGGTGTGCAGTTGCTTATGATAGGTGATTTGCAGCAGCTCGCTCCGGTAGTAAAAGAAGATGAGGCAGAGTTGCTGAAACAGTATTATCCAAGCAACTATTTCTTTGATAGCCATGCCTTAAAGCAAGTCGGTTATGAGACTGTAGAGCTTGAAAAGGTCTATCGTCAGAAGGATAAGGAGTTTCTTGAATTGCTCAATAGAATACGCACCAATACAGCTGACTACGAAGTGTTAAGTCGTCTCAACCATAGGTATATACCCGGCTTTAATCCACCTGTGGAAGCTGGCTATATAAGGTTGACCACTCATAATAGACTTGCTCATGACATCAATGACCGGGAGCTTGGAAAACTGACTACACCAGTTTTCACTTTCGAGGCACAGGTGTCGGGCGACTTTCCCGAAAGTTCTTATCCTGCTGAAAGAATATTGACGCTAAAAGAAGGGGCACAAGTCATGTTTATCAAAAATGACACAACTGGCCAACGCTATTATAACGGTATGATAGGCAAGGTGATGGGTATAAATAGCACAGGTGTACAGGTAAGGCCTGTTGACGGTGGGGATATAATAGACGTCAAGCCTGAGGAGTGGGAAAACAACCGTTATACCATTGACCCAGAAACTCGGGCTATAACTGAAGAGGTGACAGGTACTTTCAGCCAATATCCATTACGTCTCGCATGGGCCATAACCATACATAAAAGTCAAGGCTTGACCTTTGACCGTGCTATAATTGATGCCACATCGTCATTTGCTCACGGGCAGACATACGTTGCTCTTAGCCGTTGCCGTACTCTCGAAGGCCTTGTGCTCGAACGTCCACTGAGTGTGACCTCCATTATCAGTGATGCTACAGTATCTGATTTTGTGAGTGAGTGTGTGAAACATACGCCTGATGAAAGCCGAATGACCCAGTTAAAGCAAGTTTACACTATGTCCTTATTGGGTGAATTGTTCGGTATGCGACGTCTACGTATGGCATTTGAAGGTATGCACCGAGTATTGAAAGAAGCTATGCTGAATACCTATCCTCAACTTTTAAGTGAATGGGAACAGGCTGCACGTAGCCTTAATGATGATGTTGACGGTGTGGGCCAACGTTTTTTAGGACAGTGTCAGAATATTCTTGTATCAGAAGTCGAAGGATGTATTGAATTTCTTGAAAGCCGTATTAAGGCTGCTTCAGGATATTTCGGTAAGATAATAGATGGGTTTCTCGAATTGTTGAGTCGTACACCTGTTAATTCCGACAACAGTAATATCCGCAATCGTCTTATGCAACGCCGTGACGAACTTAATGAGATTCTAAATGTAAAACATGTTCTGTTCAGTGCCTTTAGTGGTGATACTCCTTTCTCGGTAGCAGAATTCTTACGTCTTAAGGCTCAGGCGGTGTTGGATCTTGAAGTTGGAAAACCAGTGAAAACGTCCTCTAAGCATACTGGTAGTAAGTCTACTGCCTCACATAGCGAGCCTGAAGATATAATACCAGATGAGGTAAAGAATCAAGAGCTGTTCAAGGAATTATTGACATGGCGACGTAATAAAGTCAACGAGTCAGGTATTATAGCCAGCCGAATTGTCTCTACAGCTAATCTTGTGCGTCTTGCTAATAATCCTCCTGGCAATATACGTGCCTTCAGTATGCTTAAAGGTTTCGGAGGTCGTAAGACAGAGCTTTACGGTAAAGAACTCGTCGCTATTACACGGAAGTATGTACCCGAGTCAGAACATAGAGTTGACGACCCGGAGGCTAATCGTCCCATAAGCAAAATACCTTCCTGGCAGCTGACCACACAGCTTTTCGAGCAAGGCCATAGTGTTGAGGAGATAGCAGCTCATAGGCTTCTTGCTAAGTCGACAGTATCCAACCATTTAGCTCAAGCGGTAATAGAAGGCGTACTACCGATAGAGGAGGTAGTACCTGCTGAGCGTGTGGAAGCTCTGGTAGCTGAATTTAGGGCATCTGAAGACCCAGAAGCCACACAGACGCTATATGAACGTTTGAATCAAAAATATACTCCCACAGAGATAACCGTAGTGCGCCGTTGGCTTAATGCCGGTGCTGGCGATTTATGATATAATCTAATCCAACTTTATGAAGCATCATTACAATAATAGGACGGAAGAAATCCAACAGGAGCATCCAAGCTTAGGCGACATCTGTCTATTTCTGACTGAATACGCTGCTTGTTTGTTAGCGTGTGGTGCTACATGTACACGTATTACCCGTAATGTAGAGCGTATGGCCAAAGTGGCCGGTGTCGAGGCTGATATTATAATTCTGCCTTCGCACATGTCTATAACTCTCAGTGACCCTCGAGACGGCCGCACCTTCCATCATACCAGCAGTCTGGCACGTGTTCCGGTAAGTTTTAATATTAATACTCAGTTGAGTAAATTGAGCTGGAAAGTAGCTGAAGGCCGTGTTAGTTTTGCTGAAGCTCGTCAACTTTTCGAGCGTATTAAGGAGGCACCGTGTATCAATCCGTGGGTGTTGGCATTGTTGGTCTCGGTTGCCAATGCTTCATTCTGCCGTCTGTTTGGTGGTGATTTTATGGCTATGGTCATAGTAGCTATGGCCACTATGGCAGGATACAGTCTGAAACTTTTGCTTCTCAGCTTGCATGTTGATATAAAACTGGTCGTGATAGCTTGTGCTTTCCTGTCGGCCCTTATCTCCTGCGTAGGCTATGTGACAGGGTGTACTACTACTCCAGATATAGCGGTAGGTACAAGTGTGCTGTATCTTATACCCGGTATACCATATATAAATAGTGTAAGTGACCTGTTGAGTTCTCACTATTTGAGCGGATATAGCCGTTTGGCGCATGCTCTCGTGCTTACAGGCTGTATCGCCTTGGGTTTGACAGTGGCTGTTATGTTGATGCACATACAAGTAATACCGTAAGTCTATGAATGTATTAGTCGGAATATTACAGGACGGTCTTTTCGCTGCAATAGCCGGTGTAGGTTTTGCTGCTATCAGCAATCCTCCACGTGTAGCTTATAAATACTGTGCGCTTTTGGCAGCCATAGGTCACATAGGACGTTACTGTCTTATGAATTTTGTTGGTTTCAGTCTTGTATTCGCTTCATTGTCTGGGGCTTTCCTCGTGGGATTATTAGCTGTGTTTATTGCTCCCAGGGTTAAATGTCCGCCGGAAGTGTTCAGTTACCCAGCTTTGCTGCCTATGATACCGGGTCTTTACGCTTATCGTACACTACAGGCTTTTATGCTGGCTTTGTCAGCAAACGGTGAAGAGGAATTTGGCCATTACTTTTATTTGATAGAGTTCAATGGTCTTACCTGTCTATTCGTGGTGATTGGTATGGTGGTTGGCCAGCTTATTCCTATAATGATGTTCAAACATATAGCTTACACCAGTACTCGTGACTGATTTTCAATAACAACAGTCCCTACGGTAATTTTACCGTAGGGACTGTTGTTATTGAAAATCAAATTATACTGCTTCTTACTTCAGAACTGGATTAAGACGGGGACGCATTACAGGAACAGTGCCGGGTTGACGCTTCTCAACAGGTACAAGACGTGTACGAATCTTCTGTGAAGGAGCAGCAGGAGCAGCTGCCTGTTCAGCTACAGCATCAGGTGTAGTGAAGAAGAGTTCGGTAACGCTACCCCACTCGCCATTGATATTCTTAGCAGCTGCAAGAGCTACACAGCTATTCTGTGGGTCAATCTGGAAATCTGTGGTCAAAGTATCGAAGAAGAACCAATTGGCAGTAGGCATCCATGGATCGCTACAGAGCTCAGCTAAGATTTCATCTTTGCTCTCGTTGTAAGTTTCGGCCAAGTAAACACTGAAACGGTAGCAGCTTGCCTGATCGTTAGGAGTAAAGGTAATGAATTGACTTGGTTGCATTTCACCCCACCAATCAGTAAGTTTATATTCACCAAGAGTAATTGATACAGTAGCTTCGCCAGGACCGCCGAGAGCTGTAGTAGATACCTCATAAACCTCGTAGGGAGCGAAATTGCCGTTTACATCAAGCATAGCCACAAATACCTCATATTCAGTGTTGGGACTCATGCCAGTCCATGATTTAGTAGTCTCAGTAGTTTCTTGAATACCCCACTGCTGAATCATCTGGCTGAAATTTGTAAAGCCAAACATAGGAGCAAACATTTCGTACTGTGCCTGTAGAGTACCCTTTTCACCAGCTACACAGTAATAAGCGGTAACATCCTCGTTGGGGGTGAAGGTCATTGTGAATGATGTCAGAGTAGTCTCGTCGATAACAGCCGCTACATGAGGATTGCCTACAATCTCCGGAGCATCGGTATGGAAGAATACTTTATCTACGTCACATTCGCAGCCATAACGGTCTATACCTACAGTCATGACAGCGTATTCGGTATCAGGATTAAGTTCAAGACCAGTCAGCTGTGCGCCGCTGAAATCCTGATAGTATATATCTGAAGTATAGCGGTTGATATAAGATATAGCCTGCAGGTCATTGGTCAGCTGACTTGCTATCACACCGGGAATTACTGTAATCTTGAATCCCTCACAGTTTGCTGTACGTGTGATGGATAGGTCAAGTACGTTAAGGTCGAAACCGTCAAGGTCAATTTTGGCAGCTATCTCGCCTTCGACATAACCGAATCTAATGTCATTCACACGGTCAAGTACATAACCGGTGTACCCACCAAGTTCGTTAGTGACTAAAAGACGGTTAGGGAGAGTTTCTTCTGTCTGAGCCAGCATTGGAGCTGCAGCAGTGAGGAGTGAAGCAAGAAGTATAGAGAATCGTTTCATTTCTTAATAAATTTAAAGGTGGTCTTATCGACAGTTACAAAATAAAGGCCCGGGGTGAGGTCAGTTACATTTACGGACTCACCCTGCCAGTTTCTGAGTTGGAGGCGTGTAGTTCCGTCAAGGGCAGTTACATACAGTGAGGTGGGTTCAGAAACTGAGCCTGCAAACACAAGCTTATCGGCAACGTGATTCGATACCAGACGCAGTGTTGATTTTGTCACAGTCTCGACAGCAGTAATTGGCTCGTTGCTGAAACTGATTTGGGATACTGACAGTAACGGAGCCGAACTGGTCAGCATACCGTCATTGTACACCTCGACATTGCCATCGACAAAGCGGATAGTGCTTTCAAGATTGACAAGTGTCTTAGTTACAGTTTCGCCATCAGCATCGGAACACACCACAAACAGCTGGTCGTCGGCAGCGCGGAGACTGCCGGCACCAAGCAGGGCCATACCGAGCAATAGGGAAATAGTTTTCATAGACATTGGGTTTATAGAAAATTATTTGATACAATAGTTCGTTTTTACTGAACTATTGTAATCACTTACGACAAAAAATTTGCTGTGAAGTAAACACGGCAAATTTAGATAGAAAAAAGAATAAAATTAGGTTATCAGTATTAAAAAATGTTAAAATAAGATAGTCTTGAATTTTTATTAAAGTAGTTTAAGAATAACTATGCAAACCTGTTAGTAGATAGTTTACTCCAAACCAAGTCATGAGAACGCTCAAGAAGGCTAATGTAAGAAACCATGACAGGTTACGTGGTTTGGATAGGACAGGTATGACACCTGGATGCAATGGAAGACAATAGACAAAGAAAGTGACGAGTGCCCAAGTTTCTTTAGGGTCCCAGCCCCAGTAACGCCCCCAAGCCTGATTCGCCCATATAGCTCCTACGAAAATTCCTGCCCCTAACAGCATCTCAGCTGGATATAGCATAACTAGGGAGAGGTTAGCCATGCGTTTCGCCTCGTTGACTGCCGGACGTAAACATAAAAGTCGAATTGAATTGAGCGCACACATTAATAGCAGAGCATAGGCACACATCACCAGCATCACATGTATTGATAGAAGAGGCGAAGTCAGTGCGGGTACTAACTGGCCTATGGCAGGTTCGCGCACTCCTAAGGTTGCTACGGCCATAGCTACTCCAGAGGCTGTCATTGCTGTAGGGACCATAGCTGTGCATCGTATGGTAGCTACAAGAGCTAAAGCAGCACATATCCATGCAAGAGCCAACATTGTGTCAGGTCCGGAGGCTAATGGTATATGACCACCTATATACCAGCGTAGGCCTAAGACAACACATAGCCAAATCCATACTAAGCCTGTGACAGCTATAATAGTTATTCGCCACCGGCGACGTGATTTGCCTCCGTGCCATACACATAGCATTATCATAGCCACGCCAATCATAAATATGGCAACCGGTAATGGACGAAACAATTCTATATAGAGTGTTTCAGCTTTCAAGCGAGTGACAGAAGGTACGGTATCGCCAAGTACAGAATCCTGCCAACGTCGTAGGCTACGGAAAGATGAGTCAGCTGCACGGTACTGACCATGTGAGATGAACCGAGCTGCCTCTTCGAGTTGTGGGCAATACGTATCAGCTATAGAGAGCCAGTGTATACCGATACTGTCAGGCATTTTCTCAGGTAGAATAGTTAGGGTTTTAGCAGTGACTGTACGGGTAAGCAGTGCTATCTTCTCATTATCGGAACGCAGATGTTTGTCAGCGTTTTTCATCAGCGGTTCAAGAACGTATCCGGAGTTCGAGCCAAAATCTTTCAGGGCTGCAAATTTATCTTTGTTGCCTACGGCTTTACGTGCTTGTTCGCTACTGAGTCTAATGAGAGGTTGGGAAGCCCAGTCATCATAATAGAAAATAAAACCAGTCAGCACTTGTTCGGGAGTAAATTCGCGGTAGGAAGCGGAACCGTGGAGTTTGATCAACCAGTCACGGGCATAAGCCTTCATGGGCCTTATACGTCCGCCGTCATAAATATATAGTTCTCCGAAACTACGGGCAAGAGGCTTCTGGAGTACACGCGGTGTAGAAACAGGCGTAGCCCATGCTCCATTACTTATAAGTATGAAAGCTACTACGGCTATTGAACGACACAACCTACGGAATTGGCCCTTAGGGTCGGCAAGCATAACTACCATAGCCGCAAAAAGAAGAAAATAACCGGTATAACTTATCCCTGTACCCCATGGGTCATAATTAACAGTCAAGGTTGAGGTAGACTCACCGATACTATTCTGGCAGAAACGATAATTGTCAATGTCAAGAAAATGTTCGACTGATACTTCTGCATCGCTGTTACGTCCGTCGGGCCATTTGAGACGTAGCACGGAATAGAAGTCAGCAGGCGCTGAGGTGGCAGGTATATAGCGTGTGCCGCAGTCTAACAGTTCGATTGAAAAAGGCAGATGATAAGTATCTTTATTATCAAAAGTATTATTTATCTCCTGTCCTTTATGTAATGTTATAGTACCTTGAAGACCGAT
>CAYNUE010000129.1:0-7679 GCA_964400325.1 uncultured Sangeribacter sp. | reverse complement strand
CGAGTCTCCACCGTGAGAGGGTGGCGTGCTAACCGCTACACTAATCGGCCATACGAATCGCGGGAGCGGTAGTTTACCCGCGATTTCCGTTTTGCGTTGCAAAGTTAGACATTATTTACATTCTGTGCAAATTTTGCCTTAACTTTTTTATCACCTTTTTCTCCTCTCAGCTCAAGAGCTGAACAAGAGTCACTTGGCGATAGAAATAAGAAATTGGCTTACTCAGCAGCCTGTTCTGCTTCAGTCTGAGCGGTCTCAGCCTCAAGAGCAGCCTTAGCGGCAGCCTCTTCAGCAGCGAGCTTCTCAGCTTTCTTCTTAGCTACTGACTCACCCTTGATACGGTTCTTCTCAGCTTCAGCCTCAAGACGAGCCTTCTTGTCAGCTGCCTTATCAGCTTCTTTCTTAGCCTCGAAAGCGTTAGCAGCTTTAGCACGGCTATCTTTCCATGCCTCGAAGCGACGTTCTGCCTCCTCCTGGGTGAAAGCGCCTTTCTTAACGCCACCACGGAGATGCTTCATCAGCATGACACCCTCTTTTGAGAGAATTGAGCGAACTGTGTCGGTGGGCTGTGCGCCTACCTCTACCCAATACAGTGCACGGTCGAAGTCCAAACTTATTGTAGCAGGATTAGTGTTCGGATTATATGAACCTATCCTCTCAATAAATCTACCATCTCGTGGTGCCCTGCTATCGGCTACTACAATAGGATAATAAGCGTAGCCCTTGCGGCCATGACGCTGTAATCTGATCTTTGTTGCCATTTAACTTGCCGGTTGTTTTTGGATTTATTTTTCGGTTGCTTAAAACTGAAAGTGTCTTATTCAGGACCCTTTCCGCTTTTGCGACTGCAAAGTTAATCTTTTTTTCTATGTTGACAAAATGTCAACAGGCTTTTTGACTTATTTTTACTTTTCTTTTTCCTATCAGGCAGCTCTGGTCTACTAATATAATCTTAAAACTATAGTTATAATTCGGCTGCCTTCAGTTTTTCAGCATTTTCAGCTACTATCAATCGGTCTATACACTCTTGTATATCACCATCAACAAAAGCCGCCAGATTATATATTGTGTAGTTGATACGGTGGTCAGTGATACGTCCCTGAGGATAGTTGTAGGTACGTATTTTGGCTGAACGGTCACCAGTGCTGACCATTGTCTTGCGCTTGCTAGCTATGTCATCAAGATATTTCTGGTGCTCACGGTCATAGATAAAGCTACGCAGACGTGACAGAGCTCGTTCCTTATTTTTAGGCTGGTCACGTGTCTCAGTACACTCTATCAGTATCTCCTCAACTTGACCGGTATTTGGATTCTTCCAATTGTAACGCAGTCGTACGCCCGACTCCACTTTATTCACATTCTGACCTCCGGCACCACCCGAACGAAAAGTATCCCAACGTATTTCGCCTTCGTGGATTTCTACATCAAACTCTTCAGCTTCAGGCAACACGGCTACTGTAGCTGCCGACGTATGCACCCTACCCTGTGTCTCAGTAGCTGGAACTCGCTGCACACGATGCACACCGCTCTCGTATTTCATCACTCCGTAGACACCTTGACCACTTAAAGTAAAAACTATCTCTTTATAACCGCCGACTGCACCTTCCGAGACAGAAGAAACCGCAAGATTCCAACCTTTCCGTTCGGCAAATTTCTGATACATACGGAACAAATCACCAGCAAACAGAGCTGCTTCGTCTCCTCCTGTACCTCCACGTATCTCTACGATACAATTCTTTGCATCATCGGGGTCAGCTGGTATTAACAAGAGCTTTATTTCCTCTTCCACTTTGGGTAGAGCTTCCTGTGCATGTTCAAGTTCTTCCCGGGCTAACTGTCTCATCTCTTCGTCACTCTCTTCTGCCAACAACTCCCGGCTTTCGCTTACAGTGTCAAGTAAGCCACGGTAGCGACGGGTAGCTTCCAGTAGACGTTCAAGATCGTGATATTCTTTGGTGAGGCGTACATAACGTGCACGGTCACTTATAACATTGGGGTCAGTTATGAGAGTAGATACCTCTTCGAAACGGCCTTCAAGCCCTTCGAGGCGGTCCAGTAATTGATTATCATTGGCCATATCATTATGTCGTATTTATAGAGGAGCTCATGCTATGAAAAAAAATTTTGACTTAACCATCATTTTTTCTCTTCATCTGTAAACCCACTCTTATTCTAAGGTGTTATTTTTACAAAGGCGGTTCTCCACGACAGGAAACTGTCAATAGGTCCTCCTAATTTTATCAAACCTTTTTATTTCTTAAATATTATGAAAGCACTATCCATCATTTTCTACATTATTGGCTCTATTCTCCTGATTATTTCTTGTTTCACAGCAAGCGTTGCTACTACTTGGTGGCTCGGCGGCATAGCAGTCGTAGCTTTGATAATAGGATGTATTTTCCAGTATCAGGCATCACGCCACAACGCTATATTACGTGATCAGGATAACTTCTGAGCTCTTCCCTACCCGCATAGTAGGGCTACAATCCAAGCCTTCGATATATCTTTGTCGAAGATTTATATTACTTCGACAGACGACTTAGAAACTCATTAGCCCGGGACAATGTCTCGGGTTTTCCTATATCTATAAGGTGCAAGTCGTCAGCAAGAAGACCTTTAACCGGTTCTTGACGTTGCGGATGCACCAGATAGTCAATTATGGAGAAACTGTTGTCTTCACCAAAAAGTCTTTTCATCTCATCGAGTGTCTTATCACTGACAGCATATATACCACTGAAAGCATAAGGAACCAAATCGTCACCATATTTTGCTTCAGTAGGACGATACTCACCAGTGAGGCTGTTATGCCACCCACGAAGATTCATTTCTTTATCCCACAATAACTGTCGGTTACTCGTCCTACGGCTTACCAGAAGTGTGGTCATACCGGTACGTGCAGCTGTAGTATAGAGAGTATCGAGGTCAGCATCTGATAATATATCTACATTATGTACCAGTACAGGGTATGAATTGAACAATGGTCGTGCTTTAAGCAGAGCACCTCCTGTGTCGAGCAAACGGTCACGTTCGTCACTGACCTCAACTGTACGATAAGACTCAGAGGTTGAAAGGAAGTCCTCTATCTGTTCAGCAAAGTGATGCACATTGACTGCTAAATGTGTAAAACCATGCTCGTGCAGATGGTCTATTATGTGTGACAACATCGGCCGTTCCGCTACCGGAACCAACGCCTTGGGATGATGTAGAGTCCATGGTTTCAAACGTGTACCCAAACCAGCGGCCAGCACAAAGGCTTGTCTGCCGGTAGGCGTTTTTACCTCACGTTCTATCTCTTGTTCCCTATGACAAAGCATCACTCGTACATTATTACCCCAGAAAGCTTTTATATGTTGGGCCGTAGCTTCAGCACTGTAGACTGACCTATGACGTCCTCCGGTACAACCGTAGCCTATCTGCAGGCGTGTGAAGCCACGTTGCAGATAGCGTTCTATAGTAGTATCGCACAGACGCCACGAATCTTTTAGAAAAGTCTGTATCTCACCACGCTCTTCCAGAAATTCCTTCACTTCTCTATCAAGACCCGTCAGCGGTTTATAACGCTCATAACGCCCTGGATTGTGTAGTCCGCGACAATCAAACATAAATCCTCCACCGTTACCACTGTAATCAGCTGGATAACCTCGTTTATAGGAGAAACTGTACACCTCAACAGTCAATCCAGAGGCTACTTCACGAACAAAACGAGTATCGGCCACTACTTTACGACATACTGCTTCCAATTCAGGCCATGACTGAAGAGCACCAGCTTCAATCTGAACACCCAGCGATGCAAGAGCCGCAGGTATAGTCTCAATAAACTGTGCTTTTTTCTCTATAAGGCCACGCAAACCGTAAGCTCCCAGTACCTGAAGAGTACGCAACAGTACAAACAATGACAAAGGTTTCAAAACAGTTTCGATGTCAAGACGCAGCAAGGTAGCCAGTTCGCCAGCATATACCTTCAAATAACGCTGTCGTTCTGCATCAGTAAAACCAGCACGAGCTTGCCAAAGAAACGATACAGCATCATATAGATACGGTCCACGTCGAGCACCCTGAAAATCTATCCACCAACACTCACCGTCTTTTACCATTACATTACGGCTCTGACAGTCACGATACATCAGACCTATACACCGCCTGTCAATATCCATCAAAGCAGCTGCAATTGCTTCAAACTCGTCTTGCAATCTTTCTTCATCAAAACTGAATCCACCAGGACGCAAATACATATATTTGAAGTAATTTAAATCGTACATTGCCTGACGAGTACCATATTCCGGCTGCCACACTTCCGGTCCATCGACAAGATAGGCACCTGCGATCTGAAGACGTGCAAGGTCTCGCATACAGCTTTCTATAAGAGCCGGCGCATCATCGTTATGGAGTAGAGTATACAGAGAGGTATCACCTAAATCCTGTTGCAGATAAAAATGTCCATCTTGACTCACAGCATAGACTTCGGGAACTTTCACAGCGGCCTGACTGAGTCCTGCAGCCAGACGTATAAACGCACGATTCTCTGCCGTGTCAGGACCGTAGGCACCTATAACCCTATGGTTGTCTTCACCGACAAGACGATAATATCTGCGATTACTGCCAGAGGCGCCTAAAGGACAGATATATAACGGACGATTACCGAAAGTCTGTATATAAAGTTCGCTCAGACGGTCAGTTAAAGATGTGTCTGTACTTCTGGACCTGTCTATATTCATACTCCTTAATAATATAATGGCATTATGTTTATTTTAAGATTACAAAATTACTTAAACCTGTGATTATTTAAACCCTTCCTTACAGAAAAATATATTTACAAATAACTTTCAAAAATAAATGTAATTATATGTTCATTAACTTTCAACTGTTCCTTAATTAAAAATCTTTATCTCTGTTAATATAAAATTTCAATTTTTATCACTATTTTTGCAGCAACATACTATAAATACAGCTAAATGAAAAATATCTTTACTCTTGCCCTTACGGGGTGCCTACTTTCTGCTACAGCCTCAGCCGCCACGCAGAATCTGTTTATAGACCGCGCAGACTTAAGTACTGCCCGCCTCAATGACCTCCGTAGTAACAGCATGCTGCGTAAATCACGCACTCCCATGCACACAGCAGCTGCACCTGGTGAGGTAATAACCGATGATGTCATAACGAGCGTCAACGGAATAATACTGCCCTTCGAACAGGTGAGCAGTGGTTTTTACGTAAGTTGGGAACTTACCTTCTTTGACGATATGGTTTCTGATTCGTCAATAGGTATGGACTACGAAGGCAACTACTATTTCAAAGATTTGATATGGGGTATGCCTTTCGGGTCGTATGTCAAAGCTTCATTCAATGAAGAAGGCCAGTTGGTTGTGCCTCTCCCACAGACTGTCTACTATGAATCCGACCCTGACTATGGAGATTCATGGGTAGACGTGACATTGTTTTATTCCTCTGATCTTGCTACCGAACTCCCGGAGGCAGTAGAAGGTGAATCACAGATTATATTTGACTTCTCTGAAGATGGCAGCTCTCTGATAATGGCTCCACTCGACGAAGGCTATTCCGTAGGTCTACAGATGATGGAAGAAGGTTTCGGTATGTGGATGGGTTTTGCATCTACTGAGATAACCTATCGTGAATCACAAGGCTCAGGTATGGTCACTCCACCTGATGACCTCGTGACGACTGACTATTCTTATATAACCCGTGGTTATAATTCTGACCCTAATCTGCCTGATGATTTTGGGCTCCATGTTCAGGTAGGTTTTGACGGCGATGACGTTTACTTCTGTGGTTGGTCATACGATTATCCTGAGGTATGGATTAAAGGCCACCGAGATGGCAATCGTGTCACTATACCTTACCAGTTCTTCGGTCAGTCAAGTGTATATGTATTCAACATCATGTTTGCCAAGTTTGATGAATCAGCTTACGGAGGCATGTCACTTCTACCGAATGATACAGAGTTCGTTATGGAATACAATGAAGAGGAAGGCACTTTTACTACTCTCACCAAAGATGTAGTAATGCTCATCAACGGTGCAGCCGACAGGATTTTGGCTCTTCAGATGTATAATGACCCCTCGCTCGTATATCAGCCCGTAGCCTCAGGTGCCCCACTTGCGCCCTACGCTCTGGTGTATGACGACCGTTATTTCAATACTTACGGATTCGCCTATTTCGACTTCAATCTGCCTATGCTTAACAATGAAGGTGTTCTACTCTATAAGGAGAACATGTTTTATAATCTCTATATCGACGGTGAACTCACCGAAATACTCGATGTCGACTTCAACAGTGGTGTAGATATGTGGGACGTACCCTACTCCTTCGACCGTAACCTCATCGTCTCTACCATATACAATACAGACCATGAAATGGGCATCAAGCTGACAGGTTTTGACACTATCGGCGTGCAGTCATTCAACGTCTGGGACGATGTACGTTATTATTCACCCCTTGTGACACTTGACATCAACACTGGAGAAATCACTACCCAACCAGGCTTAGTCGGTATAGACCAGGCTGTAGCTGATACTCAGATTGTCAACGAGGAATATTTCGATCTTGCAGGTCGCAGAATTCTCTCACCAGCCAAGGGTATTTTCGTACACCGCACTACAGATGCTAACGGTAATGTTAGCGTTTCCAAAGTGATACGCCCCTAACCTAATGATGACACGGTTTGGAAATCGGGAATCTCAATTATTTAGCGGTAGAGAGTAAAGATATTTGCATTTTCTTTTGTCTAACTGCACAATTGTTTGTATCTTTGCCCTCCAGAGCGACACGCTCCCCGCGATAATCCTATGAACCACGATTCCTGACCGTGTCGCTCCTAAGCAAACAAGCAGGAAAAACATAATCTATAACTCAAAAAAATGGCTTCAATCGACAATTACAATTTCGATGGCAAAAAAGCTATCGTACGTGTCGACTTCAACGTGCCTCTTGACGAGAATGGTCACGTTACCGACGATACCCGTATACGCGGTGCTCTTCCCACCCTTAAGAAAATACTTGATGACGGTGGTACACTTATCCTTATGTCACACATGGGCAAACCCAAAGGCAAGGTCAATCCCAAGTATAGCCTCGCTCAGATACGTGAGGACGTCGCAAAAGCTCTTGGCCGTGACGTGAAGTTTGCTGATGACTGTGCAAAGGCTGCCGAAGCTGCCAAGGACCTCAAACCAGGTGAAGTGCTGCTGCTCGAAAATCTCCGCTTCTATCCTGAAGAAGAAGGCAAGCCTGTAGGTATCGACAAAGCTGATCCAGCTTACGCAGATGCTGCAAAAGCTATGAAAGAAAGCCAGAAAGAATTTGCCAAGACTCTGGCTTCGTATGCTGATGTTTATGTAAACGACGCTTTCGGTACAGCTCACCGCAAGCATGCCTCTACCGCAGTTGTGGCTGACTACTTCGATGACGATCACAAGATGCTCGGTTTCCTTATGGAGAAAGAGGTGCAGGCCGTCGACAATATCCTTAAGGATATAAAGCGTCCCTTCACAGCTATCATGGGTGGCTCAAAAGTATCGACAAAAATCGGTATTATCGAAAACCTTATGGACAAGGTTGACAACCTTATCCTCTGCGGCGGTATGACTTATACTTTCGCCAAGGCTCAGGGAGGCAAAATCGGTGACTCTATCTGCGAAGATGACAAACTTGACCTTGCACTC
>CAYNUE010000128.1:0-7753 GCA_964400325.1 uncultured Sangeribacter sp. | reverse complement strand
GTAGCATAGCTTGAATATGAGGTAGTAATCCAATTTTAATTTTTTCGTTTAAAAATGGATGCATAAACTCAGTTTTTTTCTTTGCTTGCCATGCCGCAAGGAATTTCTTCAATCCATTCTCTGTAAAAACTACAGATGCTTGATTTAAGTCGGCGGGATCTGTATGTATTTTAAAGTCAGTTACTCCGATCTGACGTGTGTTTACAAGAGAAATTACCAATCGGTCTACTATGTAGGCCCTCATTTCTTCCATCAGATCAAGAGCTAAAGAATTTCTTCCTGGACGAAGGGTGTGCATGAAACCTACGGCTGGATCCAGGCCAACGCCTTCTAATGCAGAGGCACAATCATTAGCTAAAAGAGAATATCCCATTGAGAGCATTGCATTTAGCGGATCTGTTGGGGGGCGCCGATTTCTATTGTTGAAAGCGAAGATTGGCTTAGTATTAAGAATGAGGTAGGGAAAAACAGAAAAATACGTAGCTGCCCCATCTCCCTCAATACCTCGTAAGGAATTGATTTCCGGGTTTTGAGTCGCTTTAATAGCTAATCGTCGTAATGACTCTGCGCATTGCTCCACTTGATTGGATCCGTTATGGTCGGGATAGTCTCTTACAAACCTTCGGAGAATAACACGGGAATTAAAAAGCTTACCATATATAAATCTTGCTGCAAGTCGTTGTTTCTCTGTATTGTCATTAAGGATGCTGTATTGTCTTACACGAAGTAAAACATTTCCATTTACTGGTCCTTGAATTCTTGATATGAACCTTCCTGTTGGAGTAAAAAAGCTTAGTGCGACATTGTTTACGGTACAGAGTCGCATTACCCCAGGACTTACTCCTGAATATGTGAAGGTGTTAATAGATTCAAGATTTGATATAGGGATACGGAATATTTCCTTTCCATCGACTGAGATTACCACATTGGTACCATCTTTGCTTAGATATGACTCTGGTGTCGTAACATAAAGTGTATTCAATAATTTTTTCATATGGATTGAGAAATATACTCGATAGAATCTGATATATATTTAATCGCACTACGCCCCCCTATGGAAGGCAGACAATAATCAATAAGTGAGCATTTCTGGCAATGTGCTTTTTTTATTGTTCTTGGTATTGCCTTACGGTTAAAGGTAGAGTGCATTTCAGACGCAATTGTTATAGTTTCTTCTTTCAGTTCAGTAGAAATATCAAAATATTCCCGGTGTCTTATTTCCCAATAAAAAATAGCTCCTTTACTTATCTTGACTCCAAGCATCTCTTCAAGGATAATAGCTTGTGCAGTCACTTGAATTCTGTCACAGTCAGATATTTTCGGTTTCCCCCGTTTATATTCAATGGGAAGAATATCGTATAGTTTACTCTTCAGTAATGCTTGTTTTGAAGTGGGTGCATTTTCATAAGGATATATTTCAATGGCATCTGCAATTCCTGATAGTCCAAGCACTGCAGATGCAAGTCGAAAACCTCTAAGAGTGATTGTCTGTGATCCATTGGTTTCTCGGAGAAAGGGATTGTCGACATTTTCATGAAGAAGAGACCCTTCTGTAGTCAGGTAATTGTCTCTCCAGACTTGTTCGATATGTATCAAAGCCCATTGTCGGGGACAGAACACATAGTGCTGTATCCCCGACAACTGTAGCATTTCTTCCTCATTGTAGAGGTGGATGGATGTCTTGACTTGATCAGACATTTAGATAAGCTCTTTTATGGCTACTCCTTTAGGAAGATTTTCCGAATCAACTGTGACTTCGTAGTCGGAGAAACTGCGTGGAGACTGTACACCTTGTTTTTTTGTTACCTTGACCAGATCGAAAAGCTTGTGAGCGGGCGCATTGCCAAGTTTTGAATCATGTTCAAAAACAATCAGTTTGCGCGCTGCCATTAGTCCGCGTGCCGCAGACCGGTCGTTGTCAAACATATTGCCCAAAGCCTCCCATAGAAGCTGTAAGTCTTCCTGATTAAATCCGGTTTGGTTGGCGAGGTTAGTATTTACAAAACCATATGTCACATATAGACCATATGGGATTGTGGCTTTCCGTCCCATAGTGCGTTCTTTTTCCTTATCGCTCTCCTTGGTGACTGCCATTCTGGTAATTGCATGGCTAAGGCTGACTACAGGGTCTACGGATCTTCCGAAGGTGAACTGGACAGCTCCTCTTACTTGACCTTGCTTATCCTTGGTAGCGATTACTGCACCAAAAGTCCTAATATCATAGTATTTATTACACAGGGCCTGCTTGGCCGCATCTTTTTGGTTTGCCTTGTCGGCCTTTTTCACAGTATCAGTTTTGTAGATATCCTCTACACGGTTGTCAAGTACAGCAGCCTCCTGTATGAAGATATCATAGTTGGACTGACCTTTACGTGCGAAATCCACATAATTGCGGATTTTACGTTTCAGACACACGTCAGTTACTAATCCATGTCCTGTCTCTGCGTCTACGCGTGGAAGATTAGCTGCATCAGGATCCCCGTTGGGATTTCCGTCGTGTACATCAAAGATGTACACGAAATCAATTCTTTTATTTAGTTCTGCCATTGTTATTTATGAGTTTATTGTTTATCTTCTTTTTTTGTGTATAGGTCTGCACGCTGATGGTAGTAGCCAACGAAGAATCGTCCTTGATCGTTCAGGTCAAGATGGGCAGGGAAACAACCGTCTGCGGAGAGTTTGTCGATTATTTCTTGTTTTAGTAGTTCGTAATATACACGACTACCCTCAGATAGTTTTTCCGAGTGATGCAAGGAGAGGTTGATCATAGCTGGCATTACAGCCGCTGGGGTTGCTGAAGCTGCCCCCATATAACGTGTACGGATTGAATCGCCGGTGTTGGCATCTGATTGGATTTTTTCCAATACGGCTGTCAATCTTCCACATAGATACCCTGTATTTGTGTTGTTTTTGTCAAGCATAACTGTTAATTGTGTATGTTGATTTTGATTATTATATTTTCTATTGATGTATGCCTTCAGTATTGACACCCTTTGTATGGATGGTGACATTTCTGAAAGTTCGGCTTTGATTCGTTGTAAAGCTCCGGTATACAAAGGAAACGGGTAGGTGTTACCGAGAATGACTGACTTGACTGTTTCATCGATGAGATTTGGCAACGCATCTGAGATCTTCCCACCTTGTGTCACAGCTGAGACCATAGAGTAAACACCTACGTATGGACGACGTTTGTCGGGATTACGATTATCAATTATCTCCATGTCTTTAAAATGAGATAATATTTTCCCGGCAAAATCCCTTAGTTCACTATCCATCCATATTACTACGGCAATTCTGCCTGTATTGGGTGCCAGTCCAAGAATATGGAAGCGATCGTTCAGAGTTGTTTTGATTTCTCCTGAGAAAATTGATTTAAAAAGTTTTGGAACTTTATCTATTTTCTCATCAAGATCAATCGTCTTTTTATCGGGTAGTTCCAAGATAGTCAAGAGACTTTCTTCAACATTTTCATTTACTTTTTGTTCTCCGCTGCCCCAAAAAAGAAGTATTCGGTTGCTCAAACGGACTTTGTTTCGAGAATCTTTCCCGAGGAATCTCTTTAAGACGGCAGAGAATTTCTCTTCTGCATCTATTGAAATAGGGGAATTGTATGCTTGGATCTTTCCATAAGAATCATAACCGGAGTTGACTTGGAAAGCAACTAATGCTGCCATCGGAGAATTATCGGGAAGTGGTGTGGGAGTAGTGGTGCGCACAATCGGACCTTTAGCTCCTGTGATAAGGCAACGCCCTAATTCTGAATCATCAGAAGATTCATCCATAATATGCTCAAAGAGGTGTATTTTCTCCGCGATAATCATATCATCAGCTTCATATCTGAAACTGAAATTCGCATTTATAGATTCCTCTACTTTAGGGAAAAGAGGATCATCCATCATTTTCATATCCCGTTCTGATACAGGCTGGGAATAGAATTTAAGCAATGCTTGTATTGATGTATCTTCTGGATGACGCTCTGCAATATTCTTTATGATTTCTACAAATAAAGCATTGCATTTGCCATTCTTATCATTTTTGCCAAGAACATATTTACCATTGTCCCATAAGATGTTTGATTTCGGTGCGGATGTACGTTTTACTCCTTTGGCAACTAAGTAGGATACACATTGTTTCTTATCAATTCTTTTGTGTTCAAATCTTTTGAAACTACCCTCAGAATCGATAACGATAATAAACTCAATCTCTTTTCGTTCCATCCCACTGGGAGGTATAGCACCCCTTTGAGATTGAGCATAATCATATAAACTTTTCAGTATCATCTCAACACCTCCTCGCTATCTTTTTCAGGCACTTCTATTATTCCATTTTCCATCTTGGCAAAGTAGAACATAGGGAGAATATAGTTTGGGTTGCTGAAGTCCATATCGTAGAGCATAAGCCCAAAATCACGGGATTCTTGCAGCAGATCCTCTCCTCCTTTTACACCTTTATCAAGCAGTGTGAAATAGGCACTGCATTCCCGAGTCCCAAGATAGGGACTTGTGAAATACTGCCCGTTACTTGCCCTGCGCTCAAACATTTCCTGATATTTCTTCGGATTTTCGTCAGAACCTGCTTTCCGAGCCTTTTCGTTTTTCCTATTCCGTGGAGGAATGTAGATCATCTTTGCATATATGCGATAGCGCACATCCCTAAGCATCAGGGTGTTTTTTTGCTGGCGCTTTTCAGTGGTAATGATAGGCTTGGCATTAGCATTGCCAGCTCCAACAGCACCGACTTCGTTTCTTCTGATGGAAATCCATCTGATTGGATTGACGACCTCAATCCTTGTGATCTGCCATTCGATGGCTGGTTTCCAGAATATGGCTTGAAATATATTTCGGGCGGCGGATGGCGTTATGACGTCATAGCTTACTCTTTCTACCTTAAGCTCTGGTCGCGTAAAGCAGGCGAGGTCTCCCCAGATCTCAAGGCCATATTCTTTATCATAATATTCTTTTGATTCCATAATGGGTGTTATATTATGAAGGTTTGTTCTACAAATTCATTTTTAGTTTTTAAACCTGTTTCAGAATCATACTGATCTTTTAAAGATATGTAATAGAATCCCGGATAAGGCTCTTCTATCAGACCTGCATTGATAAACTCATTGAAGATAATTTTTGATATGGTTACACTGAATCTGCCCAGTTGTCTGGATAATTTACGAGAAGGCCCCTTATCAATGAGCTGCTGGATAAGATCATCTGCGTCTTCAAAATTAACAATAACATTCGAACCGATCTCATCGATCAATCGGAATTTTTTCGCTCCTTCTTCAAACTGGCATTTTTTAGGGTTATCAAGAAGAACGCCAATATTTTCTTTATCGAAGGTTGGGGTTCTATAGTATAACTTCTCATAATACAAACGTATGGTATTTGGAGACAACCAATCAGCATTTGGATAGCTTGAAATCAGGTCCTTCATGGTATCAGTAGCAAAACGAAGGTAACTTGATTGCCGATCTTCTATAAATGAGAAAACTGTAGTGTACCCAATAGGCTCCTTACCTTCCCTATTGCATCTTCCGGCTGCTTGAAGTATGGAGTCAAGACCGGCAAGCTGACGATATACTATTGGGAAATCAATGTCTACACCTGCTTCTATAAGTTGAGTAGATACAACACGGATTTCTTTTTCTGGATCGGCAAGAATTCTCTTGATTTCATTGATTTTCTCAAGAATATGGGCCGAACACATTGATCTTGATAAATGGATAGTGGTTACATCAGTACCTTTTGAGAGTTCATTGTATAATTCTATAGCATGTTTGCGTGAACTAACCACACACAATACTCTTTTATACCTCTTAAGAATCTCAGCTAAGGCCTCATAAGAGTGGGGAGTCGTGTCAATGTTTATATGGACTCTTCGTAGTCTGTCGTGAAGTTGCATATCATTCCTGATAATAGAGTGTATCTGGCTACTGTCAATACCTATAAATGGTTTTTCACCACACCCATCTCGTTTTCCATCGAGTATTGGCTGACTTGCAGTACAAAATAGAAACGAGGTGCCAAATAGTTTTGCATAAGATTTCATACCATTGACTATTGGTTGGAGGAAGGAGAGAGGGAGTGTCTGCACTTCATCAAGTATAACTACGCTATTGGCAATTGAATGAAGTTTTCGGCAAGCGGATGGTCGATTGGAAAACATTGACTCAAACAACTGAACATTAGTTGTCACAATAATTGGAGCGTCCCAGTTCTCACATGCTAACAGCGATCGTTTATCAGTCATAGCATCGTTAGCTGCACTATGATGCTCGATTATGTTTTCTTCCCCAAATATATTTCTGAGTTGCTCAGCTGTTTGTACTATAATGCTGGTGAATGGAATAGCGATTATAATACGCTTTTTATTGTGGATAAGCGCATGTTTGATAGCCCAAATTACAGAGGCTATTGTTTTTCCCCCGCCCGTAGGTACAGTCAGGTCAAAGAATCCGGACTTGATGAAAGCGGATTTTTCACAGTTTGCCTGTATCTCATTGCGTAAGACATTCAGTGGAGATGAGGGGAGAGACTTAAGTTTTTTGAGATACATCTGCAGTCGTTGGTCTAACTCTTGTAAGGTTGAGAAATTACTTCTGATAGAGGAATTCTCTGGAGTCATGAAATTTTCCGTATCGAGCCAGTCTGCATCCACGAGACAAGAGAACAGCATTCTTCCGATGTGAGATGCGTCTTCCGGGGCCATTCTGAATTTTGGTAGAGGAAGCTTTCCGTCAGGAAGACTTTGTGATATTTCCTTAGGAAGAATCTCATTGAGGGTCAGTTCAAGTTCGTCGACATTATATAAGCCTCGGTGGTGACCGGCTATGGAGTTAGAGAGCCAATATAACTGGTCGACTAATGGAATTCTATGAGCGAGTACTGCGCCTACATAACTGTGGTCCTTTTTAGATTTAGAGAAGGCAGTTTGATCATATCCGGAACTACGTCGGATGTAAGCTTGGAAACCGTTGCTTTCTTTTCCGCGGTCATGCAGAAGACCAAGCATGCGTCCCCACTCAGCCATTCCGAATTCGGATGCAAATTCGGCAGCCAACTCTGCGACCCCCTTGCAATGCTCTTCGTTGGACTGAATATGCCATTCCCCGTCATTGTATAGATGGGATATTACGGTTGAGTTTTTAGTCATGATAGTGATTTTAATTGAGTTATAAAAATATCTATGGCGAAACTCAGATCTTCATTTTCCTTTAATGTTGCAAAGTTAAGATATATTTTTAATTTTTCAAAATAATTTATAATTACTTTTTGATATGTTTTACCTTCTTATCAAAAAAGTTTTTTCATACATCGCTTGCATTTCTTGGAAAAAATCTTTATATTTGTAGTACTATGCTTCAAGTTACCTCTTTAAATCCTTCACAAGGTGAATTGAAACATAATTATTTTTTGATATGTCGTGCAAATTGTACGTGAGTAAGTTAGGGTGTATCATAAGTCAGATTATGCTGCACCCTCTTTCTGTGTATGGTGCCACCCCCATAGTGAGCTGTATGTCAAAGCCAAAGTTCCTTGTTAAGCACCATCTCCCTCCCAGATTGACGAGGCCACCGCTCAGGACAACATCGGGCAGCCGACATAAGATGAGCCGTGAAGATCTCGTCTTCAGAACTCAGGGACATGGCCGACAGGATAAACGCGGCGCTGGAGGCCGAGGGTAAGTCGTCCTCACCTGAGCAGAAGGAGAAAAGGCAGCAGGCAAAGAAACTTGTGGAGCATGCCGACAAACTGGA
>CAYNUE010000127.1:0-7814 GCA_964400325.1 uncultured Sangeribacter sp. | reverse complement strand
AATCGACTTCTACCAGCGTTTCAGCCCTAACACACCACAGAAGAAACTTGTGAAAATCGGTCAAGCTGCTACCGTAGTCATCGTGATACTTGGTATCCTTTGGATACCCGTGATGCGTTCGGTAGGTGACGTACTTTATCTATATCTACAGGACGTTCAGTCAGTACTCGCACCTGGCATCGCAGCCGCCTTCCTTATGGGTGTATGTTGGAAACGCGCTACTGCCAAGGGCGGTATGTGGGGTCTTATAGCCGGTCTCTTTATCGGTCTTACACGTCTCAGTGCCAAAATATGGTACACTACAACTCCCGCCGACGCTGCCCATCACAACTGGTTCCATGACCTTTTCTATCAGATGAACTGGCTGTTCTTCTGCGGCTGGATGCTGGTATTCTGTCTGCTGGTGGTTATAGTTGTCAGCCTTTTCACAAAAGCTCCGGAACCGGATAAAATCAAAGGTCTTGTGTTTGGTACCTCTACTCCCGAACAGCGTGCTGTAACACGTGCGAGCTGGAACAGCTGGGATATCATTAACTCCGCTATAATCTTAGGTATAACAGCAGCCTTCTACTGGTACTTCTGGTGACACACGCTTTACTGAACACCGGTATCAATAATACACATTTATTTCCAATGGCAGAATTCTATAAGTCAAATCACCGATATTACGTTAGTGTTGATTGTGTAGTACTCGGGCTCAATAGCGGCAAATTGAGTATACTGTTGACCAAGCGGGCATTTGCTCCTGAAGAGGGTAAATGGTCGCTCATGGGCGGTTTCGTTGAGCCTGCCGAGAGTATCGATCAAGCAGCCAAACGTGTACTGATGCAGCTTACAGGACTGTCCAACATTTATATGGAACAGGTAGGGGCCTTCGGTGAAGTAGACCGTGACCCTGGTGACAGAGTAATCTCGGTGGCCTACTATGCACTCATCAACTTTGATGAGCATGACCGTCGTAAAGTACTGTCACACAATGCTTGTTGGGTAGATATGGCTGAGATGCCTGAACTTGGTTTTGACCATCCTGCCATGATAGCCCGTACGCTTGAAAAACTACGTTTCCGTTTTGTCAATGAACCGATAGGACTGAAACTGCTACCACGTCAGTTTACACTGTCGCAAATGCAGTCTCTATATGAAGCCGTACTCGGTCATCCGTTAGACAAACGAAACTTCCGCAAGCGTATTCAAGAAGCTACCTGTATAGAATCTACCGGTGAAATAGATAAACTCAACTCAAAGCGTGGAGCGGCTCTCTACCGCTTCAACGCTGAGACTTACGAGAAAGACAAAAAATTCAAAATCTGACTCAAATAAAGAAAGATGCTTGAAAAACTTAAAGAAGAAGTGTACCGCGCCAACCTTGACCTTGTGAAACACGGGCTTGTGATTTTCACATGGGGCAATGTCTCTGGCATAGACCGTGAACGCGGCCTTGTGGTCATCAAGCCTTCAGGCGTAAGCTATGACGATATGCGTGCCGAGGATATGGTAGTGGTTGACCTTGCTACCGGTAAGGTAGTAGAAGGCGATTTGCGTCCTTCATCTGATACTCCTACTCATTTGGCCATATACCGTGCCTTCCCTGAAGTAGGAGGGGTAGTGCATACACATTCCACTTATGCTACAGCATGGGCACAGGCAGGTATTGACCTTCCCAACATCGGTACTACACACGCCGATTATTTTCATGATGCCATACCCTGTACAGACGATATGACACGTGAAGAGGTTGAAGGCGACTACGAACTTGAGACTGGCAATGTGATAGTACGCCGTTTCAAAGACCTCAATCCCATTCATACTCCCGGTGTATTGGTAAAAAATCACGGTCCATTCGCCTGGGGTAAAAACCCGCATGACGCAGTGCATAACGCTGTGGTAATGGAGCAAGTGGCTAAGATGGCTTCGATAGCATTTACCGTTAATCCGGCACTGACTATGAATCCGCTGCTCATTGAGAAGCATTTCAATCGTAAGCATGGCCCCAATGCCTATTACGGACAAACAAAAAAATAAAATCTGTAAACCTAAAAACTCACATAACAATATGGAAAAAGCATTTGAGAACCTTGAGATATGGTGGATAACCGGCGCCCAGCTTCTGTATGGAGGCGATGCCGTAGTGAAGGTAGATGCCCACTCGAAAGAGATGGTGGAAGGCCTCAACAATTCAGGCCGTCTGCCGATAAAGGTAGTGTACAAAGGTACCGCCAACTCATCGCGTGAAGTTTCTGACATCATGAGCGCTGCCAGCAACGAGCGTCGCTGCGTGGGCGTCATCACATGGATGCACACCTTCTCTCCTGCCAAGATGTGGATACACGGCCTGCAGGAACTCCGCAAACCTCTGCTACATCTGCACACTCAGTACAATGCAGAAATACCCTGGGACACTATGGACATGGATTTCATGAACCTCAATCAGAGCGCTCACGGCGACCGTGAGTTCGGCCATATCTGCGCTCGTATGCGTATACGCCGTAAGGTTGTCGTAGGTTACTGGCAGGACCCCAATACTCAGGACCAGATAGCCGTATGGAGCCGTGTATGTGCTGGTTGGGCAGATGCTCAGGATATGCGTGTGATACGTTTCGGTGACCAGATGAACAATGTAGCTGTTACCGACGGTGATAAGGTGGAGGCTGAGATGCGTCTTGGTTACCATGTTGATTACTGCCCCGTAAGCACACTTATGGAATTCGGTAAGGGTATTGCCGATGCCGATGTTGATGCTCTTGTAGCTGAATATTTCAATCTCTATGACGCCGATGAGAAGTGCAAGACTCCCGGTACCGTAGAGTATAAATCTATATGGAATGCTGCCAAAGCCGAGCTTACTCTCCGTGCCTGTCTGAAGGCTAAGGGTGCAAAGGCTTTCACCACTAACTTCGATGACCTTGGTAGTGCTGATGTGGAGGATCCTAATTTCGTAGGGTTTGACCAGATACCGGGTCTTGCCTCGCAACGTCTTATGGCCGAGGGTTACGGTTTTGGCGCCGAAGGTGACTGGAAATCTGCAGCTCTTTACCGCACTCTGTGGGTAATGACACAAGGTTTGCCTGGTGGTTGCTCATTCCTTGAGGACTATACACTCAATTTTGAGCAGGGTGGACAGAGTTCTATTCTTCAGGCCCACATGCTTGAGGTTTGCCCTCTTATTGCCGCTAAAAAGCCCCGTCTTGAGGTACACTATCTCGGTATAGGTATACGTAAGGCTCAGACAGCGCGTCTGGTCTTCACATCGAAGCCCGGCCCCGGCATTACAGCTACTGTAGTCGATATGGGTAACCGTTTCCGTCTGATTGTAAACGATGTTGAGTGTATCGAACCAAAACCACTTCCCAAACTGCCCGTAGCTTCAGCTCTGTGGATTCCTATGCCTAACTTTGAAGTTGGTGCCGGAGCATGGATTCTGGCCGGCGGTACACACCACTCTTGCTTCAGTTATGACCTGTCACCCGAATATTGGGAGGATTACGCCGAGATAGCGGGCATTGAGATGCTGCATATAAACAAAGACACTAAGTTGGCCGATTTCAAGCGCGAAATGCGTTACAACGAGGTGTACTATATGCTCAACAAGTCACTTTGCTGAGACTATGGACACCACCTCTAAACAAGTGATAGAAAGCGGGCGTGCCGTACTTGGTATCGAGTTCGGTTCAACCCGTATCAAAGCCGTCCTTATCAATCCTGATACTCATGCGCCCATAGCGCAGGGTAGCCACCAATGGGAGAACCAGCTTGTTGATGGTCTGTGGACGTACAGTCTTGAGGCTATATGGTTCGGTCTACAGGACTGTTATCGTGACCTGCGTGCCAATGTGCTCAGTCAATACGGTATTGAGATAGAACGTCTCGGAGCTATAGGTGTCAGTGCCATGATGCACGGCTATATGCCTTTCAGTGCTTCGGGTGAGATGTTAGCACCTTTCCGTACTTGGCGTAATACCAACACTGGTGAGGCAGCAGCTCAGTTGTCACAGCTTTTCAACTTCAACATACCTCTGCGCTGGAGCATATCGCATCTTTATCAGGCGATGCTTAACGGTGAGCCGCATGTCGCACAGATGGGTTTCCTAACCACATTAGCTGGCTATATACACTGGCAGCTGACTGGTGAGAAGGTTCTTGGCGTTGGCGATGCTTCGGGTATGCTGCCGATTGACCCTGCTACAGGTGACTATTGCCGTCAGATGGTTGAAGACTTCAATAACCTTGTAGCTGAGAAGGGTTATCAGTGGCGCCTGGAGGATATTCTGCCACGTGTACTCGATGCAGGTCAACCAGCAGGCACGCTCACGGAAGAGGGTGCTGGACGCCTCGATATATCTGGACATCTTAAAGCTGGTGTACCTATGTGTCCACCCGAAGGTGACGCAGGTACAGGCATGGTGGCTACCAACGCTGTCAAGCAACGTACAGGTAACGTATCGGCCGGCACCTCGTCATTCTCGATGATAGTGCTCGAACATGACCTGAGCCGTCCATACGAGGAGATTGACATTGTCACTACTCCCGATGGAAGTGCCGTAGCAATGGTGCATTGTAATAATTGTACCTCTGATCTCAATGCATGGGTTAATATCTTCAAAGAGTACACCGAACTTATGGGTATGCCTGTAGACATGAACGAAATATACGGCCGTCTTTACAACAATGCCCTCAAAGGTGATACTGACTGTGGCGGTTTGATGTCGTACAATTACTTCTCTGGAGAACCCATCACTGGCCTTACAGAAGGACGTCCACTATTTTTGCGTTCAGTAAATGACAAATTCAACCTTGCCAATTTCATGCGTGCCAACCTATACGCTGCGGTTGCCGTGTTGAAAATCGGTAACGATATTCTTTTCAACAAAGAGAATGTCAAGGTTGACCGTCTTACCGGTCACGGAGGTCTATTCAAGACAGAAGGGGTAGGGCAGAGAGTTCTGGCTGCTGCTCTCGCCACACCCATATCAGTTATGTCAACTGCCGGCGAGGGTGGAGCATGGGGTATGGCGCTACTCGCCGATTATCTTGTCAACAACTCGGCTGCTCTGAAGCTATCCGACTATCTTGAACAGAAAGTCTTTGCCGGTGATACGGGCATTAGCATTGCCGCTACTGCTGAGGAGATAGCTGGCTTTAACGCTTACATAGCTAACTACGAAGCATGCCTGCCTGTAGAACGCACAGCTGTCGAATGTAAAAAGTAACTCTATAGCCATAAGGCCATAATAAAATAATTAAGGCGTCTGTCCTCACGGATTGACGCCTTTGTGTTTTCCATAATACTTTCTAACTAACCTAACATCATGAATTGAAAATCGCTGAATACCTCTTAAATCTATAAGCATGAAGCAAACGATTTTCTGTCTTTATAACATCATGTACGAGTAAAAAGTTCTGATGAGAGATTAAATTTTTTTACTTTTCTCTGATGAGAATTCTTGGTCTTGCTTGTAGCTCCCATTACGACAACAAACCCTGTCACCACTACCGGTGTAAACCGTCTGTTTTTTCTACACATCAGGCTGAGCAATTTATAACATTAGTATGAGAATAAAGGTTAATTGACAATTTTAAGAGCTACTTATAATACGATTTTGACATTTCTTATAGCAGTCATACAAAAATTTATTAATTTTGCTCCGTAAAGAAACCACTGCATAGATTCTGTTTAACCCAAATAAGTTTTCCGAATAAGTTATGAAGAGAATTTTCTCAGCACTCGGTCTTATCAGTGCTCTCCTGTTTTCAGCATGTGGCGGAAAGAGCAATGCTGGCAATACTGTTGCAGAAGATCGTGATTCAACTTTTACAACTGTAAAACACCCAGAGTGGAGCCGCAATGCTGTCATCTATGAAGTTAACCTCCGTCAGTATTCCGATGATGGTTCAGTCAATTCATTTGCTGAACAGCTACCACGTCTCAAGGACCTCGGCGTCGACATACTCTGGATGATGCCTATACATCCCATTAGCAAACAAGACCGTAAGGGAACGTTAGGGAGTTACTATTCGGTAGCTGATTACACGGCTTTCAACCCCGAGTTCGGTACAATCGAGCAGTTCAAGGAGATGGTAAAGAAAGCCCATGCACAGGGAATGAAAGTGATTCTCGACTGGGTACCTAACCATTCTGGCCGTGATAACAAGTGGGTGACAGAACACCCCGATTGGTATGAAAAGGATTCACTTGGTAACATGGTAGGTGTATATGACTGGACCGACGTTTATGTGTTCGACTATTCTAATCCCGAGATGCGCAAGGGTATGATTGATGCCATGAAGTTCTGGCTTACTGAAGTCGGAGTAGATGGTTTCCGCTGTGACGTAGCTATGGAGGTACCAACCGATTTCTGGGATGAGGCACGTCCGCAACTTCAGGCTGTTAAACCTGAACTCTTCATGCTGGCTGAGGCAAGTGTACCCGAACTTCAGAAGAACGGTTTTGACATGGGTTACAACTGGCCTATGAAAGACCTTTTCAGTGCAATAGCTGCTACTTCAGGACAATATACTTTCAAAGATGCTGACGGCAAGGTCAAAGAATTCCCTGAAACTCATGCCAGTGCTATTGACAAACTCCTTGCCGAACAAGCTGCCGAATATCCTAAGGATTCTTACCTTATGAATATGGTCACTAACCATGACCTCAACTCATGGGAAGGTACCGAATTTGACCGTCTGGGCAACCTCACCAACGCCTTTGCAGTACTTTCATACACACTTCCCGGTATGCCGATGCTCTATACCGGTCAGGAAACAGGTATGAACCGTGCCTTTAAATTCTTCGAAAAGGACAAAGCGCCACAGTGGGAACCTCGCAACGAATACTTCACATTCTACCAGAAACTCAACGGTCTCAAACATAACCAGAAGGCACTTGCTGCAGGTCTTGAAGGTGGCGAAATGGTAAGCTACGCTACTTCTAACCCCGACCTCTACATCTTCTCGCGTGAGAAAGATGGCTCAAAGGTAGTTGTACTCACTAACCTCGGCAAAGACGCTGCCGACGTGGCCTTCAACGGCAATACTCCCGCAGTTGACGGTATGGTTGAATACTTTACTGGCGAAACTGCCGCACTCCCCACTTCACTCGCACCTGGTCAATACCTCGTCTTCATCAATAAGTAATCTCTTTCCATAAGTCTTATAAGATTTATAAGATTTATAAGATTTATAATCACTAAGTTCTGAATAAGAAGGGCTGGCTAAAAAATCTGAGAGATTTTTTAGCCAGCCCTTCTTATTCAGAACTTAGTGCCTTTCAGAGCAAAATATTTCCACAGAGGAGCTGCCATCAATGACTGTTTGAGCCTATCAGCAAGAAGCATCTCTTTAAGCTCAGTCTCAGTAAGCAATTTCACGGCTATGTCCTCGGTCTCATCAAGTGACTGTTCACCTACCTTACGGACACCCTTAGCAACAAAACAATAAGTCAGATTATTCGTTGTTGACGGATTCTGAGAGAGAACGCTCAGAAGTTGCCAATCGTCACCAGCATAACCAGTTTCCTCCAGCAGCTCTCTTTTTGCCGCCTCCAATGGCTCTTCACCCTCCTCAGCTACACCAGCCACCAATTCTGTAAAAACCTCCTGTAACCCGTGACGGTATTGTTCCACCATAAGAAAATGTCCATCTTCAGTAATGGCGATAACATTTACCCAAATAGGATATTCCAGAATATAATATTCAGAATTAACCCTACCATCAGGCAATTGCACAGTATCGCAACGAGCCGTAAGCCAAGGTCTCCTAATAATATATCTGGTATCAAGAATCTTCCACTTCTTCTTTTCCATAACTTATCTGTTTAC
>CAYNUE010000126.1:0-8135 GCA_964400325.1 uncultured Sangeribacter sp. | reverse complement strand
CTACACGCAACTTATCGCTTCTCTTAAAAAAACCTACCGTACGGTTCTCCAACTCACGCAGTTCATCCATTCCGATTATACGCCCATCCAATGCTTTCAGTCTGGCCGAAACCCTTGTATCCTTGATACCGTAAAACCCATACAACTCCTTTATATTAACCATCAAATCCAATTTCCTCTCCCTCTCTACGGCCTCCGCCTCCTCTTCGCTTAATTCCTGCCTACGCTTATTCACATAGTAGTATCGGTTTTGTAAATTCATCCACGACTGAAAGGGTATGCCGAGCGCACCCTCCAGTTTGATGGCAATGTCTTCGGTGATATTCCGCTTTCCCTTAACGATTTCGTTCAAATTCGGCGCGGGCATACCCAACGTCTTGGCAAAATCCTTCTGCGTAATGCCTCGTGCCTGCAACTCACTTTTCAGAACACTGCCCGGATGTGTCGCCACAACGGGGATTATATCTTTAGCGTTTGTTTTCATAATGCGTCGAATTTATCTCTATCAACCTTATCTCCACACCGTTTTCATGTTCGGTAAACAACAATCGTTCCACACGATTGGTAATGATTCGCACCGAACTCTCCGGCCTGTGTCTTAATTTTTCGTAATGCAGGAAACTAAAATTTTTAAGTTCCCGTACATTGTCTACGGACTGCATAGTGTCCACCACTTGTACATATGCCTCAACAAACCGCCTGTTCCGGCATAGCCTCTTGTATCGGCTGTCTTTGGTCGTACCCATTTCGTACAACTCCCTCAGCACATCATCCGTAAAAACAACCTCCATAAGCAGTGGAATATTCCGCAAAGATACAAAAATTACCTATTATTGATAATTTTTGAATTTCAATTTTTGCCAATACCATGCAAGAAACGCAAGATGAAGTAGAAAAAAGTTTCCTTGCTTTCGTCTATTCTCCCCAAGGACGGTATTCGACCAATCTATTTGTAAGTTCTATTTTGTGCAAATCTTTCAGATTGTAATCGAAAATTGACGCTATGATTATTTGATTGTCAGAAAAATCCCTATTAAGTATTTCCAACATAGTTCCTATGTTCTGCCGATCAATTTCCTTTCCACTGGGAGAATCCAATATTATCGGTAGTTTTATCCCCAAATGCTTTTCAATTTCTAATAGACATGACATCCTGAATGCGAAGACTGTTTTATGAAGAATTGCGCCAGAAAGCTCTTTTAAATTTGATGTAAATAAGTATTGCTCTGAAACAGAGTCTCCATTCAAGCCCAATTCATTTAGATACTGTCGCGTATTGTTGAATATGGAGGCAATAGTCTTTCTTGCCGTCTCTGTCCTGCGTGTCGCTCGTTTAATTTCTCTATTGATTTCTGCTATTTCCCTTACTAATGTGGTTATTCCATTTTTGACAGCCATTTCATTTATTGGAATACTTGCAATTTTTTTATCAAATATCGTTGCTATTGTATCCTTATCATCAAAGAAAGACAATTGTTGGCTTTCCACTTTATAGTCCTTTTCCAGCTCCTTTATCTCCTGCTGGATTTGGTTATACTTCAATGTTATCAGTTTTCTCTTGGCAACAAGAAACTCTATCGCATCATTCAGCCCTACAATATTGTCTTTTGTTACTGGTACTGTATCTCCGTTTGGTGTTAGGACCAATAAACCTATCTCCGCTATAAAAGTTCTAAACCGTTTATTTTCTTTTAAGACATCATCAATCCTCCTCAATTCCCTTTTCAACAAATTTTGCTGAATTCTGCATTGATTGATTTTGTCATCAAGCAGTGTACTATAAGATTCTCTTGCCAGGTTATTTGATTTTTCATCAAGAGTCTCTTGGTACTTTGATACACTAAACATCTGCTGAAACTTCAACAAATCTTGCTTCTTTTGCTCCTTTCTCTGTAACAATTCCGTACAATCAATATCGGCGATACCTCTTATAAGTTCTTCTATGTTAAAACGAATACTCCCAACCACAACACCTCTATTAAGAAGGGTCCACCCTTTCTCTTGGTCAAAATAGAAGCATCCTAAAAGATTTTTTATCAAATCAACATTCTCTGTCTTGAAGATGATTTTATGCAAATCGGTCTCTTCTCCAGGTAAAATATATGTTGTTTCTGTGTTGTCTCTTTTCAATAGGATGTGATTACGAGACTCTCTATGCAATGATACAACCTCCCCCTCATCAAGAACTATCTGGCTTTCAACCTGGCAAACTTCAAATTTAATATTTTTTGTACTGGGGATATTATACCCAACAGAATACAAAAGAAGTCTCAGTAAAGTTGTTTTACCCTTACTATTTGCTATACTATGAACGAGGTTGTTTTTATCCGAAAAGTCTATTCGTCGTTCATTTCCGTTCTCTCTTATCGCAATTGATTTAAATATCATAAGTTAACCTCCTTCTTTATCTTTTCTATCTGAATACGCTTCCCCAAAATATTCCGAACAATTACTTGCAACAATTTTTGTTGCAAGTAATCAGGCATTTTCATCGTCATACCATCAAAGATATAGCCAAACCTGCAACTTTCAGTTTCTACAAAATTACGCATCCTTTCACCTATTTTGGCATCTCTCTGAAAATCATTATACGCATATAACACCTTTGTAAAAAAATCATATTGTTCCGTACATGTGTTTATGATAGCCTCATAATTCCTGGAAATTTCCTCTACTTCGGAGGCATCCAAGTCTTCTGCCTCAAAATTCGTATTTTTTGTTATAAGAACTATCACTGGCCATATAATATCTTTTTTGTTCAATGTTATCTTGTGATTCCTTTTTGAACCACTTTCAAAAATATCCAGTGCCCAAATTTCGTGCAAACGCTTTCTCGAAATAGAAACATTACCCAATTCTAATTCCGCTATAAAATCGCCTATGACATTGATAACACATTTATACCTTTCCTTGGGGTCATCCGTTTCAAAAGGCAAAATTTGAATTTTGAATTTACGGGTGTCTAGAGGTTCCTTATCTTCAGCCATCATTGAATCCACTTGATTTTTTAAAGCTTGTGGCAACGAGGCGTAACTTCTTTGCGAAGCTCCAATAAATATGTCACTTCGCGGTTTTTCATTAAAAGGATTAGGCGTATTGGTTATGTATATAAGTTCTTTTACTTTTTTTACTTTATGCTCGGCTTCAGACAAAGATTTTAGAGATTTCTTTAAATTTTTAAGCACATTGGTAAAATCTTCGCTACTTCTTACTACGGATTTAGCTTGCGCAAGAACAGAGCTCCCATCATCTAGGGTTATTTCTATATCCTCAACCCCTTCCAAACGAATGCTTTCCATATCTCTAATATTTTCAAGCATCAGTACAATTGCTGCATTCGCTTGAAACTGAAATCCGAAGATTACATCTGTTGCTGATCTATTAGGCATTAGCACACTATTTGGTGCAAATTTAATGATTATACCACATACTGCGCATAATTTCCATATCTCTCTGTGTGTTTTTTTTACATCCAAAAAGATATATAACAAATACTTGTACAGAAATTTTGTTGAGCAATAATACGAATATTCTTTACACAGACCTTGAACACTATCACCCGGTCGTGGCTACGCATCCCTATCGGTGTATTGATGTAGACCCGCGCGGCAATCTAAATTAAATCTGACGAACCGCCCCAATTTTTTCTACTCCACTTTCTTTGTCTCCTCTTAATTAAGAGTTTACTTTGTAGTAGCGGACGTTACGATAGGCATGGCATTAAATAGCTTTTCCCTCGCAGCCGAACTTTAGCTGTTAACTCAATAGAAAACATGCAACTCTTGGTTCAAGGTCCTTAAAGTTGCTTCAAGATTTCCATCAATTGCGCCATGGTATAGGCTCCGTCTAATCTAGCTTTATCAAAGACCATGAAATAGCGATAGTCTTTCCCTGCTTGGTTCGCCCAATATTGTCCGAGGAATAGTTTATTTTCGCTATCAGAGTTATCGCGGTCATCTCCTTTGGTTTCTATGAGTATGATTTTTCCCGACTTGGTTTGTACGATGAAATCGGGGTAATGATTAAGAAAACCATTTATACCAAATCCTTGTCCGCGTTCGGGGTTACGATGCCAATATAATATATTCTCCAAGTTGGCCACTTGGGATATTACAGCGTTCTCGAAGTTGTTCATATCGCCTTCTTCGATATATAAACCTTTTGGAATACCCACCACCCTACTGGAAAGGGTTAATTTCTTAGGATAGCTATAGTCGGGTTCACAGCAGATTTGCCCGACATCTATCATCTTGATAAAATTCTCTTTCTGATAAATCAACATCAATCTTTCAATCTTATCACGAAACGCTTTTACTGTAGACGATTCGTTGTCTAACAATTCCATTAAACATTCATCACTCTGTTGGTCCAATACTTTTTTTACATAATTAGATATATGGGGTTCATGAATCTCATCAAACTTCAACTGCTTGGCTATTCTGCTGGATATATTCTTACGCTTGGCTTCAGTGGTCATTTCTACGAACATTTCTCGAACAGCGTGAATTTGGGCTCGGTTCATCTTAAAATGCCGAGGCACATATTCGTCTTCTCCTCGTTTCTCCAAATCTATCCTTACGACTTCTTGTGCCATATCGGAAAACTTTATGTTGCTATCGGCATTCTCGAGTAAGAAACCTTCTGACAGCATCACTTTATCCAACTTTACAAATGAATCTTTTTCACTAAATAGTGAACTTTTGTTTATCTTCTTTTTGAAAATTGGCAGGTGAACGGCACTAGCTTCTTTGGAAAAAGTTTCTTTTATAGTGTATGTTTTTATTTTGTCTTTCATTTCGGAGGAAATTGGATTGTGCAGGTCTTCTTTATTTTCTCGCTCGTAGATTTGGTTTTGGGCTTTGGCTCGTTCCAACATATCATTTACATGCTGTTCGGTTTTAGCGGTATCAACTTGCTCCAACTGCTCTCGTATTTGCTGTGTATCTATTTGTATCTCCTCAGAAGATTGCCATCCCTTTTTATCATGGAATTGGCTATCTAGATTGAATTCATCGCTATCAAATAAAGGTGTTGGTTGGACTAGTTGCGTTGGGGGGTAAACGGTATCTTCCTCTGCCATACGGCAATCTTTGGAGCTGAAACCTGCATTATTGAGACTTAAAATAACAGCCTCCACCGTTTCACGAAAATTATTGGACGAAGTAAAGACATAGGAATAGTTTAAAAATTCATCACTGTGGCGGGTGGTATACGGTAGGCGCAAAACACGACCTAATATCTGTTCTACATCTATTTTCGACGTCTTATTGGCCAATGATGCCAAAATATAAGCAAATGGGCAATCCCAACCTTCTTTTAGTGCGTTTACGGTTATAATAAAACGGACAGGACAGTCGCGACTCATCAAGTCTATATTCTTGATTTCATTTTTCTCTGCTGTTTTAATCTTGATTTGTTCTTCTGGAATATTGCAAGCTATCAGACTCTGTTTTACCTTGTCAAAAGTTTCGTTGTCTTGATCGGTCTTAGGTTGTGCCTGTAAAAGTACGATGGGACGGATATAGGCTCCACCGTTTTTCTCACACTCCTTGGCACGACATTCCAAGTTGCGTTGCATTCGGATTGCATCTAAAAGCACATCGCTTGTACTATCTCGGTTGTATAGAATTACGGGCAGTTTCACCATATTGGCCTTCTTGAGTTTCATAGCATCCACAAAACTGATGATGTTGCTCTTTTTGCGCGGAGTGGCGGTTAGGTCAAGGATAAAACGGGGATTTATATTGGAAAGCATATCAAGACGCAAATCTGCCTCAAAATTATGGCTTTCATCTATGATTACAACTGGGTTAAGATGGGCTATCGCTTGGATTAGCGATGCTTGATCTGCGCCTTCTATTTTGTGGTCGGATCCATATTGATCAACATATTCCATCAAGGCAGAGTTTTCGCGATATACCCGCCTGCCGTCCTTGTTGTTGGCAGCGAAAGATTGCACACTTAACACAAATATTGTCAATTGCTCGGCAATTTGCACGGGCTTTATACCTTGTCCGCTTAATGCGGTTTCCTTATCCACCACCCTGACGGCGTTGTTGAATAGAGCGTTTATTCGCCGGCGGTAAGGATGATTGGGATTGGAAAGGTTTTCATAAGTCTGTGCCAAAATAGGGTCGCTGGGTACGAACCAAACAACCACACGAGGCTGTTGGGCGGGCAGGTTGTCAAAAATTGTCTTCAGCGCATTACAAGCGATAAACGTTTTTCCTCCCGCCGTGGGCACTTTGAACATAACGCGGGGGACACCTTTCACTGTGTTGTCATAGGGGTGTAATATAGCGTTGTCCAAGATATTTATGTTGATACCTTTCTTCTTCCAATAGTTGCTGTAAGCCTCTCGCAAGTTGTTGTCTAACGCCAACTGTGCCATATATTCGGCTAAATCTTTCAATACTTCTTGTTGATAATCTTTAAGTTCCATGGCTAATTTGTTTTAGAACTTTCGTATATCGCGGGGTATTTTCTTAAATATTATATTTTTGGCTCTTAAATCGTCTTCGCTAATCAAACATTGGTCGGCGTAAATTATATATTGATCGGCACGTTCCTTGACAATGTTAAGCGTGTCGTAACCAAGTGCAGTGATTTTATTCTTCTCGTAATAAAAATAATATCCAACATTTTGATGTTTGCCCAGATAATATTTGTGCTTTTGTGAGACAAAAGGAGTACGGGTTTCTGTGTACCAAATGTATTCCTGTATTTTCTCTGTGGGTTGCTTTTCATTAATGTACTCCCCTATCATTAAGGATTCACCCAATTCGTAAAAGGAAAAACCGCCTCCCGTTCCAGTGTTTTCGTTTTTCCCATCTCCATAGCCATTGATAACTCGGCGCACACGTTCGGCTGTAATGGTTTCGGCATAGTCTTCCATCTCCACCAAGATAAATTTACGGTTGCCGCCATCTTTTTTGTTTAGGTCTAAAATGGCGTGAGCTGTGGTACCGCTTCCAGCAAAACTGTCAAGAAAGATATCATTAGGAGTAGCATAGAGTCCCAAAGCGCGTTCAATTAATCGAATTGATTTCGGATATGTGAAAACTGCCTCACCTCCGAAAATTGCTTTTAGTTCTTTTGTGGCATCCTGAGAATGTCCGACCTCTCCATATTTCCAAATGGTCATCGGAGTTATACCTTGCTTGACTTCTGCTAAAAATCTCTTAATCCGCGGGACATTATTTCCATCTTCTCCAAACCAAATTCGTCCGTCTGCCACATATTGTTCATAGGTTTCTTTATCCACTCGCCAACAATAGCCACTAGGAGGTAAAATTTTTCTTCCTTTTGGCGTGGTTATTTCGTAAACCTTGCTTTCGACTCTTGGACCAACGGATAGGTCTCCCGATGTCCAATCCCCCCTTGGATCATTGTCGGGATTTGAATATCGACGATTTGCTTCATCATTACGAATCAACCCATTACATATCGCCAGCTTCTTATTTTTAGCATAGCACAGCATATAGTCATGACTCTCGGAAAAATGTTTTTTTAGGTTTACAGGAGCGTATGCACGTTCCCAAATGATTTGTGCGATGAAATTCTCTGCCCCAAATATTTCATTGCACAGCAATCTTAGATTAGCTTGTTCATTGTCATCAATCGAAATAAAAATTACTCCATTGTCAGCTAATAGTTCTTGAAGCAATTGCAGACGAGGATACATCATGCAAAGCCATTTATCATGTCGACTTAAATCTTCGCCCTCCTTGCCTACTACCTGCCCCAGCCATTTCTTGATTTGCGGAGAGTTCACATTATCATTATACACCCAATTCTCATTGCCTGTATTGTAAGGCGGGTCTATGTATATACACTTTATTCGCCCTTCGTATTGAGGCAATAGCGCTTTCAAGGCCAATAGGTTATCTCCATGTATAATTTTGTTCTCCGTATCAGAATCGCCGTATTGATACTGTTTTTCTAATGTACAATAAGGTACGGCTTGATGGTGGTTGATAACTTTATCTTTTCCTATCCAAGTAAGTGTAGGCATTGTGGTAGTTGTTTAATAGACATCTTCTGCCAAGAGACAAAAATGTCTATTGAAATCCAACGTATTGCCGCAGTCCTACTTCTATGAAAGAATAGAAAAAACTGCGTCTCTACGTAAGAGA
>CAYNUE010000125.1:0-8294 GCA_964400325.1 uncultured Sangeribacter sp. | reverse complement strand
ACAATGGGTATCATGGCTGTAGGTTGTCAAAAAATGCCTATTAACGGCCATCTTGACGGTCAGTGGCGTGTCGCTTCCATATCGTTCGAAGGTGAAGAGGTACCACTTGATGGTACCGTATTCTGGAATATATCTCTGCATGTTGCACAGTTCATACGTGATAATGACCTTAAGGCTACTGCTAATATGATTTATGACCGAGATGAGGGTACCTTACGTTTTGATATACCAGCTGATCGTTATTATCCTTATTCTTTGAGATTGTGTGGCATATATTCTAATCCTTCGCTATATCATGTAGATGTGTTGACACGTGACCATCTTGTGGTGAGTGACAAGGAGGGGGTTACAGTAGAACTTCATAAATTCTGATGGGGCGTTTAGGCCATAAGACTCTTAAGGGTACTATGTGGAGCGCTATAGAGCGTTTCTCAGTACAATGTGTAGCTTTTGCTGTCACTATAGTGATGGCAAATCTTCTTACACCGGCTGAGTTCGGTCTGGTAGGAATGTTAGCGGTTTTTATTGCCGTTTCACAGTCATTGATTGATTGTGGTTTCTCCCAGGCTTTGATACGTAAACAGGACCGCACTTCGGTAGACACCTCGACGGTTTTCTATTTCAATATAGTCATAGGAGTTGTTTTGTACCTCATCCTTTACGCTGCTGCGCCTCTTATAGCATATTTCTATCATGAACCGCAGCTTGACAGTCTTGTCAAGGCACTTGGCCTGGTGATGATTTTTAACTCCTTGGCAGTAGTGCAGCGTGCGTTGCTTACAGTACGTGTCGATTTTCGTTCTCAAGCCAAAGCTTCGCTTACTGCAGCAGTGATTTCGGGTATAGTAGGTATCTTTCTGGCATGGTCCGGATTCGGAGTCTGGGCTTTGGTATGGCAACAGTTGGTAAGTGCGGCTTTCAACACTGTGCTTTTATGGGTTGTGGCACGATGGCGCCCCTCAGCCGTGTTTTCATGGAAGTCTTTTCGGGAGTTGTTTAGCTTCGGCTCGCGTTTGGCAGCCGCAGGTATTATAGATACTCTGTATAAACAGGGTTGGCCGTTAGTGATAGGTCGCTTTTTTTCAGCCGGTATTCTTGGTTATTATACCAATGCACAACGCTTCGCTGATTTGCCCTCATCTAACTTCACCGGTATTCTTCAGCGTGTGACTTATCCAGTACTATGCACCATACAGAATGACCGTGAACGACTGATTTCTGCCTATAGCCGTTGCATACGTATAGCCGCTTTCTGTATATTTCCACTTATGGGAGGACTTGCAGGTGTGGCCTATCCACTTATACGCATCTCATTAGGTGAACGCTGGACCTTTGCAGCAGTCTTGTTACCGTTGTTGTGTGCCCAGATGATGTGGTATCCTATACATGCCCTCAATCTTAATCTGCTTCAAGTCACAGGTCGTAGCGGAGTTTTCCTGAAACTTGAAATCTATAAGAAAATAGCAGGTGTTGCAATACTTTGCCTTACTGTACCGTTTGGAATAATAGCCATGTGCTGTGGCGGTATAGTCACCTCTTTGGTAGCCTTATGTATAAATACCGGTGCTACAGGACGCCTATTGGGAATGGGTCTTCGGCGACAGTTGCGAGATATATTCCCTTCACTGCTTTACACCCTGAGTATGTGGGTTGTGATAAAAGGTGTTACTTCTTTGATAACCAATGATGTCCTATCGTTGATTGTAGGCATAGCCGTTGGTGTTATATGGTATTTAGCTCTGGCCTGGCTTACCGGTTCAAATGATCTCCGTACACTGATCTATATAGCGCGTCACCGTACTCTGCCATCGGACGACGCCCAACCTGACAAAAAATGACTCTGATAGCATTATACACCGTCTTCTTCGGATGCTGGGCACTGGAGAATTACCGCAAATGCGGTTTCAATCTGAGTGTGTTTCTTATTACACTCTATTGTCTAGGCTCTATATGTTGCCTTTGTATCGCCGGGTTTTATCCGGAATATATTAAGTTTCCGGAGCGTATAACTTTCGCCTCGGTAGCTTCACATATATTGCTTTTGTGGCTGTTTATGTATCCGTTGATTAAATACGGTAATACATTTGATTTAGATGATTTCGATATTGATATATCGCGTCTTGATGCCTTTGCTTGGTGTGTAGCTATACCGGCTGTCCTATCGATGATAGCTTCCTCGTTTGACGTAGCTCAGATATTTCTTTACAGCGACTTCCTGGCTGCCCGAAAAGCCTTCCTTGCAGGTGATATATCCAACATCTACATGGATAAATACGGTGCTTTCGGCTATGTGCTTTCTCTTGGACCACAGTTGTCTTGGATAGCTACCTTCTTATTCTACTATTATTATTTTTATCTGAATCGCCGTGACTTACTCACATGGCTTTTGCTTGCCAGTACTTTGGCTATTGCTGTAAATAATCTTGCCATAGCTGGTCGTGACGGTTTCGTACGCTGGATATTCTTTATGTTGGCCGGCTTCGTGCTTATGCGCCGTTACATAGATTTCCGCGCTCATAGAAAGACCTTCATTGTCATCGGTTTGGTATTGACAGCGGTACTGGTAGGTTTTACTGCCATTACTCTCGACCGTTTTGAGAAGTCTCAATACGGAGCCTTCTTCTCTCTGTTAAGATATGGAGGTGAGCAGTTCTTCCTTTACAGTTACGGCTATCAGCGTTTCTTTGATGCTGGCTATGACACGGTAGCTTCTCTGTTCCCATCAATAACACGAGAAGAAGTGGATATGTATTTTCTTAATAAGCGTGTAAAGGCAGACTTTTTCCTCAATACCTTCCCAACTTTTGTAGGTACTTTTGTGCGTCGTGTTGGATTCTTTAACACCGTTGCCTTAGGTGTAGGAGCCTTTATTTTCTTTTTCCTGTCTTTCTGGAAACGCGGTCCTCTGAGCAAAATTACTTTGACACGAGCCATAGCATATTTGTTTTATTATGAATTTATGCTTTTGGGCTTCTTCTACTATATGCACGGTGGTCGTTTTACTCAGTACACTATCATATTCTATCTTTTGTTGGCCTTCTGTTTCAGTCACTTCACTTTCCGGTCAAATCGTTACCGAGTCTGAAGCATGAAGGCGGCAAAAAAATAAGAATACTTACCGAGTTAATTTGACGATTTGATACCATCACGTATGCCTGCAGCAATCCTTTTGGCGAACTGACCACGTGGTTTCAGAAATAGAGGATAGTAGACTGTTTTGACAGCATACTTGATTCCGTTCTTAACTTTCCACCATGTTGGAGTATGAGGATAAGATAAAAGTTTGAAATAGTTACGGAATTGATAATAAACTCTGAAAGGAGTAGGTATGCGTATGCTATGTTGTTTCCCCGTATCTTCACCCATCATGTGGGTCATTGTTACTTCAGGTATAATGAATGATTGTAGTTCGTGAAAGTGGCTGGCACGCCAACCCCATTCTGAATCAATACCGTCTATGAATAGTGTTTCCAGCATAGGCCCTACTTGAGCCAATGTGGAAGTACGTATCAGCGAACCGGAAGCGATGATATAGCTCATACACATGACCTCAATGCCTCCCAAGTCCTTTTTGAACTGTAGGTTCCATTTGTCGTAGGTTGGCTTTCCGGTGGTACGCTGTCGTGGCATAGGCCCGACAGCAGCTACTTTTACACCTGCATTTTCGAGAGTATGATGAGCTTTGAGCAAACGCTCAACCATATCGGCTGGAGGCAATGAATCTTGGTCGGAGAAAAGGATATAGTCTATTTTTTCGCTTTCCAGATTTCGTATACCGACATTTTGGGCGGCTGCCAATCCACGGTTATCACCAAGATGGATGTAACTTACAGATGGCAAGTGGGCAAACGCGGCACTTTGAGAATCTCCGGGAGTATTGTCAACTATGCAGAGTTTATCAACTTGGGCAGCCAGTGATTCGGCTGCCTTAAGTGTTTGTGTCATGTCCGGACGGTAAAGGACCATGACAGCACCAATCTTATTATCCATATCTTAATAAATTCTTCGATGCTTTGTCAGTCACGCCCGAAAATATCACGTGTATAGACTTTATCGGCTACATCGTCAAGACATGGGTCATAACGGTTGGCAACTATTGTGTGAGAGAGTTTCTTGAACTTCTCAAGATTATTCACAACTTTTGAGCCGAAGAAGGTGCTGCCGTCCTCGAGTGTAGGTTCGTATATTATCACTTCTGCGCCTTTGGCCTTGATACGCTTCATCACACCTTGTATTGAAGAGTGACGGAAGTTGTCAGAATTTGATTTCATGGTCAGACGGTAAACGCCAACGGTACAGGAATGTTCACTGCTGGAACTGTACTGGCTGTTGCTTGAATAGTAACCTGCAAGCTTTAATACCTGATCGGCAATAAAGTCCTTACGTGTGCGGTTGCTTTCTACAATAGCTGTCATCATGTTCTGGGGTACATGTGCGTAGTTGGCCAGAAGCTGTTTGGTATCTTTAGGTAGACAGTAACCTCCGTAACCGAAAGATGGATTATTATAATGTGTGCCTATACGGGAATCAAGTCCTACACCTTTTATGATAGCCTGTGTATCCAGACCCTTGACTTCAGCGTATGTATCCAGTTCGTTGAAATAACTTATGCGCAGAGCCAGATAGGTATTGGCGAATAACTTTACAGCTTCTGCCTCTTTTGTACCCATGTAAAGAATTGGTATATCTTTTTCTTCTGCACCTTGCTCTAACAGAGCGGCAAAAGTATGGGCCGCTTCATCAAGACGTTTGGTATCTGTGACGGCAGCTATAGCCTCATTCTCACCAGCAAACCTTATATCATCAATAATCTTAGGAATACCAGCGATAATACGGCTTGGATAGAGATTATCATAAAGAGCTTTCGACTCACGCAGAAACTCCGGAAAGAATAACAAGTTGAATTCTGTAGCTCCGCGGTCAGCATATTTTTTATAGAGAGAACGGCAGTAGCCTACCGGAATGGTAGACTTGATTATCATAACGGCCTTGGGATTTACCGACAGTACCAGTTCGATTACTTCATCTATGTGGTGAGTGTCGAAGTAATTTGTTTGTGGGTCGTAATTTGTCGGTACAGCAATCACTACGAAATCAGCCTCTTTGTAAGCTGCGGCACCATCAAGGGTAGCTTTCAAATCAAGGTCTTTTTCCGATAGATACTGCTCTATATATTCGTCCTGAATAGGAGACAGTCGATTGTTAATCTTTTCCACTTTCTCAGGAATAACCTCGACTGCCGTCACGTGGTTATGCTGTGCAAGCAGCACTGCGATGCTTAGCCCTACATAGCCTGTTCCGGCTACTGCTATATTGTATTTTTTCATTCTCCTACAGATTATAATAATTCTTGAACCATGATACAGTACGGTCAATACCATGCTGCAGGTCTGTATGTGGTGTAAAACCTGTGGCAGCAGCAAGAGCCGAGGAGTCTGCGTATGTTTGATAGACATCTCCGGGCTGCATAGGTAAGAATTCTTTTTGTGCCTCGCTTCCTACCGCTTTTTCAATACACGATATATAATCCATAAGACGTGTAGGATGTTGGTTACCTATATTATATATCCTGTATGGGGCTGGTGAGGTAGCCGGATCCGGATTTGTGTCCTCCCAATTAGGATTACCCGTTGGTATGATATTGATTATGCGTATGATACCTTCCACTACATCATCAATATAGGTAAAATCGCGAAGCATGTCACCGTTATTAAACACTTTTATAGGACGGTTATGCATGATAGCATCTATAAATAGAAACGGTGACATATCAGGTCTTCCCCATGGGCCGTAGACGGTGAAAAAACGCAATCCGGTAGTCGGAAGATTAAAGAGTTTTGAATAAGCATGAGCCATAAGTTCGTTACTCTTTTTTGTGGCCGCATAAAGACTTACAGGGTGGGCAATACCGTGATGTTCAGAGAAGGGTACTTGGCCATTTAAACCATATACACTTGATGAGGAAGCGTATACCAAATGTTTTACTTTATTATTCCGACAGCCTTCAAGTACATTTATAAACCCGTCAACGTTGCTCTCGATATAAGAATGTGGATTAGTTATAGAATATCTTACACCGGCCTGCGCTCCAAGATGTACCACTGTATCAAAGTCGCCGTTAGCAAATAGCATCTGCATAGCCTGAGTGTCCTCAAGATTCATGCGTATGAAACTGAATCCGTCGTAACAGGTAGATTGGGCAAACTTATACCAAGTCACATCTTCTTTATGAATACCGAGGCGGCTGAGACGCCCGTACTTTAATTCCGGGGCATAATAATCGTTGATATTATCAAGTCCTACAACCGTTTCACCCTGTTCAATTAAACGTTGGCATACTGCCGCACCTATAAAACCGGCACTGCCGGTGACCAGTATTCTCATTTGTTTAAAACTTTTTTACGTAAAGAACTTCCGTAAATGGTCTTAACAAGGGAGGTAGGCATTATACGGAATAAATACCTCATCAACGGATAAATATATCTCCATGAAAACACCCCATGCAGTTTCCTAATTCCATTGAGATATATGAATAATTCATCTTTGGCTTTTTCCGTGCTACGACGTTTGAAGACATCATCTTCGCGACGGAATTTTAATGTTATATAATCTATATTGGCTATTTTATAGCCTTTACTTACAAGCTCATACCATAGAGCAATATCCTGACTGGTTCTGAATTTTTCGTTATATCGGTTGCCTGCGTCAAACACGCGACGTCTTATCATAACTGTCGGATGGGCTACCGGACAGGCTTTGCAAATATACCTACGTACCTCTTGGGCTTCAAGTGGAAATTTGCGTATAAAAATATTTTCGTTATTATGATTGAATTCCTGAATACTTCCCCCTACCACATCTATATCTGTATTCTGGTCCAGAAAAGCTGCCTGACGATAAAATCTTTCAGGATTTGATATATCATCACTATCCATACGAGCAATATACTCTCCCTTTGCCAACTCTATACCTTTGTTTAGAGATTTCGTCAGTCCGAGGTTGGCCTCATTCATCAAAAGTACTAATTTATTACCTAATACCTTCTTCCATTCATCAATGACACCATACAGGTCCTTAGTCAAAGGACCATCTTCAATCAGAATAATCTCAATAGGTTTCAGAATCTGGTCTGACCAAACGCTGTGAAGAGATTGGTTAAGATTTGTCGCTTTTTCAAATTTGTAAACCGACATTAATACAGAGATGGTAGCCATATATGAAGTTGATGATTACTTAGAGTAGGGTTGAAGTTAACTTCTATTCATTAAAATAACGTTAAAGTTTTAATATGATTGTAGAAGCCGGAGATTTCTCTTGTCACTCTGACTGTCAAGAGAAATGAGCAATACTCACATATTACTCATTAATTCTCTCCTTGGCAGTAATGCAAAATTACTATTTTTTTAGAAAACAACAAAGTGAGAACATTTAGGTAGAGGCTATACAGAGTTAACATGGAGGTGAAAACTCTGTTGCCTGATTAGGAAATTCAACTTTCAATCCATGAAGACGAAGTAGACAGCCAGTATCAGACAAACGAAAGCTGCAAAATGATTCCAATGCAAAGTTTCGCTTTTGAAAAAGAATATAGTGAATAGTGTGAATATCGTCAGTGTTATGGCTTCTTGTATTACTTTTAATTGCATAAGTGAAAAGTGTCCACCATTACCATGGTAACCCATACGGTTGGCAGGGACCATAAACAGATACTCCAGTAAAGCTATACCCCAGGAGATAAAGATAACAACATAGAGTGGAGTGTTGGAAGTAATCACTTTCATCTCCTGTAGTTTGAGATGGCCATACCAGGCCAAAGTCATGAAAATATTGGATATCACCAGTAGGGCAATTGTAATCCAGGCGCTCATGATGTTAGGCTGAGTTATTAAAACGTAAGATTTAGGATGTTTGGGGTATAATAATAATGGCCCGCAGTTGGAAGACCGCCGGCCATTATGCCTGCACTCTTTGAGAGAGTGTTATTTTAATTATGCACCGTGACATTACCGGAAAGTCTCGGCACATTCAGTACAGAAAGTGGGACTCGAACCCACACAGCCGGTAAAGGCCAAAGGATTTTAAGTCCTTCGTGTCTACCATTCCACCATTTCTGCATCAGTGTCACTGTAGGCTATAAAGGCCTTTCAGTTATACGCTGCAAAGTTAATTGTTTTTTTTATATCTACCGTTATCGAAAAGGAATTTTTTTATGAATTTCACATTAATTATTCCTCTCAGCATCTACTGACAGGAATAATTAATGTGAAATTGTAGATACCTACTTTGAGAGTAAA
>CAYNUE010000124.1:0-8419 GCA_964400325.1 uncultured Sangeribacter sp. | reverse complement strand
TGATATAGAACGAGAGTGTGGCAGAAGCGTTGTAGCTCTACAACGCTTCTGCCACACTCTCGTTCTATAGAGTAATAATGGCCTCAGACTGTTACTTGCTGAGGAAGTAGATTTCTTTGTAAGGGAATATAAATTTCATAGGTTCACCATTCTGTCCGGTAAAATGATACTCGACACCAAGATTGTTATCGAATAGCATCTTATAGTAATCTCGGCCCTGTTTGGTGGTAGCCTCAGCTTTCATAGCATTCCAGAGAGTGTGACGCATTTCAGCTATTGTATTTTTGAGGCGTGCTGCACTGAGTTGTTTACCATCTATGCTAACTTGATAGACCATAACGCTGTCGTTAAGAGTAACACCAGTAAGTTCAGCGCCATCGGTCACATTCTGCGGACAGTGACTACTTATGAGAGCTGCATAACCACTGAGTTCGGTCATTGCTGCCTCACGACCGGTGAGAGGATTAGCCAGCATTGCTTTGATAGAATCGGCTGGTATAGTCATAAGTTCACTATTACCGTAGCTTATCCGTGCAGTGGCATCTGCCAGACTCATCTGATGTAATACTTCAGCCTGTTCACCACGATTGAGTGCCAACTTCACGAGAGGACGGCAAAGGTCAAGATGATTTACGGCAAAGGCTGAATCAATACTTGCCTCAGTGTACTTCAGCTGGAAATCGACAGTGTTATTGTCAGCATCATAGACTATTTTTGAGAAGTCGCCCATAACACCGGCTGATAACGGAGCAGAAGCATTGGCGATTGCAACATCAGTCTTGAGTTTCTTGACGTTGGCATCTTCACACGAAGTCATGGCACCAGCTATCATAGCGGCACTGAAGAGAGTAACAATAAATTTTGTGTTCATGATGGGGGTGTTGCTGATTACTGTTTAGAAGTTACACTTAGATAAGTTGCAGCTGATGCAGCTCATCACGCAGCTCCATACCCGACATTATGCGGCGGCGAGCCAAAGTGCGGGCAAAAGCATTGATAGCTGGGTGCAGACGGGGGTTATTAAAAATGCGACGTGAATAACGCAGCGTCTTGTCATAGAGAGCTGCTATTTCATCGGGTTCGAGTGAACATGTATCCTGACCTTCAGCCTCCATTTGGTGACGTATCTCGCCTAAAAGTTCCGTGGGTACTTCACTGTGCAGACGCACCAGTGAGCGGGCGAGCACATTTGAAATCACCATAGCTGAAGTGATATGAAAATTCTGTACCAGATTATCCCATGTCGATTTCGGAGAGATTGATGGCGAACCGGAGAAATAGTAAGCATGAGAGAATGATACCATAGGGCCGTCGCTGTCAAGCGACACTTCGGCCACACGGTCAAGAGCGTTGAGGGCGGCCAGTGATATGGCCATACCGGCCAGACCGTACACACGGTCGTCCTCGTTGAGATATGCTAATGTCAATTTAGGTTGACTCATGATAAACTGCCTGTTATTGGTAAGTTAATTTTAAACTTGTGTTTGACGGGGAGATGTCATTGACATCTCCCCTATCTATTCTAACCTTGCCGGAGGTGATTTTGTTTATTTGTCACTATATATCAGAACAACCATTGCAGGCCGCCGGTCACGCTTATACCCTCTGTAGGAAGACCGGGTAAAATTATATGACGGCGATTGAGCAAATTGTCAGCTTGTAACCAGATGCTTACAGCAGGAGTAAAAGCGTACCGAGCCTTAAAACTCAATTCGGTTATGTCAGGCAGACGCATAGCAGCTGGTTTCTGTTCGACATTATTCACAATCACTGTAGTACCTCCAGGGGTATTGGTTGGCTCAGGATAGAGCGAATAGATGTTACGTACACCACGGTAATCATATTGCACACCTAATACGAGAGTGCTCCAAGGATTGACTTCGGCTTCTACACGTGCTGTTATTCGCGGACGGTCAAGACCGTTAAAGTAACCTGTAGTACCTTTCTGTGACTGATACCTTACCTGACCGTGAGCATTGAACACATTGCCGCCGTTATAAGCGAGGTCAAGTCCTGCACTGAATCCCTTTACGGTCATTTCTGCCATAGTGGTGCCAAGGTAAGGAATCCGTCCTTCTGTATCAAGACCTGCTACAGGTATCACACCCTGATTGAGTATAGTCTGATACCACCCTCCGTCATGACGGTGACGATCAATACGGTATGCTACTTCGGCGCCGGCTGAGAAACCGGAGAAAGGACCGAACAAGAAACCTACTCGCGCATCAAGCGGTGTGTGTACCGGCTGTGTAGTGACAACAGCCGGTAATTGGTAGTAGTCGAGCTCGTAACCTGACGCAAGAGTCTGTAACTGTGAACCACCTGTAAAATGAGCATATAAACCTACAGCATTACTGCGCCAGTCAAGCATTACGGCCGGTGCGACATGCACCAACGAATAATGGCTATCAGGTTCTGAACCGTCGGCATTGAAAGCTAAGTCTACATCTACACCAGCTTTTATATGCAACAGACCGCGACTGAAACGGTACCATGGACTTAAGGTCAGCATAGCGTAGGTATCAGGTGAGGCGCCGATTTCGACTAACGGTAGTTCGATTGCATCACGATTTGCATATCCTACCACGTCGAATCTTGCATCGATTGCAGCTGTTGAGGTATCTTCATCCCATGGCATGGCTATACCACCGCGTACCTGTACGTGTGTCTCACGGTCTCCTTTAAATTCTTCATAGCCGTTAGCTTTCTCAAGAGTTTGCACAAAACTGTCACTTACAGGCAATGGTAAAGCACGATAGGCGAAATGACGCATATCAGCACTGGCATGCCATTGCAGAGCATCAGATTGCGGACGTGAATTCCAGCCAAGACGCAGCGAAACATCATTGAGTGTCTGCGTAGGAGCCTTCTCTATATCGTTAAAGGCTGCTATTGGCTTATAGCCATAATAGTTGAAATAGCCATAATGCCAGTCGAGAGCCGCATCAAGGGTTCCATATTCGCTAAAGCGATTGGTTACATATACTCCTATGTTCTCGTCATAGCGTTTACGATGTATATCTTCAGTAATCTCCGAGATATGGGGACGCCATAGAGAGGTAGAGTTATGCTGCAGACGAATTCCAGCTTTGCAGTCAGGCGTATCGATTATACGGTACCCGGCGCTGAGAGTTGAATTAAGCCACGAACCGGCACCTAAATCTATATAGCCACGTGTGGTAGGCAATGTGCGTGTAGTACGCCAGCCCGTAGGAGGCATAGCCGGCAATGAAGGTACGAATGAAGCCGGCACACCATTCAGGTCGTATGGTAGCGGCGTTGAAGTCATGGTCAGCGCCACACGTGAAGGGAAGGCCGAGAGACGGTCGAGCATGATTACGTCGGGGATATATGTGCCGTCGACGCTCACCGACTCGTGCAGCTGGGCACTTGCGCCCGTGGGTATAGCGGCAGCCAGAGCTATACCGGCAGCCATAAGAGTGGTTTTCATCATTTCCATGCTTTAAGTCGTTGCGCTATCATGTCATGTATATCAAGGTCATCACCGGGATAGTTTTCCTGTAGACTCTTTAGGTATTCGATACCAAGATAAGTCTTTTTCTGTGCGTGGTAGCTGTCTGCCAAAGCTATAAATCCACGTGCCAGCCAATATTGATGTGGAGTACCTGCATCGGTGAATTCTGTTAGGACTTTTTCTGCCTTAGCCGGCTGTCCTTCCTTCAACCAGTATTCGCCTAAGGTAACAGCAGCTTTCGCACCGCTCTCGCTCATGGGGTTAGCAGCCAGACGTTCATATATTCCGACTCCTTCGGTAGCACGACCTGAGTCCATCATACCTTCAGCTTCGTAATAGAGGGCTTCGTCCATCTGGTCGGCACTCATACCGCCGGTCTGACGCACACGCTGAGCGTAGTACATACGTTCGGTTGGGTCATCGCTATATCGCATTATACCTGCGTACGCTTCTGGTGCAAAGTCTGCACCACCACGACGTTCAAGTTGACGATAAACCTCAGCTATTTCGGACCGCGGTGCTCCAAGACTGTTTTCCATTATGTTGGCTTTAAGCAACAGCGCACCAGGTACCTGCCGTGAGTCGGCACGACGTTCAAGCAACATATCTATATGCCCTATAGCTCGTGTGTAAAGACCGTTTTCCTGTTCTGCTTCGGCAAGGTCATAGAGAGCCTGTGCAAGATTCTGGCCATCAGGATACTGTTCTACATACTTTTCGAGACCTGCAGTAGCTTTTACATTATCAGCCAATGCACTCTCGGCAGCGTCGAAGGCCAGGCGTTCCATCTGGTCAGGATCAAGACGTGGAGCACCATCAATGCCAGCCAAATATTCAGCATATTCGTTAAGTTCGCCTTTTGCTGCATAGTGACGACGTAAATCTTCATTGGCTAAGGCAGCCTCCTGACTTGTCGGCCATGTAGAAATGACACGGCGATAAGCCTGTTCAGCATCTGCTGTACGTCCCTCTTTCATATAGGCTATGGCCATCTGTAACATACCCTGACGATTCTGAGGACTACTGCTGTAATCACGGTCAAGATAAGCGAATGTCTCGGCAGCTTTTGAAGTCTGTCCGAGGGCGGCATAAGTCTCACCTTGTTCGAGAAGAGCATCGGGTATCCAGCGAGAACCGGGATATTGCTGAGCCAACAGACTGAGCTCGCTGAGTTTACGGTTTATATCACCGGCATGACCGTACATTATGGCACGTCGGAACATGGCATAGTCGGCAGACTGTGCATTGCTGTCTATAGCACGTGTGTATTGGTCAGTAGCACCGCGATAGTCACCTGTATAATAAAGACAGTCAGCAAGGCGAACTATAGCATCTGTGCGTTGAGCTTCCGGCAACGCCGAATCAGAAGCTACCTCACGGAATTGGCGTGCTGCTTCTGCAAATTTCTCCTGCCGGTACAGTGAGTAGGCAAGGTCATAACGCGCCAAAGCTTTATTGTCAGCATTACCACGTCCGTTGAGATAGCGGCGATAAGCATTTTCAGCTTCCCGATAATTACCTGTGGTGTAAAGCGCATCGCCAAGCCACAGTGATGCATCAGTAGCTATGGCAGCATCGCTCTTTGAGTCGGCAGCCTGACGCAGATAGCCGGCAGCAGCCGAAGCGTTGCCGTTGGATAGTTCTTCGACACCTAATTCAAAGAGTACTTTCTGTTTGGCAGCCAATACCGAAGCTGAGGGCTTCTTTATGTGTTCTATACTATTAAGCGCACGGCGGTAGTCGCGTTCGTTATAGTAAGCTGTGGCAAGAAACTCCTCGACACGTGGAGCATATTCCGAATTAGGATAGCGTTTAAGAAAATTTTCCAGCAGTTCGACTGATGATGAGAAAGGTATCTGTCCACCATGTGTGCGTGAAGCTACATAATTGTATAAGGCAGCTTCGCTGACATCGCGGTCATAGCTCATGCGTGTGGCTTTTTCAAAGGCCATGGCTGCAGCATTGCTGTCACCTTGGGCAGCCGCACATTGTCCGAGATATAAATAAGCACTCTGTCCAAGGTCACTTTCTAAATCGGTGAGCGGTGTGAAAGCTTCGGCAGCCTGTGTATAGCGTCCTTCTTTATAGTCAATGACTGCAAGAGCATAACGTGCGTCATCAGCGGCTGATGAACCGGTATGCTCTATGTAATTCTCCAGATATTGACGTGCAGGGTCATAGTCGCCAAGTTTATAATAACTCAGACCTACGATACGTTCGGTTTCGGGCACTAATTCTGCTACCTGACGTCGTTCGAGCAAACTCCGGCCGTGCTCTATGACAGTCTGATACTGTCCACGACCAAACTCAATCTGGGTCATATAGTAGCCTGGCTCCAGGCCGTCGCTCATGTAGGCGTTACGCCGTATCATACCCGAGGTGTTACTATTGCGACGGCGCCCTTGACGTCCGGTTGTAGTAGTTGGTGCCTGCGTATCGGGCGACTCAGGTACTTCTTTATCTAATGCTGCAAAGGCATTATAGGCTTTATCGTAGTCTCCGTGTACGTAGTCAATATAAGCTAAATAATATTGTGCTGCCTCACTATACTGACTATAGTTAAGCAGACGTGTGAAGGCAGGTATGCTCTCGTCGTATAGACCACGCTTTACTTGACATAGAGCTTTACGATAAGTGTACACAGGTAGCTGTGAGGCATCGAGACGTGAGAAATCAATGTCGTCGTACAATTCGAGTGCCTGGGCATATTCTTTGTCAAAGTAGTAATAGTCGGCCTCCGCGAGACGGGCATTTAGAGCAAGCGGTGAAGCCGGGTGTGTGGCGGCAAAGTCGTGTAACAGACTTATGCAGTCGGCGTCTCCAGTCTCATAAAGAGCTTTGGCAAGGAGATATGAACATTCGGTAGCCTCAGCATCGGTGAGTTCCACCTGTTGGGTTACAAGGTGACGCAGTTGGTCGATGACTCCTTGATAGTTGCCGCTCTTTACCATCAGCATAGCCCGCTCGCAATAACCGGCGGCGCGTGGACTCAATCGTTCGGGCCATGTGGCGGCTGTTAGAGAACCGGCCATAAGGACGGCACTCATGGCAGCTACCAATCGGCCTGTGCGTAGATGTTGTGTCAGTTTCATTGTTGGTTTGGTGGGCTCGTGTTTTTGTTTCGTTGCAGCACTCCGTCAATGCGTTCGAGCACTTGGGCGGCTGTGATACGGTTCAGACATGGATAATTGGTGTTGCCGTCAGGATGACGACACGGGCGGTTACCGTAAATTGAACAAGGACGGCAATCCATATCAAGCTGTACGCAGTCTGACAATCGCTGACCATAGCCTAAAAAACCAGCTGCCGGATGTGTGGCACCCCATACACTTACTGCTGGCAGACCGGCCAGTGAGGCAAGGTGCATATTGGCTGAGTCAGCTGTAAGCATTACATCGCAGTGACTCATAAGCGCTAACTCAGCAGCGATACCTGCTTTGAGAGCAGCCATATTGACTAACCGTGTGCCATTATATGCAGGAGCTATACTGTCTATAAGTTGACTTTCGTCGGGCCCGAACCCCATGACGAATATCTTGACGCCTTGACGTTCGAGCAATTGATTTACTACCTTACTGAGCAGTGGCAAAGGCAATCGTTTTCCAGCATGTGCGGCGAAGGGAGCAATTGCTATCCATGTCTCGTCGCAACGTCGTGGTGACGTTACAGTAACGAAAAGTGCCGGGTCAGCTTTACGGTTATTATAAACTGATGTGAATCCTGCACCACGTTGCAGTCCGGCAGCTTCTATGGCATTGGCATAACGTGTAACTGTAGGTGTGAGCGGTGAGCGATTACGTCCTGATATGAGTTCACGCCGTTGACGCCTTAGTTTGTCAAGTCTTGTTACTCTAAGTCCACACAGCCGTGCCACAGTTCGCATAATTCTGGTACGGAGCACATCGTGGAGATCTACGTAGGTATCGACTCCATATTCCTTTATCAGTTGATTTGTCAAACGCCATATACCGCCTATCCCTTTATACTGGTTAAGGTCTATGCCTTTAACTGTGAGGTTGGTAGGTGGATTGACAAATACTTTAGACGGGGCTGGACGTGTTACGAAGATAAAATGTACCTCTGGATTGGCACGGCAGGCATCATATACCGCCGGTACAGTCATAGCTACATCACCCAGAGCTGAGAAGCGAGTCAGCAATACGCTGACTGGCTTCTTATTTTTTGCCATAGAGTACAGGATTGGTGGCCGGATCGTTATACATTTTCATCTGGCGGTACACCTTCATGTATTTATGGCCTTCGGCTATGTCATCAAGCAATTGGTCAATGGCTGTCGTAAGGTCAGTACGCTGTTCTTCGAGTACTGCAAGCTTAGCACGACATGCAGCTTTATGTTCGGGTGAAGCATCGGGACGTTCGACTTGTTCGCGCATGTGCCATATTTTAAGAGCCAGTATTGACAGTCGGTCAAGTGCCCATGCCGGCGACTCAGTGTTAATGGTTGCTTCCGGGCTTACCGCTACGTCTTTGAAACGAGTACGGAAGTAGGAATCGAGTTCTTCCACCATATCTGTACGCTCCTGATTTGAGCGGTCGATACGGCGTTTTATAGCTAAAGCTTCGACCGGATTTATGTCAGGGTCACGCACTATGTCCTCAAGGTGCCACTGTACGGCGTCAATCCAGTTTTTGCCGTAGAGCATAGCCTCTAACGAGTTGGCGGGATAGGGATTGGTAAGAATGGTGTCCACATTGTCGGCTACATGATAGTCGGCTACGGCACGGTCAAAGACCGTGTTGGCGAGTTGGGCGAGTTTCATAGTTGGAGTTGGAATTTGAGGGTAGAAAAAATGCAAGAAGCGGTCGGCTTGGATTGTATCAAGTCGACCGCTTCGGAGTCATTTTGTCGTTGTGGGAGAGGGGCTGACGGGTAGCCCATAGCAGAGTCGAACTGCTCTTTAGAGAATGAAAATCTCTCGTCCT
>CAYNUE010000123.1:0-8499 GCA_964400325.1 uncultured Sangeribacter sp. | reverse complement strand
TCTCATAAGAAGACCCCTAAAAGTTATTTGTCTAACTTTTAGGGGTCAGTTCATAGCGGGCAGCCTCTTTATTTTTCTTACCTAAAGAATCACCTGATCTAAATGTTCACTAATTACTAACTAACTATCCCGTTCTAATTCACATAACGGGAAAGACTAACCTAACTTTGTATACCTTGCTAAACTCTTTCTTGTATGAGAAATCGGTCGTTGGAGTTTTCTCCTTTGACCACTACAAAGTTAGACATAATCAAATCAATCTTTTATAACAATCAGTGCAATAAGTGTAACAGAGGTTCAGACGACACTTTTATGATATGTTTTTATACATTTGTTGCATCATCAGTTTTAGTCAAGTAAGCGTCTATAGCAGCAGCAGCTTTACGACCGGCTCCCATAGCGAGTATTACGGTAGCAGCACCTGTTACAGCATCACCGCCAGCGAATACACCAGGACGACTTGTGACACCATTTTCATCGGCCACAATACAGCCACGACGGGTAGTATCGAGACCTTTGGTGGTGTGCTTTATAAGTGGGTTAGGACTAGTGCCAAGAGCCATGATGACCACATCACAATCTATCTCAAAATTGCTACCTTCTTTTACAATAGGACTGCGACGACCGCTTTCGTCAGGTTCGCCAAGTTCCATTTCAACACATTCTATACCGCGTACCCAGCCACGTTCGTCGCCTAACACACGTACAGGATTAGTAAGCATACGGAACTCGATGCCTTCCTGTTTGGCGTGATGCACTTCTTCGACACGTGCCGGAAGTTCAGCTTCCGAACGTCTGTACACTATCACTGACTCAGCACCGAGACGTTTTGCCGTACGCACGGCATCCATAGCCACATTGCCACCTCCTACTACCACTACTTTACGACCGGCATATATCGGAGTATCGTAACTATCATCATAAGCGTGCATGAGATTGGCTCTGGTAAGGAATTCGTTGGCCGAGAACACACCATTAAGATTCTCACCCTCTATACCCATAAAACGCGGCAGACCGGCACCAGAACCTATGAAAACAGCGTCGTAACCCTCACGATTAAGCAAATCATCAATAGTAAGCGTACGTCCTATCACTACATCGGTTTCTATCTCGACTCCAAGACGCTTTACCGCCTCAACCTCGCGGGCAACAATACGGTCTTTAGGTAGACGGAATTCAGGTATACCGTATACCAGCACACCTCCGACTTCGTGCAGAGCTTCGAATATCTTAACCTCATAACCAGCTTTCGCAAGGTCAGATGCACAAGCTAATCCAGCCGGGCCAGAACCTACAATAGCGACACGTTTACCATTACGCTCAGGTAATTCTACAGGCCTCTCATCAGCATGTTCTATAGCCCAATCACCAACATAACGCTCCAATTTGCCTATAGCTACAGGTTCACCCTTTATGCCTAACACACAGTTCCCCTCACATTGTGACTCCTGAGGGCATACTCGACCACATACGCTCGGCAGCGTACTGTCAGCAGCAATAATAGAGGCGGCAGTCGCAAGATCACCATCTACTATGGCATGTATAAAACCGGGGATATTCACATTGACAGGGCATTTAGCCACACATCGGGCTACACGGCAATTAAGACAGCGTGAGGCTTCGAGAGCCGCTTCATCAGCGTTATAACCGTAGCATACTTCTTCAAAATTGGTAGCACGCCGAGCAGGGTCCTGCTCACGGACGGGCACACGGGGTATTCTGTTAGCCATTACACTTGCAATTTTGTGTTTCAGGATGAGTTTTCTTGTTATCCCGGTACATATTCTGACGGCGCATTGCCTCATCGAAGTCTACTTTATGACCGTCAAACTCCGGGCCTTCGACGCATGTGAAACGTGTCTCACCGTCAACCGTAACACGGCAGGCACCGCACATACCGGTACCATCAACCATAAGGGCATTAAGTGAAACGACAGTAGGGATATTATATTTTTTAGTGGTCAGTGCAGCAAATTTCATCATTATCATAGGACCTATTATGACGCAGTGGTCAAATTGACGGCCCTCTTCGTTGATAAGTTTCTCCATAAGACCAGTCACCATGCCATGATAGCCTTCGCTACCATCATCGGTACATAGATGCACACGTCCGACACGTTTCATCTCATCAACGTATGTAAACATATCCTTGGTCTTGGCACCTATTATCACATCGGCTTCAACACCCTGTTCTTTTAACCACTTGACCTGTGGATAAACCGGTGCAGTACCTACACCACCGGCTACAAACAGTATCTTTTTTTCTTTAAGCTGTTCCGGAGTAAGCTCAAGCAGATCGGAAGGACAACCTAACGGTCCAGCAAAATCAGCGAAACTATCGCCAACCTCCAGCGAATTAATTTTACCTGACGAGTAACCTACTTCTTGGGTGACTATTGTCACCGTACCATCAGTCGTATCATAGTCACATATAGTTAGTGGTATACGTTCACCTTTCGGGTCTGTACGCACTATGACAAACTGTCCCGGACGGGCAGATTCGGCTACTCTCGGGGCCTTGACCTTCATTTCCACAACTCGTGGAGCCAGAGTGCGTTTGCTTACAATTTCAAACATTGCTAATCGTGGTATTAATCATGGTGTCTTGACTCTTGTCAGCGCAAAATTAACAAATTCCCTTAATAACACCAATATTTTTTAAAACCACCGAAACAATTCAATATTTAAGAGTGTTATAAATACAGAAAACAGATTGATAGAACAGTCAACAGTTTTCTTCGTTTCATGATGTTAGGTTAGTTAGAAAGTATTATGGAAAACACAACAAGGCGCCAATCCGTGAGGACAGGCGCCTTAGGCATTTTATACACATTACCACAAATAAGGTTCCCCCAAAAAAGAAGAGTGTGTCAGAATTGCCACAAAGACAATTCTGACACACTCTATTTTTATCGTCTCCAAAAGAGACTATCCATACAGAGAGGAAATGGTTTATTTAACCATTACCTTACGATACAGACAAGTATCGGCTGTGCGTACAACGATGATATGTACACCTGATTCAAGACCTGAAACGCTCAGACGCGAACCGTTAAGCTTGTTGCTCATGGCAACACGGTGACCCGCAAGGTCATAAACCTCGAACGATTCTACCGCCGACAGGTCGCCGTTCAGTGAAATCGAACCGTTCTCGCTCACTACATCGAAGTCAGCACCGTTAATCATCTCAACTGCAACAACCGTGCCTTCGAGACTGATGGCGTAAGGTGCCTTCATCGAGTAAAGCTGATTGTCATCGAATGTCAGCTCAGATACCGAAAGTATCTCCTCATTCTCGGGATTGATGAAGCGGAAAGTGATCTGGTCACCAGGATTACCATGAACGTTAATCATGACAACACCGTTCACATAAACTCCTGTACCGCGACATTCATCACCGCAGAAGGCGCCTACTGCATACTCGCTTGCATCAACCTCTGTACCGTCCTCAGACACCAAACAAGCACTCAGAGGCATAACAGAGGCATACTTATGTATATCAACTGCCCACGGTGCGTTGCTTACAACCTTAGCAGGCATCTCTTTAGCACTTCTTACTGGAACAAAGTTATACACAAGCTCCTTCTCTGAGTTACTGTGGTACATATAACCTGTACCCTGTGCAAGACTCTGGAGTGAACCAACCCAATTACCTGCGGCACCAGGGGTAGTTTCAACTTCAGCATAACCTTCAAGACCAACTAATACATCGCCTTCTTCAGCTTTAAAGTTTGCAAAGAGGTCATTAAGCAGTAGACTTGCATCATCAATAGGACAACCTATCCAGTTCCAGCCTTTGTGCAGTTTTACAGGAGCCGAAGGATCGAATGCAAAACCTTTCACATTGGTTGTAGCAACCTCATCAGTAAATACCTTGTAGGTTACAGTAGGCTCAAGTTCTTTCAATGTACCTATCAGACCCAGCTGAGCATCACGTACAGTTTCCTGAGTCTGAGACAAGATACGAGTGATACCGGTAGTAGCGAAATCAGATACAGCAACTGCATCTTCCATATTGTGGGAAATCCAGTTCCAATTCTGAGCTAATTCATAGTCAATGTCGACCTTCTTCAACTCATAATTGAGTGTTACAATATCAGACAGCTGATTCTTGTACTCAGTAACAGCAGTAACAGTCATAGTATCACCCATTCTGGTGAGAGGAGCTACATACTCTCTTCTATTGGCATTAGTAGCATCACTTGGGTCACTACCATCAAGAGTATAGTAAATTTTGGCTGACTCAATCGCATTCTTTGTCTCTGAAGCAAGCTCAACTTTACCGCTACGATAGAGTTTGGTACCGCTTGGACCGGCAGCTACAGGATCGAATATCCAGAGAGGATGTTCACCAATGACAAACTCTGATAAAGCGCCATCGTTATTAGCACGAAGATAAGCACCGAAAGGACGTACACTTGCTTTACCTGCAGTAGGTAGTACAAAAGCTTCACCTTCCTGATTAAGCTCATAACATGTACCAATAGTCACCTCACCGTCGAATGAACCTATAAGTGAGAAATTCTTACCCTTAGCCATTATTGTCTCAGTCATCGGAGTGATTGGAATCACTGTACCTTTGGCATAGAAAGTCACAGGTACGAAATCGAATGGAGCAGCCACACTTGCCAGATAAGGACGGTTGGCAACAAAATCCTTCTGCTCGGTCAGAGTCTCAGACTCCTCGCTATCGAATGAAACAAAATATGGCTCGCTACCTCGCTTATTATCATACTCATATTCCTCACCAACTATCTTCCAATCTGTAGGAGTGAAAGGAAGAATGATGCCTCTCCAACCACTGTACTCGTCTGTACCAAGACTACCGGGCACACCGATTGTGAATGAAATTGTATGTTCACCAAGGCTGAATTCCGAAGGTACGCTGAAAGGATAGTCACCGTTAAGCACTATATCGGCGGTTGCTACCCAACCATAATTATTGACAACGAGTTCTTCACCATCTTCATTAACAGTAGGCTCAGCATTACCCTTGTCAGCGGTAACGAGTACATTCAGACCCTCTACTCCATTCATAGAATCACCGCCTGCATAGATAAGACAGTTACGATTCATGCCTTCGAACGAAGCTGCTGTGATGGCTGTGCCATTAGCTACGCGAGCACGTACACGTGCCGGAGCATTAGCAGGAGCATGACCTGTACCGGCTGACGGTATAATAAGACTTGTAAGTGAATTACAGCCCTCAAAAGCACCTTCACCGATAGCAACTACACTGGGTAAGGTAAGAGTTGTAAGATTTTCACAGCCTTTGAATGAACCAGCACCAATTTCAGTTACTGTTTCTGACAGAACCACATTGCTGAGATTTGTCATACCTTCAAAAGCATTTTCAGGAATTTCATTACCTTCAATACCTGAAAGGTCAAGTGTCTCAACCGATGTAAACTTCTCATGAAGTGCCTCTAAAGCAGCTTCATCAAGTTCGCCTGTAACAGCCAGTTCAGTAAGCTCAGCAGCTTCCTCAGCATCTATATCAGCGAGAATATCAGAAGATACTGCTTCACCTTCCTCTACATGTAGCTGACCAGTTATCAGCATCCTTGTGTCACCGGCTAAAGCTGGTATAGTATAAACACCTTCTTGATCTGGGAAAATATCAATGACCTGAGCTTCATAAACAGGATTTGTATTAGCAGTAGAAGGAGCAGTCATAATCATGGTCTCTAACTGTACTGAGAGCATAACTTCAGGAGATGGAGGGGTTAGTACTACTTTATATTCCTCTCCTTCCTTATATACTGTTTTAGTACCTTGAGACCCGAAAAGAGACATATTAGCATTATATGCCTTGTCAGCACCAGATTTAAACTCTGCCTTCACACTCTCAGCGCCTTCTCCATTTACAAAAGTTATAGGATAATAGAAGACAATATCAAGAGTATGATTTGCTGAAGAATAAAGCGAATACTGACCACTTGAAGGTGGAGTCTTTTCTACATCATTATCGTAAAGTCTGAATGCTACTCCATTTCGATATACACCAGCAGTCTTGACACTACTCATAGTACAGTTAGGAAGGCCTACCGAGATACTGAAGCCCTGACCTCCTGTATACTCTATTTTATTTGGATTAAGATCACCTCCGCCTGGGAGAGAGCTGGTAATAATCTTAATACGAGAAGAGTCATATTTAATCCAATTGTAGACTACAGGATTCTGTGGGAAGTTAAGCTCTTTCCAGTAGTTGGCAGTTTGATAGGCACTTGTTGCACCACTGGGTATTTCCAGAGTAATCCCAGAACAATCCGCTGGGAATGGTGACAGACTACCGGTTGCAGGAGGATTGCTACCCTGCATTATGATTTTATTCAGTGCTATACAGCTTGAGAAGGCACCACTACCTACATAGGTTACACTTGCGGGAATAGTAACTTCCTGGAGATTACCACAACGTGCAAAAGCATTATCACTGATACGCTCTAAGTTCTGTGGAAGAATTATATTTCTGAGAACTGAGCTACCACCTGACTGCTTAGGAGCAAAGGCATTTTCAGGGATAGAATTTGCTGTCATTGCCGCACCCTTGATAGTAAGATCTGAAAGATCAAGATCCAAAATTTTATCAGCATAAGTACGGAACACATCAAATTCGTCTACAAGTATAGTACCGATAAGTTTCAAACGGTCGACATTTCCCAAATTCTTAACGGTCTCTGCAATTTTAGCAGCCAATCCGCTCTCTTGTACATTCACAACAATGTAATCACCGGCACCTGCATCTTTAATCTGGATAGCGATGTCAAGGTCTTCAGTAACGGAAGGTATCGAAACATTAGCGATAGCTGCGTTGTGTGCCTTAGGATCACCGTTAACAGTCAAAGTTACACGTTGAGCAGGAGAGATAGGAGTAACTTTCAGATTCAGAGGCATACCATGTATAACTTCTGTAACAGCACCCTCAATCTTGGCGCCGCTAATAGTCTGAGGCATATTAATGCTATGGTAAATAACAGGATTACCTAAAACATTGATACGATCAGTAACGCCATTCTCACCTTCAACAAGATTCCAGCTCTTCTTATTGTAAGAAGTAGCCAAACGGATTTGATTACCCTCCTTTATAGTAGCCTCACGTACCTGACAGCTAAAATTGTAAACAATGTTACCTGAATTAGACATGAGGTTAGTCATAACCGAAGATATAAATTCCTTGATAGCACCATCCTTATCAGTCAGAACTAAGGCAAAGAACTTTGAGGCATCTGGTCCTGAAGGTATCTTGATAGCATTAGCTCTTACAGTGAAAGGCTGGTTAAAGGGTACATTCATAACATCGGTTACAAGACCTGTACTACCCTCAACAGAAGTAAGTTTCCATTTAGTATCGGGAGTAGTAGCTTCGGGCTGCTTGAACTCTACATGGATAAGAGTATTAGCATTGATGTTATGAGTATAATTACCATTTGCGTCAGCATAGAGACGTGTGCTATTGGCATAGACCTCCATATTGGCGTCACCTAACGAATCATCGCTCTCAACAGTGAAACTATAGTTTGTATTCGGAGCAAGTTCAGTACCTTCTGTAAGAGGTGTTATCTTAAGTCTTTTATCCTCCTGAAGAGTAATACGATAAGTACTTGGTGTGACAGCATCTTCTTCAACAATTTCCTTGAAGTCCTGCCAGTATTCTTTTACCTCATATTTGCTCTTAGAGCCCTTAGGTACAACAAGTCTCTTCTGGGGAGTAGATGTGAATACACACCAGTTAACCCATGCAACATTAGGATTACGTACGATGACTTCTGCAAGTCTGCTACAAGCTGCAAATACGTTGTACTCCCATGTACCTACTGACCTTGGAATCTCTACTGAAGTAAGACCAGAACACTGCATGAAACAGCCGTTCTTTAAAGTGGTAAGGTTCGAAGGCAATATAACGGTCTTAAGCGAATTGTAGAGTCTGAATGCCTTTGCAGGAATAGCATTGGCCGGGTTAACACCACTTGCTACGATATTTACCTGAGACATATCGAGACGCTCCAGCTTCATACGCTCACGAATGAAGGTAAAGTCGTCCACATTCATCGTACCGAACAGAGTAAGGTCTTTAATTGTAGCGGTAGCGTTATCATCAAGCATAGTCTGAAGCTTACCAGCCTGCAACCAAAGAGTACTCTTGGACTGCACGTCGGCAAGATTCTGTACATTAATCTTTATATCCTGATCAGCCAGAACGTTAGTAAGCTTGTAATTATTCGACGCGTCAGGAGTCAAAATGAAGCCATTAGCTTTAACAGTAATTACTTTGTCAACCGATTTGGGTACTACTCGGAATGAGTAATCACGACCCTTTATAACTCTAAAATCAGCGTCTTCTATATCGTAGTCTCCGTTGGAAGCTGGTAGATTAATTGCAAAATAAGGTATCTGACCACCCTTTGCAAGCATCTCACCGGGTGCCAACAGATTACCATCGCCAGCTACAGGAAGCCATTCTGACTCACCGGAAGCCTGTGTCACCAGACGCACAACATC
>CAYNUE010000122.1:4398-8699 GCA_964400325.1 uncultured Sangeribacter sp. | reverse complement strand
AATAATTGATCCTAAGAATTATAGTAAAACAAGATTCTCTATTATAAGCGAGTATTACAACAATTCCACGGTGAATAAGAAAAATCCTCTCTCATTTCCCATGACAATCCTATATGACTACAGTGACTCAAAGAATATGGCTATTGACATGAGAGCAACATATACTTCAAACGGGTATTTTTATACAGAGAGTAATTCGGATTGTCACCCCTGGATTAATCCGGAGTCATTGGAAAGCACTTCTTTCAAGATATATTTTAATTTGACAAAGACCTGTTACATCCAGGTCTATAAGAATAATTTTACTCTTCGTACTATAGATCCAGACTATAATCTCGAGATATTTCAGTTTGAGAATATTGCGGTATCTGCATCGGCAACAGATGATCGCGACGTGACACTGTCAATTGCTCATCACCTGGACGACAATATACTCGGAGACAATCTGTATCTCAACGTATTATTTAATGATGGCTCTACGCCAACGATTGACGATATGCTGAACGCGAGCTCCATAAAGCTGTGCAATGACAATGAATGGATTGCAACAGCTCATCTCTCTCCATCAACAACAAATACTGCCAAAGACGTGGATCCGGCCGAGGCCACTACCCTGTGGACACTCCCGTCATGCTCACTCAGTAACGAAGGTCAGGAGTATAGTTTCCCTGTTGGCCGAGTTATGGCTACGAAGTTACCCGACAACATCTCAACTGCCCTTTCAACGATTACAGACTCTCAGAAGGAGAAGCCTTCATTCTATACTTTACAGGGCAACCGTGTGGATACACCTGTTTCGGGAAACATATATATTAAGGTGGTAAACGGAAAAGCTGAGAAAATCCTCTATCGACCTTGAGTTTTCTATAACCAGGGTAACAGTGTAGTAAAGAAATCATTCTACAATCCCATCAGGATTTCTTCTTAGGTCATGAGGAATGATTTTGACCCTTCTCACGATTGGACGGAGTCGACACCCCAGGAGGCTAAGCGGAGGCTTAGCGCAATACTAAACGACAAGGTCCTTAGGTTCAATCCTTATAGAGTGAACGATGAGGAGTTGCTCGCCTGTGCCGAGCGTGGTCGTTGGCGCTCATTCCCGGCATTGACTCAAATGGTCATACTTCATTTCCTGGATATCAGAGAAGTACCGGCTCAAAATAGATTTGAGGCATTATTTTTCCGTCTGGGAGATTCTGATGATGAGCACTTTTTCCCTTTAGGAGTCCTATTGCGAGCAATAGCTCATCACGCTCTCAAGACTCCGGTTAAATCGCAGGTTAACGACAAGAATATTGTACGTTCAAACATTGAACGTCTACAGCACAAGAGTTTCTTTGTGAGCCACATAATATCCGATTACCCTCAGATAACCCGGCAAAAATTAGCCTATAAAATGTATCGGCTTAAAGGAAGCGTTGCAGAACAAGCCAACACGATCAGGCTACAGATGGTACGCTCCAAGATAACCATGCTCGAGGAGGTGCTTAACTATCCGGGGAGTCCACTGTATTTGGGATATAACGGTAAGGAGTTTGACTACGTGACACCCATCCGCAACGCCATTGCTACCATCTTCAACTACCCCAACCAGTCGTCACCATAAAGGCATTTATATTATAGATGTAATTTGCCAATCCCACTATGCACTTTTCTGAAAAATGCCGTGGTAATGACTATAAATTGCGAAATTATTACTAACTTTGCACAATAGTTTATCTCACATTCGAGACCTTATCCCTTTTCTGAGGGTGCGGATAAACGAAAAAATGCCTGAAAACCAGGACATACCACAGTCCAGCGTTATGACAGTGCCCACGGGCGTTGGCAGCGCCGTAGGCGTGTCTAAGACGAAGTGGTATGTGGCTCGAATGGCACGAAACAACATAGAGAAATCAACTGCTGAGCGTCTGTCCAAGCAGGGCTATGAATGTTATGTTGCAACTCAGCCTGAATATAGGGTGTGGAAAAACGGTCGCCGCAAAAAGATAGACCGGGTAGTTATTCCATCATTTGTTTTTATCCATTGCACCGAAGAAGAACGACTTGAGATAGTTCACGATTCAGGTATATCCCGATTTCTTACAGACCGTGCATCTTCGCAGAGTGCTTCCGGGACGAGGAAGGTTGTTACAATACCCGACGGCCAGATAAATCAGTTGAAATTTATGCTTGGTCAGTCGGATATACCTGTTGAGTTTGTTGAAACCAATTACAAGCCGGGCGACAAGGTTAGAGTTATACGCGGTCCTTTGATTGGCCTGGAAGGTGAAGTAGCTCTGCTTCATTCCGACAAAAGTATACTGACATTCGTCATCAAAGACTTCGGATGCGCTCGGCTGACTATTGACACGACCAATCTCGAACCAATCAAATAAGAGTTTAATACCAGAGAGAGTCTGATCTCATCAATTATAATCTTAAAACAGTTTTTTAACATTTAACTCTTTATACCCAATGCAAATAAAAAATAAATTATATACAATAGCAATTACATCGCTATTGTTGGCGTCTTGTTCCACGCCTAAAGACATAATTTATTTTCAGGAGCAGAATACCGGTTCAATAGTTGAAGCTTCCAGATATCTAAACATTAAAGTTCAGCCTGAAGACAAGCTTTCTATCGTGGTGAGCACACAGGACCCGGCGTTGTCTGCTCTCTTCAACCTTGTTGCCCCCACTAACAGTATTGGGTCCAATTCGTCAAGTAGTGCTTCTATAGGAGGCTCAACAGGAGATGGCGGTCGGATGTCTTATTACACCGTTGACCCGTTTGGAGATATTAATTTCCCTGTATTGGGTAAGATTCATATAGCAGGGCTTTCACGCTCTCAGGTAGCAGAGAAGATTGCTGATGAACTTATTAAAAGCAATCAGGTAAAAGATCCGATTGTGACTGTAGAGTTTGCCAATGCCAATATAGCTTTAATCGGAGAAGTGAAATCTCCAGGAAGATATGGCATCAACGAAGATCATGTTACTATCATTGAGGCAATTGCTATGGCCGGAGATTTGACAATAAACGGTCAACGAGAAAACATACTCGTGATGCGCGACACCGGTAATGGAACTTATGAGTCTTACCGTGTCAACCTGCTTAACGCTAATGAACTCGCAGCCTCCCCCGTATTTTATATGCAACAGGGCGATGTTGTGTATGTTGAGCCTAATAAGAAAGTTATGCGTGAGACCACACCTAATGGTAATTCACCATTCACACCTTCTTTCTGGATTTCGCTCGGATCAGTTGCTGTGACTATAGCCTCCCTAATTATCACTTTATCTAAATAAGCAATAAAGGCAATGGCAGAAGTACGCCCATCAAAGTCTAAAAGTCCAAAAGGGACTAACGCATCTAATAATACCGTCCCCCTTTCCGACATTTTCTTTATGACAATTCATCACTGGCAGTGGATTCTATTGTCAGTGTTTGTCTGTGTAGGATGTGCATATCTCTATTTGCTACGCACACCAACAATTGTTTCTCGTTCTGCAGAACTTCAGATCAAGGATGACTCTAAGGGCAATTCTGCTGATATACAGGGTATGCAAGACTTGGGGTTCTTCCAAACCAATACAAGTATCCAGAACGAAATGCTTAATCTTAGAGCAAAAGACCTTACGGAAGAGGTTGTTAAGCGTCTTGATCTGGATGTAAATTATTACCACGATGGAAGATTCCGTAACTCTGTAGTGTATGGATCTGATCTGCCTGTCAAAATATCTCTTGTTGATATTAACCCGGAAGAATCTCTGTCCCTTGATCTTAAAGTTAACGAAAACGGTTCTGTCACCCTATCAAAACTGAGTATGAACGGTGAAAAACCGTCGTCAGAAAAATTTGAAGGAGCATTAAACGATACTATCGCAACATCGGCTGGTAAAGTTGTAATCTCTCCCTCAACTGCTTATAGTGAAGGAAAGGATTACGAACTTCTTGTGGAAAAAATTCCTCTAAAAGCAGCGAGAAATTCTTATAATGCCCGACTTAACATCGCCATGTCGGACGAGAAGAGCTCTATTATACGTATTGCTATTACAGATGAATCGGTTCAACGTGCTGATGATTTTCTTAGTGCTATTATTGGGGTCTACAACGAAAATTGGATTCGTGACCGCAATCAGATAGCAGTGGCAACCTCCAACTTCATCAATGATCGTCTTGGAGTGATCGAAAACGAGCTTGGTAGTGTTGACTCGGATATATCATCATACAAAAGCGCCAATCTTGTTCCTAATGTTGAGGCTGCTGCTTCGATGTATATGAATCAGAGTCAGCAGACTCAGCAACAGATTCTTGC
>CAYNUE010000122.1:0-4298 GCA_964400325.1 uncultured Sangeribacter sp. | reverse complement strand
CTGCTGCTTCGATGTATATGAATCAGAGTCAGCAGACTCAGCAACAGATTCTTGCGCTGGACAATCAGGTTCAGATGGCTCGTTTTATTCGCAATTATCTTGCTAACGGTAATGCTGATGATCTTCTTCCGGCTAATACAGGCATTAATAGTGCGAACATTGGAAGCCTTATTGCTGAATACAACACAAAACTGTTGAAGCGCAATAACCTCGTTTCTAAATCATCAGAACAGAACACAATTGTACAGCAGCTTGACGAGCAGCTAAGAGCCGAGCGCCAAGTTATAATTAATACCGTTGACAATGAAATTACAAGTCTGAATGCACAGATCCGCGCACTTAGAAACAACGAATCTCAACTTGTATCCAAAATTGCTTCTAATCCTACTCAAGCAAAGAATCTTCTCTCGGTAGAACGCCAACAGAAAGTGAAAGAGTCTCTCTATCTTTTCCTTCTGCAAAAACGAGAGGAGAATGAATTGTCGCAGGCATTTACAGCTTATAATACACGCATTGTGAATCGTCCCGGAGCTTCTGGACTACCCCCTACACCAAACAGGCGCAACATACTGGCAATGGCTTTCCTAATCGGTCTGGCAATTCCTTTTGGTTTTACGTTTGTCAAGGAAATGAGCAATACTAAATTACGTGGACGCAAGGATCTAGAAGACATGATGCCTCCCCTTCTCGGCGAGATTCCTCAGTATATTGTCCGTGGGGAAAAGAAAGATGGGAACTACGAAGATTATGAAATTCTCGTCAAGCATAAAAATCGTGACATCCTTAATGAGGCGTTCCGTGTGCTTCGAACCAATACAGAGTTTACTCGAGTAAACAAGGATGGTTGTAACGTAATAGCCGTTACATCGTTTAATCCTGGTTCAGGAAAGTCTTTTATAACAATTAATCTTGCTGCAGCCATAGCCATCAAGGATAAACGAGTGCTTGTTATAGATGGTGATATGCGCCATGGATCTACCTCCTTGTATGTTGACAAAGAGTCTAAGAGATGTGGCCTTGCAGACTTCCTAAGCGGTGAGACTAATGACATCGAAGCATTGCTTGTTACCCCTAAAGGTGTCCCTACCCTACAGGTTCTTCCAATTGGCACCGTACCTCCCAATCCTACAGAGCTTCTTGAATCTGCACGTTTTGGGAAATTGATTGAAGCTGCCAAAGCACACTACGACTATATAATCATAGACTGCCCGCCTATCGAGGTTGTGGCAGACGCTCAGATTGTCGACCAATATGCTGATCGCACTGTGTTTGTAGTCCGTGCCGGACTTCTCGAGCGCTCAATGCTTGCAGAACTCGACCGTCTCTACGAGGAAAAGAAATATAAGCACATGGCTGTAATCCTTAACGGTACTCGCAACGACGAAAGTCGTTACGGCTTTAGCCACTCATATAAGTACGGTTACGGATATGGATATGGCTATGGCTACAAGTATGATTCTGATGAGAAACCTACAAGTAGCAAACCCGGGTGGAAAAATGCCATCGCCAAGCGTATTGAGAAATAAGATTAGACTCTAATACGTTATTCCTTAAGTTGCCAAACGTCTTATAAGCTTTGTTCAATCTGTTTTCTTTTAATGCAAAGAGGCAATACAGCCTTTTTAATGTTACTGATTGGCATAGCCATATACTGCCTGGAGTAGACGATGGTGTGCGCGACATTAAGACTTCACTTGCTATACTTAACGAGTATGAAAACGCAGGTATAAAGCAAGTGTGGCTCACTCCTCATATAATGGAGGACGTGCCCAATACTACTGAACATCTGAAGCATGAATTTGATGCTCTGAAAACAGCATATAATGGATCTGTAACACTTCGCCTTGCATCGGAGAATATGATTGACAGTCTGTTTTACGAGAGGTTGAAGTCTAATGATTTTTTACCTATCGGAGACCGTCACGATATGTTGCTGGTGGAGACTACGATGTTCATCGCGCCCTATGACTTTGAGGACACACTCCAAGCTATTATGAGCGAAGGATATTATCCATTATTGGCTCACCCTGAAAGATACATCTATATTCAATCTATCAAGGATTATGAGCGTATCAAAACAATTGGCGTACGGTTCCAGCTCAATCTGCTGTCTCTTGTCGGGATGTATGGTAAAACCGTTCAGCAAAAGGCACAAGATCTTCTTAAACACGGTATGTATGAATACTTCGGTTCAGATCTTCACCGTTATGAACAGGTAGAGCTACTGACAAATTTAAAATTATCCCCTTCCATCATAAAAGCGCTTGATAACATAAAAGATCAGCAAGCGTTGTCAGGCTTATCGTAGTCATATCAAAATGGCTGAGACTTTAAAACATAAGGCGGTAAACGGTATTTTCTGGCGCATTGTAGAGCAAGGCGGTAAGCAGATTGTACAGTTTGGCATCAGTGTGATGCTTGCCAGATTGATCATGCCCGATCAGTTCGGTATGATTGCGATGTTGACAGTTTTTATGTCTGTCGCAAGCTGTTTTATAAACAGTGGTCTTGGAGATGCACTCTATCGAAAAAAAGATCGAACACAGACTGATTGCAGTACTGTTTTTTGGTTTAGTTTTGTTGTTTCGATAATTTGTTATTGGATATTATTCTTTTGCGCTCCTCTTGTTTCCGACTTTTATGATATGCCTCAGCTGACAGCAGTTCTAAGAGTTTCTGCTTTAACTATTATCATCGGTACTCTTGCGGGAATTCATAGAATGTTTCTCTCCCTTGAGTTAGATTTTAAAACTCAAGCTAAATTCAGTATTATAGGTTTAATTATTTCAGGCTCAGTAGGCGTGGTTCTTGCTTATAAAGGTTTTCAAGTTTGGGCTCTTGTATTCCAGAATCTTGTTGCTACAATTGTACCGACAATATTGATAATTCTAAAGGTAAAATGGCATCCATCGCTTGAGTTTTCGAGACAGAGTTTCAAAGAATTCTTTGCATTCGGAAGTAAGCTCCTTGGATCCAGTCTTCTTAATCAGCTATATTCAAACATCTACTCTATCGTAATCGGAAAAGTATATCACGCAAGCGATCTTGCTTTTTATAATCGTGCTCACAATTTGGCAGCATTGACTTCAAGTATGCCAACGGGCGTTTTGCAATCTGTCACTTATCCTTTGCTTGTTCGTCTCCAAGATGATGACGAAGCAATGAAGTCAGCATATCGTCGTATTATACGATTATGCGGATTTATCATTTTCCCATTATGTTTAGGCGTTGGTGCAGTTGCTCACCCATTAATAAATGTTCTTTATACTAAGGTTTGGTCATACTCTGCTGTCTTGCTATCAATAGTAGTTTTTTCTCTTATGTGGTATCCCATTCACGCTGTGAATCTCAATTATCTTATTGTAAAGGGAAGAAGTGACATTTTCTTCAAACTTGAAGTAATTAAGAAAATACAAGGCGTGGCTATTCTTTGTGTCACTATTCCATTGGGGCTTGAGGCAATGTGTTATGGTAGCATAGCAGGATCAATTCTTAACCTGATTTGGAATACTCATTATACAGGAAAATATCTTCACATGACTATACTTGATCAACTTAATGACTTAAAATATATTATCATACTTTGTGCCGTAATGTATCTTGCCGCTCGTGGAGTGGCAACATATATAGGCAATGACGTTCTATCTCTGATATGCTCTGTAAGTACCGGAGCCATAATATATATAGGTGGAGCTCTTTTGTTCCGCTTCCCTGAAATTAAAGAACTGAAAGAATTAAAGAAATGAGCGATAAAATCACAGTTACATCGCCGTTGCTTCCCGATCTTGACGAGTTTCACGCTTTTCTCAAGGAGATTTGGAACAGCAAGTGGATTACCAATAACGGCTCTTTTCATAAGCAACTTGAGAAAGAGCTCGCTACGTATCTGAAAGTGCCTTATATATCTCTTTTCACAAATGGCACCCTTCCTCTTATCACTGCTCTGCAGGCATTGCGTATCACCGGTGAAGTGATTACGACCCCCTATAGCTTCGTTGCCACCACTCACTCTCTGTGGTGGAACGGCATAAAGCCTGTTTTCGTAGACATTGATCCTGCTACTTGCGGAATTGACCCTGCTAAGATTGAGGCTGCAATTACCCCGAAGACTACCGCCATCATGCCTGTACATTGCTATGGTAAACCAAACGACACAAAGTCTATACAGGAGAGTGCCGACAATTACGGCCATAAGGTGATATACGATGCCTCCCATGCTTCTGGGGTAGAGGATAACAGTGAACCCATCCTTAATGCTGGCGATATGTCAACACTTTCTTTCCATGCCACTAAAGTCT
>CAYNUE010000121.1:0-8748 GCA_964400325.1 uncultured Sangeribacter sp. | reverse complement strand
AGTCCTTCATAGAGGGACCGTCAACAGTCTTCTGAGTAGCAGTAGTAGAGTGAACTGTAGTCATAAGACCTTCCTTGATACCGAAGTTGTCGTTAAGAACTTTGGCGATAGGAGCAAGACAGTTAGTAGTACAAGAAGCGTTGCTGACAATCTGAGTGCCCGGAACGTAAGTGTCCTGGTTTACACCGCATACGAACATAGGGGTGTCGTCCTTTGAAGGAGCCGACATAACTACATACTTGGCACCAGCCTCAAGGTGAGCCTGAGCTTTTTCCTTAGTCAGGAAAAGACCAGTAGACTCAACAACGTACTCGGCACCTGCCTCACCCCAACCGATTTCTTTGGGGTCACGGCATGCAGTTACACGGATAGGCTTACCGTTGACAATCAGAAGGCTCTTCTCCATGTCATAGTCTACGGTACCGTCGAAGCGACCGTGCATAGTGTCATACTTGAGCATGTATGCCATGTAGTCTACGGGAAGAAGGTCGTTGATAGCAACTACCTCAAGATCATCACGCTTAGTAGAAGCACGGAAGACGAAACGTCCGATACGGCCGAAACCGTTGATACCAATTTTTGTCATTTTTATATTATTATCTATTAAGGGTTTTACTGTGTGCTGATATGTTTTACGGTTATAGGATATAACTATTCTATGCAGGCGCTGTCGCGGGCAGACGCCATGGATATATGTCGGTAGTTACCGACCTTACGGGATTACGTCTGCAAAATTAGTTATATTTTTTATGATATAACACTTCGTACGCGTTTTTTATCGTTGCAAGGTTCACTTTTTTTACTTTTTATTGTACGCCTTGTGAGTAGGTACTGTAAATTTTCTTCTTTTTTTAAACTAACTTTAATCTTTTTAATCTTTTTGTGTGTTACTATGTATGAAAAGCTAAGGGTCCTGGTGACAGAACAGACCTTAGCAATATGTTGCTTTCTGTTTTTAACATTATTACTTTTTATTTTTATTATCCGACATGGGTAAATTTTTACAGGATTTCAAAGAGTTTGCCATTAAAGGCAATGTTATCGACATGGCAGTCGGTGTAATCGTAGGTGGTGCTTTCGGCAAAATTGTATCGTCGCTTGTTAACGATATTATAATGCCAGTAATTTCTATCTGCACCGGTGGTGACGGTTACAAAAATCTGAAATACGTCATTACTGAAGGCCGTGAGGCAGCTGATGGTGTAGCCGCTGTTGAGGAAGTGGCAATAAACTATGGTATCTTTATCCAGAATATTGTTGATTTCTTTATCATAGCTTTCAGTATCTTTGTGGCTCTGCGTATAGTAATGAAGCTTAAGAAGAAAGAGGAAGAACCAACTCCTGCTCCTGCAGAACCCGAACCCACTAAAGAAGAAGTATTGCTTACTCAGATACGTGACTTGCTCAAAGAGCAGCAGAACATCAATCTTAAGAAGAACTGATACAGTCATCTTATAACAGCAGCCCCCTACGGATTTCCGTAGGGGGCTGCTGTTATAAGATGACTGTATCAGAGTGTGCCTATACCGTCACCGGTATTATCGTATGGAGCATCGGAGTTAAGCTGCTGCATGTCATTACGGTCCTTTACTTCTTTGGCAAGAACAACTTTTATAGCTTCTACAGCTTTTTCGTTAAGCTTTGGATAGCTTTCGTAACGGTCACGGTGTTCCCATGCCACTTCAGTGACCTTAGGCGAGGTGAAATAAGCGAAGCTGTCACCAGGGAATTTGTCACGCAGATAAGTGTCAAGTTCCTTCTCCACGGCCTGTAGTGGGTCAGCCTCTCCTTCTCTTACGGTAAGACGGTATTTCTCCGAATCGCCGAAGCTTACTATATATAATTTCATTCCGTTTTCATTATCCATAATTCATACGTGTTGATAAAGGTGATACATGTAGGTATAGAGCTACAATAAGCAGCTTCTCACCGTTTTAAACGCTGTATTCCTGATAATGGTTCACTTAGTAGGCCTGTACCACGTATGGAAGGAGTCTGAAACTACAGACTCAGACATTGAAACGGAAGTGCATTATATCACCGTCTTGTACTATATATTCTTTTCCTTCGACCGACATCTTGCCGGCTTCCTTAACTGCTGTCTCTGAGCCGAGAGCAACGAAATCATCATACTTTATAACTTCGGCACGTATGAAGCCTTTCTCAAAATCGGTGTGTATGATGCCGGCTGCCTGCGGTGCTTTGGTGCCGCGCATGAATGTCCAGGCACGACATTCATCAGGACCGGCGGTGAAGTAGGTCTGAAGGTCAAGTAGGTTGTAGGCAGCACGTATGAGGCGTGCCACACCGCTCTCGCTAAGGCCTATCTCCTCAAGAAACTCCTGTCGTTCTTCGTAAGTGTCAAGTTCTGCTATTTCACTTTCGGTCTTGGCTGCCACTATCATAAGGCTGGCGCCTGTGCCTTCTATAGCTTTGCGTACTTCGTCTACGTAATGGTTGCCGTTGACAGCCGAATCGTCGTCAACGTTGCAGACATACAGCACCGGCTTGTTGGTAAGTAGGAACAGGTCGCGTGCGAAACGTTGTTCATCTTTGGTTTCAAACTGGACACTGCGTGCTGGGCGTCCCTGTTCGAGAGCTTCTTTGTATGCTAACAATACGTCTGCCTGCATACGGGCTGTCTTGTCACCACCGGTCTGAGCTGCTTTCAGGGTTTTTGCCAGTCGGTTTTCGACAGTTTCGAGATCTTTTATCTGGAGTTCATAATTGATTATCTCCATGTCGCGTACCGGGTCTACTGTTGTGTCGACGTGAGTTATATTGTCGTCATCAAAGCAGCGCAGCACATGCAGGATTGCATCCGTCTCACGTATGTTTGCAAGAAATTTATTGCCGAGACCCTCACCCTTCGAGGCGCCTTTTACAAGGCCAGCTATATCGACAATCTCGACAGTTGCAGGCACTACAGAACGAGGGTTGCACATCTCTACCAGGCGGTTGAGACGCTCGTCGGGCACAGTGATGACACCGACGTTGGGTTCGATGGTACAGAAGGGGAAATTAGCTGATTGGGCCTTGGCGTTACTAAGGCAGTTGAACAGGGTCGATTTGCCTACGTTTGGCAGACCCACTATACCGCATTTCAATGACATTTCTGATTCTATATTGATTTCTAGCTGCAAATTTAATCATATTTCCTGATTTGGCCTATCCCTCACGTAAGTTGACTTTTACGTTCTGTGTAGTTCTGTGTTTCCGTTCCTGTGTAGTTCTGTGTTCCCGGTGCGACGTTCCAGCGAGCAAAGCGAGCCCCATTCTGTGTCGTTCCCCTTCCCACGATACCAAGTAGGTATCACCTTAACACACCAATCGGCGCCTGTTGTGTTTCTAAAGTTCCTTATCTGTGGGTGTGGGAACGACACGGAACTGGGCTCGCTTTGCTCGCTGGAACGTCGCACCGGGAACACAGAACGGCACAGGAACGGAAACACAGAACAACACAGATTTTTAATTTATACAGACACAGTGAGGTAGGCGTTGAGATAGGGGTGTTAGGCGAGGAGGTAGGCTGCTTTTAATTGGCTTATGTGTGGGGTGCCTGAGCGGGGGTGAGTGAAGGCGGTAGGGCAAAAGGAGGCTTGGCCTATCCCTTGCGGGAGTTGACTTTTAGTTCTGTGCTGTTCTGTGTTTCCGTTCCTGTGCCGTTCTGTGTCCCCGGTGCGACGTTCCAGCGAGCAAAGCGAGCCCAGTTCCGTGTCGTTCCAATTACCGATGAAGAAAAAATCGTTAGTAATATAAAGGGAAGAATTAAAGATAATATCTATATATTCCTTTATATAGAAGTTCTCTACGGTCAGTAGGTGCGGTAGCAGTACAAAAATCAGTGGTGCCAAAATTAATAAGATAACCTAATCTTATGCCTGATAGGTGCATATAATTTAATAATTGTCCTACTTCACGAATACCCATAGAAGGTAATGATTTAAGCTCAACTATTATTTTTTCTTCGATAACTATATCAATACGATAGGGATTATGAATGCTATGACCTTTATATATTACCGGCAAACTCACCTGACGTTCACTGCTTATACCACGTAGTGACAACTCATAATGTAATGCTGCTTCATAAGCAGTCTCATGTAGATAACCTCCTAAACAGTTACGCACTTCAAAAGCAGCTCCGATAAGCTCATAACTAAGATTTTTCATGATAATGTAAATTTAAACTACTCTACAAAGCTACGTATTCTCTTCAATTCCAACAATATTTTATTAAATAAATTTAGTATAATAAATCATTTATATAGGTTCCTCAATCAAGTTTAACGATATATGGACTGGGCTCCCTTTGCGTGCTGCGCACATCGCACCGTTCATTCGTTGTTTATTCTTATATGGGCGTTGGAACGACACGGAACTGGGCTCGCTTTGCTCGCTGGAACGTCGCACCGGGGACACAGAACGCCACAGGAACGGAAACACAGAACAACACAGATTTTTAATTTATACAGCCACAGTGTGTGAGGTAAGCGTTGAGATAGGGGGTGTTAGGCGAGGAGGTAGGCTGCTTTTAGTTGGCTTATGTGTGGAGTGCGTCTTTTAGTTGGCTTATGTGTGGGGTGTCGGCTTTTGGTTGGCTTATGTTTGGGTGCGGCTTTTAGTTGGCTTATGTTTGGGTGCGGCTTTTGGTTGGCTTATGTTTGGGGTGCCTGAGCAGGGTTGAGTGAAGGCGGTAGGGCAAAAGGAGGCTTGGCCTATCCCTTGCGGGAGTTAAGCTTTAAGTTCTGTGTAGTTCTGTGTTTCCGTTCCTATGCCGTTCTGTGTCCCCGGTGCGACGTTCCAGCGAGCAAAGCGAGCCCCGTTCCTGTGTCGTTCCCCTTCCCAGGACAATAAGCACGTGCATAAATCGGTGAGGCCAGCCAGTCTTGCGACTGGCCGGTCTCACACTGTAAGTATAAAAGGCATAAAGCAGATTTGCGTATTTTTCTTTCTCAGGAACGTCAGAGGTTGTTGACCCAGCCGACGAGCAGAGGTATCCAACAGTTGTATTCCATTACGGTGAATATGAACGGACGGTCAATCCTGAATATACGCTCGGCCAGCGGCTCAGGCCTGTCCATAGGATGACCAGCGCCCAAGGCCAAGCCGCTTGAGCTTGCGGCCTCACTTCCCGTCTCGTCTATTGAGAATGCAGTGCTGTGGACAGCGTTGCTGAGATAGAGAGACTGGTTGCTGTCGGTTAGACCGTTCCATTGGGTTGGAGAGAGAATACCGTTTACACCGAGCGCCTTGAGAATGTCACAGAGGTCATATTCAGCCTTTATAGAGAACTTGGGGAGGAATACCTCGGTTTCTCCGTAATCGATGCATAATTCCCAGTATCGGAATTTACCATAATTCAGATCGTCCACAATCTGGGGTATATCGGCGTCGGGCACCGGCAGGAGGAAAGTGATGTAATAATGGTTGTCACCGAATGTCATGGTAAGAGTGTGGCCGCCGTAAGCCTGACCGAGATAAGCCTTGACTTTCTGATGATGCATCATGTCGACAGTGACTTCCGTGCCGTCGCTGCATATGAAAGTTTCCTTGGTGGTATTCTGTGGTTCGAAAGGCTGGTTCCACAGTCCCTTGAAGTACATTGCGCTTGTGAGTGCCAGAGGTCCGGACAGGTGTCCCGTCATGAGTTGCGGAATGAGATTGTTTGTCTTTTCGCTGACCCAGCCGTTGATGAGGTCACAGACATTTTCTGTTGTGAAATCGTGAGTGAATACCGGAGCATTGTATGCTGAGCTCATGATGTCGGTAAACTTCGGACTGATATCAAAACCGGTGTCTGTCCAGACTGAGTTTGCCATTTTAAATGTCACCGCCTCATCCAGATACGGTATGTTGTCAATCAGTCTCGCACTGGTTCTGTTGAGAAATTCCAAGGCTTTGGCTTCCTGTCCGGTCGGAGGAAAAAGCGGAAAAATACCACAGTCTTCCTGCAACTCCTCGCCTTGGTCTGTAATATATAGAAAATCAAGGATTTCCCTGAGGTTCTCCCCGTCTGTTCCGTTTGCCAGCATTGACATAGCGGTATAGATGCTGAAGGGGGAGAACACTACATTTTCTGTTCCGTTCGAAGATTCCATGATAGTCTTAACCAGATCGACGGTAGTTGCTGTTTGTGTACAATAAAGTGCTATTATGTCGTTATCTGGCTCCAGAGGTGCTTTAGTCCCGTTTTCCTCCTGTACATCCTGTACATCCTGCACAGGTACCTGCGGACTTTCAGGCACTATGTCGGAGGCCGTGTCCGAAGAGCAGCCTGTAATCAACGCCGCAAACATGGCTGGCAGTAAGCCATATAGTATCTTTTTCATAATAGTTAAGTTTAGAGTAGTTAATATTAGTTAATGTTATTTCTTGCTGAAGGCGTAAATGTGCTCTCATGCTACTTGTGTATGTCGCTGAGAGCTGTGGTCTATGGCCAGCCTTTGATGCCAAAACCATATAAAAAGAACAGTTTCTTACTCATGATTAGTGGGGTGTTAATGGTGATTGATTTTGTGCAAAATTAGTTAGGTGTACCGATAGTTCCAAAATTTGGGGGCGAAAATTGATATTACATTGCGTTTGTAAGTTGGTGATTTATAGAGATATATAAGGGTGTAATATGTTAATTTTATTACATAGGCGTAAGTCATTGAATAGTAGAGTAGTATGTAGGGGTAAAAACAGCAGATGTAATGACGGAATATTATAGGCAGCCGAGGGGAGAGGGTAGATTTTTATTTTAGGATACTGTTGTATTGTTTATAATGTGGTGTGTCAGGTATGAGCAAATTCTTTCTGAGCCGGAACATATTTTGCGTGACATTAGTGTAAGTCATGTCGAGAATCAGACCTATACTGCTATAAGAGATACCTAATATAACGAGAGCAAGGATGTTCATAGCCTTATCCGACACAGTAGGATAATCTTCACGTATGTGGGTGAACACATTGTCATTGACTGCATCAAGATAATGGAACACAGGCGAGGCCGCGTTGTCCTTGAACATACGCCGTCCACACTCACGTATCTGCTCCAAAGCTCTGGTAAGATAGGAATGTGTTATTTTAGTACTCTGGGTATTTCGGTCTACCTGTATAAGACCGTCCAGTGAACTGCGTATCAGGGCACTGAGGTCTGCCAGCGACTCCTTGGAGGTCTTTTGCAGCTGCTCCATGCTCATCTTGCTGCTATGGGACTCTTCCAAAATCTTACTTTGTACTAAGGTCATTTCCGAAATTTGTTCTTTGGCAGCTGTGAGTTCACGGTTTAACTCACCTAAACCGCAGTTTATCGCCAACATCTTCTTTCGGTAACGCAGCACAGCCACTGTTACTGTCAGCAGCAAGATGATAAGCAACGCACCTATCGAGGTACCTATTAGCCACTCACGATATATACGCGCCTTACGTTCGGCACGCAGCTGGTCGGAGACACTTCTGTAATAGGTCTCCTTGCCGGCGTAAGTGGGCTGGTCCAAACGCAATAATAAATCTCTATCTTCCAGTTGGCCTGTTATATCACCATGATACATAGCCTGTTTATAATCTTTTAGGATACGATAGATACGATAGGCATAATAATGATAATAGAGCGAATCTTCAGACGAGTGTACTATAGGTGCGGCCATACGTAATTGTTCCAATCCTTTACTTACGTTCCCCTCAGCCACGAGTGCCCATGCGTATGCCGAGAGCGGAGCTAATTCGAGCGGACCTAACTCCAGAGCCTTTTCAAACATCTCCACAGCTTTGGCAGGCTGACGGCGTAAAGCTTTGATTCTTCCGTATTGCTTAAGAATGTCTTGTCTGAGTGTCTTGTCTGTCTGTGCCTTATGGGTATCAAGAGCTCGGTCGAGGGTTGCCCATGTTAGGGAATCGTTGAGTACAGAGGAATACGCATCTGCAAGGCGTATCATATCGTAGACTGCATTTATCGTGTCGGCCACAAGAGCCATCTCAAGAGCTTTGCGGGAATAGTCTATAGAAGCCTGACCATTGTAGTCTTGCTGAGATAAATAAGCCAAATGCCCGTAGATACGGCACAGATAGGCGGTGTCGTGGAGTGTCTCACCGGCCTCCCTGGCTGCTGTCAACAGGCTTGTGGCGGCAGGAATAAGGTTTTTCTCCATGGCCTCCGTGCCAAGATAATAGTCAGCTATCATCGCGTCGCGCACGGGATGATCGGGGTCATTGCCAGTATAAAACTGTCTGACGAGTGAGAGCAGGCTGTCGTTGTCGACTCTGCCGGTCAATTTGCCTATCGTCACTAGCCGGTAGAGGGCGTGACGAGCGCTGTCGGCAGTGGTGTGCGGACTTATCGAGTCAAGGAGCGCGGAGGCCGCTTGTGCATCCGCCTCCAACATGGAGTCGACTCGGTCAAGACCTTTCCGGGCAGTATTATTGCATGATACTGTCAGAAAGCAACAGATGAGAAATGGGATAATATGGCTGATACGCATACCGTAGTGGTTTAGATTTACTCAGAGATTACTTGAAGTCTTTGTAAATATACAAAATTACTTTTTTTCTTATAGACTCCAAAGTATCTTTTAGAAAATATGATAATTATACACAGATCTTTTATTTTCCTCACTCTGACACATAGTGAAGATATAAATAAGACATTCTTATTTCTTTATCTGCGAGAATTGGAACGACACAGGAACTGGGCTCGCTTTGCTCGCTGGAACGTCGCACGGGGACACAGAACTACACAGGAACGGAAACACAGAACAACACAGA
>CAYNUE010000120.1:0-9050 GCA_964400325.1 uncultured Sangeribacter sp. | reverse complement strand
GAAACCTCTGATTTCAACCGATTTAAGCCTTATTGAACCTCTATTCATCTATTTATTACGCAATTTATCACAGTCATTATCATTCTTTCCCTGCAAATTTAACAAAAATATCCGAAAAAATACACAGTAGAGCTTATAAATACTTGTAAGTATATAAATCCAAACAAAAAATATAACGTTAGACAAATTTTATTTCACTTTCATTTGGAATAATCAAGATTTAGTTATAACTTTGCGATTGCAGAGCATCTAGTAGTTACAGAAATAGGTAAGACAGGTGTAATGCTCCGATGGCATATTGATGGTATCGGATGAGACTAAATTTTTAAAGCGTTATCCGCGCTGATTCTTAACCAATTGAAATTCTCGCACAATTTCATTTAGAAGTTAAGGATTGAGCAACGATAGATGCCCGTGGTATGCAATTTACTCATTCGGAGTAGTGTCTTGTGAAAGACATATCCGAACACATATATTGCATATATGCGTGGGCTTCTGCGTTACCGTCCGACTTCTAAAGGGTAATGCGAGAAGCCTCTATTGGTAGGACGGCAACAGATACAGATTCCTACGCTTTTTTATTGACCTAACGCCAACGAGAGGAAGACCGAGGCTGAATGTTATGCCAACCCAACGCATGCCTATATTCAAACAATTACTATTACTCTTCACGCTTTTGCTCATAGGGTTATCTGGAATTTCTGCTCAAGAGAGACTCAGATTCTCGATAGCAGACTTCGACGTGGATCCATTCGACCTTTCAGCTAAGGATACGAAATACGAGAAGTTTGACGGCAATGGAGACAGATACGCCATTATCAAAGTTACATCAACCAATCCTAATGACGATGTAAACGAATATAATTTCAACTTCGGAAATATGAACCATATTGTGGAAGATCATGACGGAGTTTTGTGGCTTTATGTCCAAAAGAATGCCAAATTAGTTACGATCACCCGCAATGGCTATTTGCCAATCAACAAGTATGACCTACACACATCCTTAGAAAGTGGCAAAAACTATGTTATGACTTTGAATTCGGATCAAAAGAGAATTTATACTCAAATGGTTCAGTTCAATATCATGCCTACAAATTCAAAGGCCATAGTCATGATCAAAGGACCTAATGAGAATTCAGCTGAAGAGTTATTTGGGAATATCGATTCTTCAGGTTCCGTAGCCAAAAGTCTAGAATACGGAACATACACATATAAAGTATTGGCCGATAATTTTCATATGGCAGAAGGAAGATTCACACTTAACAATAAATCAGAAATATTAATTGAAGATGTCATCTTACGGTCAAATTTCTCTGATATTACATTTAATGTAGATGCAGATGCCGAAATATACGTTAACGGTGAACTAAAAGGCACACGTCAATGGTCAGGAGTTCTTAAGGCTGGTAATTATCAAGTTGAATGTAAGCAACTGGCCCATAAATCTACTATTGAGTATATTCAGGTAAAAGAGAATGATAATCGCACGATTAATTTACAAACACCGGAACCGATTTTAGGGACAGTTGCAGTCACCTCATCTCCTCTTGGAGCAGAGATTCTAATCAATGGGATTTCTTACGGGCAAACACCTAAAAACATCGATCTAATGATTGGTCAATATACTATGGAAATTTCAAAAATAGGTTTTAAATCAGAAAGGCAAACATTTGATGTGGTGGAGAATAAAACTGTAGATGTAAGAGTAGATTTAGGAAAGATAGTAATTGTTACAATAAATTCTAATCCTTCAAATTCAAAATTATATATTGACGGTACTTTTAAAGGAAACACTCCATACACATACGAAGGAGAAGTGGGCGAGCATAAAATCAAACTGATACAGGAAGGCTGTAAACCCATTGAGAAGACAGTTTACATTGGCAACAATGACTCAATCTCGTTTTCACTGCAAAAGCAATATGTCAAATCAACAGATTTTTATCTTGATGCCGGTATTGGACTTGGCCCTTCCATGAATATAACAGCTGCCCTAGGAAGCCATATATCCAATTTTAATATAGAAGTTGATTATAGTTATTGTTTCCAAAAGAGTCCAATCATCTATTGGAACTATATGGGAGAAGATAAAGATTACAGTCCAGATGCATGTACTTATTCTCCTTCCTTAATTTTAACAGGCAGATTGGGTTATGGAATTCTCGTAGGAACACGAATTAAAGTGACTCCACAGATTGGATATCGCTTCACAAAAATATCAGAAAGCAGCGACGGCCTCTATGCTCATATAGATGGTGCTAATTGTTCTGCAACCACTATAGGAGCAAGAATATATTATGCGGTATCTTCTAATTTTGGCATCAGTATCACGCCTGAGTATGCTATTGGAGTAGTCAAAAGTGAAGGATTTAAGACGCTATCGGGGTTAACATCAAAAATCAATAATATGGGAGAGGGATTTAATGCAAGACTTGCATTAGCTTTAACATTTTAAATCAGAATATGAAAATAAGACCTATAAAAAATATTGCTATAATTGCTCTGGCATTCTCAGCATTCCTGACTGGATGTAGCGAAACTATCTTCGATGGGGGATATAAACCTTCTTTAGAAAGTCATTATCTCAGCGTCACACCACATGACTTTGAATTCAAGAATGGAGGAGAAACTAAGACCGGTACTGTCAAGTCTGAAAGCGATTGGTCTTTTTCCAACGTACCAGCTTGGGTATCTTTGACTCCAACAAATGGAATTTCAAATACAGATTTCTCTATTACCTCTGACAACAATGAAAGTCTTATAAGTAGGACTGCTGTATTTAACATTTCAACATATGCTGCTGAATGGAGTCAAATGAGAACTATAACGGCCACGCAAGCAGCTGCAACTCCTACGTTTAAATTTGTAAACTTAGAGAATTCTACTCTTTTCCTTTCAGGTGAAGCACGTACAATTACCATTGATGTGGAAACAAATGTTGATGACTTAGCAACTAATATTTATGATGGCAATGGGTGGCTAAGTGCAACATACAAAAATAATCAACTTACGATTACAGTTGGAGATAACAATGATAATATACAGAGATCAGGTCGAATAGATTTGAGGTCATCAACTTTTAACGTTGGAGGCACCATCAATATAACCCAGTATCGGCCAAATCTTTCTTTCAATGAAATAACATCATTGTCTTATGATGCTGATGGAGGAAACCAAACAGTGAAAATTTCCAGTGAAATTCCATGGACTGCATCCTCTGATGACTCATGGATTGATATCCAACCTTCAAATGGAAATGCCGGAAACACCCAAGTTATTATTTCTGCTCTTCCCTCATACCAAAGTGGAAATAGAAATGGTCAAATACTATTTTATTATAAAGACAATAAATCTTCAGTTGGTAACATTTCCATTTCCCAATCCGGACGGTATTTGAATTTAAGTCCAAGCACTGTCAACATACCAGCTGGCAACAATTCAGAGACCATAAACATTAATTCAAATATCGGTTGGGTAGTGGGTAATAGTCCAGACTGGATTTCATTTAGCCAAAGAAAAGGTGATGCTGGCAAAATGGCTATTACGATAAGCGCGCAAGAAAATAAATCATTGATTTCGAGATCGGGATCCATAACAATAAAGGATTCCATGACGGGTGGTATCGAGTCAGCAATTACTGTTGTCCAACAAGGTATTGATATTTCCGATTTCGGAGGTGATGTACCTCTTGAATTCAACTGGCATGCTGCATCAAAAGAGTTAGAATTACCTTTCCCACAGAAATGGATAGCAGAAGTATCTGACTCATGGATTACCCTATCAGATTATTCAGGCATCGGGAATAAAACCATATTGGTATCTGTCTCAAAGAATGAAGCAGAGAATGTAAGGTCTGGAAAAATCTCACTTACCTCTGAAGGGAAAACCATTGAAGCTAATGTCATCCAAACGGGTCAATTCCTTACCATAGACAATACTTCAGGAGAGTTTGGTGCTATGGGAGGAAATACCACATTATCAGTTTCATCTTCAATCAACACGACTTGGGAAGTTGAATATTCTAATAGTGATGACAATTGGGTTCATATTGAAAATAATAACGATACATACTCAATAAAAGTTGACTATAACCCTTCTATTAATGAGAGAACCGCTATGTTTAAGGTTATACCTTCAGATTTGGACACTTCTGACAAATACTCACAAGGTGTTAAATATACTATTAAGCAATCTGGAAGACAACTTAGTGCCGATATATCTAAGATCGTCATGTATGCAAAGGGAGGTGATTCAGAAATAGTTCACATTACTTGTGATGGAGGTTACTCAATTGAAAAGAATACCGAAGATGACTGGTACTCAGTGACTAAAATTGGCAATGGCTTTTATCTTACTATGGATAAAAACATTACGTCTGAAGATAGAACAAGCAATATAACCATAATGTTGACAGACCTACCAGATGGAGAGGAAAAGTCAATTCATATAGAGATAGTTCAATATAAATCCTCAATTAATATTGAATTCGATCCATACGATGAAGATGAAGACTGGAACCCATAAAAAAATTGATTATAATGAAAACAATACATACATTTATGGAATTGATTCTATCAATCTTGATTTCCATATTATTGACTTCGTGTACAAATGACATTGAAATGTACGAAGACGAAGACAAAGCTCTACATACTGTCACAATGACACTAAATGGCTCATTTGTTGATTTTGACGATATATCAACACGAGCTTCCTCTAAAGAATGGGAAAATGGAAACACTTTATTCCTTGAGTTTTATACAAGCAAAGGTAATGTATACGGAAAAGCCGTGTATAATGAAAATACTAATGGTGAATGGATCGTAAGCTATTACGGTACCCTAGATAAAAATTCGGAAATGAAGGTAAATGCCACTTTCTTTGACGATCCATCTTTGAAATTTGAACAAGATGTTGTTACGCTGTCACCTACTACTGCCATGTATTGGACAGAAGAATTTGGAAAAGCTGTTTATTCTTCAAGTAATGAACTATCTATTACCATTACAATTAAACCGGGAGGAAGTCGGATAAGATTCAAAGGGATACCTGGAGATAATATTGCTGTTGGGGGAATTAATTTTAGTGAATGTTTTTATCCGGATTCCTTTACTTATGATTATAGTGAAGATTTTGCATATCTAACGGTCAACGAATCTGGATATACTGATTATCTCTATGATTATAACGAAATAATTCGTACTAAACAAATCAAGATCAACAAACAAGAGGAAGATGGATGGGACTATCTTTACACGATGGATTGTACTGAAGATATGTTGGCTATGGGTAAAAGTGGGTGGTTAAATATTCCAACACCAACAAAACGTAACGGCTGGGCTATGAAGCAAGTATCAGGTGAAGAGAATGGACACATGTGGGTGGATTTAGGATTGCCAAGTGGAACGTTATGGGCTGATGAAAATGTTGGAGCTGATATTGCACAATGGCAAGAAGACGAAAATGAATCTAATGTGTTTGGAGAATTTTATCATTGGGGACAAACACCTTCCCGCACAGGATGTCTCGGTAATGACGACATTCAAGGATCCACCACTTATGATACTGCAAAAGCTTTATGGAAAGGATCTTGGGTGATTCCATCAAAAGCGGATTATGAAGAATTACTTGATTTTTGCACAATCATGAACATGGAAAATGTTTACGAAAGTATAAGCGCGGTCATTATCTGTGGTAGTACAGGAGAGAGTATGGCCATGCCTTATCGAGCTACTTCCTCTCGACTTAGAAATTATTGGACATCTACTCCATCTGAAGATACTGAAGAATCATTTTTGCATAGTGGTGAATGGGTGTTGACTACTTTAAAAAATGCTTGGGCTTTTTATATATCAAAATCTGGCTCAGTGGATATTTCAACAACTACAAGATATTGGCCTGATGTAAATTCTCAACTTCTTGATCCTTATGAAGATGGATTAGTAAGAGCCGTTATAAAATAGTATTAAAAAATTAAGATTTAAAGTAAAAAATTAAAATCTATTAAAGAATAATCTATGAAGAATGTATTCAAATACTTTGTGATTCTGGTTATTATCTTGCATAGATTAGCAATTCACGCTGAGACATGGGATCATATCCAGAGTTCTGGGGAGTATTACTATGGAGTGGGAGTTGGAGCTACGGAGGAGGAGGCTGATAGGGCGGCTTTGGTTAATCTTGTCAGTCAGATTGCTGTGCATGTATCTTCTGATTTCTCTCAGATAGAGAATGAAGTCTCAGTCAATGGTAATATTGACCATGAGTCCAAGGTGCAAAATTGTGTGAAGACTTACTCACAGGCCACTATTGCTAACGCCCATAGATGGCCTTCAGAGGGGACAGCTCCAAATATTACTGTCCGAAGGTATATGAAGAGATCGGAGTTGGCAAGAATATATGATAATCGTATCACTAAGGCGAAAAATATGATAGCGATTGCCGAGGACTGTCTTGCCGAAAAAAAGATTGATATGGCCCTACAGTATTTCTACTGGGGTTATTCCCTTATTCGCTCTGTACAGTTTCCCAACGAGGTCAGAGATGACAGAGGAAGAATATTAGTAAACTGGCTTCCTATGAAGATTGACCAAATTCTGAGCGATATTACTGTAGAATTCGACAAGAAAGATGGATGTTTTACTGATCTATTCTTCAACTATAAAGGGGAATCGGTATCAAGCCTTGAATTCTCATACTCCGATGGAGAAACTAAATGTCAAGGACTGGCCAAAGGTGGACGTGGGTCAATTGAGAGGTTACCTGGGTATGAGACTGAAAAATATAGTCTTGATATCGAATACGAATACAAATCGCAGGCAAGAGGAGACTATGAAGTAGAAAGTGTTCTCGATGTAATCTCTCCAAGAGTTTTCCATAAAGCTTCAATCAAGGTGGCGGCTCGGAATACCAACCAGACATTGGCACAAACAGGTATGGCATCGGGAACATCATACAACTCAAATTTCGCAATTGACCACCAAATTACTCCTGCTGTATCCAATGGTGTATCAGATGTATCGAACTCAAAAGATCCCTCTATTCACTCTCAAGCTATCAGTGGCATCATCAATGCCATTACCACCAGAAGCTATAGCGACGCTTTTCCGTATTTCACTGTCGATGGATTAGGAATGTTCAATCGGCTCACGGGATATGGTAAAGCACGAATCTTGGATGCCTCTAACGTTAGATATTATAAGGGATTGGGAGGCAGAACGATTGCACGTGGACTTAAAATGTCATTCTCTTTCAATGGTAGAAGGAAGAAAACCTTTGTAGAGGATATAAGCTTTACATTTGACAAGAATAACAAAATTGAAAATGTTGCTTTCGGACTTGGAGATGCAGTAGAAGATGGAATATTCAATAGCAAAGCTTCATGGTCACCTGATGTAAGAGAAATAATTGTATCCTTCATGGAAAATTATAAGACAGCTTACAGTCTGGAGCGTCTAGATTATCTCCGCGACATCTTCGCTGACGATGCGGTAATCATTGTCGGAAACCTCGTGAAGAAGAATACTACGAATACTAAAATTGACGGAAAATCAATATCACTGAATGGTCAGGACTTGATAAAGTATAATCGATACACCAAGGACGACTACATCGCAAACCTCAGCCGTTGCTTCAATCGCAATGACTTCATCAACCTGCGATTCACTAACCATCAGATACAATGGCTGGAAAAATTCGACGATCAAAAGATATTCGCTATCAATATCCGTCAAGAATACAATTCATCTACATACGCTGACGATGGTTATCTCTTCCTTCTTGTGGACATGACTGATATTGAAGCTCCACTGATCAAAGTGCGGACTTGGCAGCCAAATGAAGTTGCGCTCGAAAAGCTATACAATGCCGGAGATTTCTTCAATGACTGATTACAGACCTCTGAAATATATTATAAAGCTATCTCAAACGTCGTGACAAATATTAACTTCAGATGTACAAGAATGCGCCTTAAGATATGCTAATTCCACTGGATTTCCAGTCATCGATGTATAGTGATTCATGACTGGATCGCCACGACAATTTGTGTATGGCAAGCAGCATCCATAATCATCTGGTTAAGTTGTCTATGGTATATGGATGCAGACCAAGTTTTGGTTCATCCTTTACTAAAGGCATCGTCACCTGGAGCTGAAAAAGCAGATTTCCTTGCAAATTTAACAAATATATCCGAAGGTCTATTAAGCAGTCGTATTATTATTTTTTACCTCCCAGAAAATTGAGTCATTTCTCTGTCTGCCAGTCTTCACGGTGTCGAAAAGGATTTTCTCTTACTTCATTGTTTGAATTTCCAATTTGAGATCGTTTTATCTTTGGATACTAGCGTTTAATAGTAAGATCTCTGATCTGTTAAAGAAGGGTAAGATGTTGAGGGGAAAGCGAAGTTAATATAAAACTTATTAATTTCATTGGAGACTTGCTAAAAAGATATAAAATTCGATTTGGTCCCGATTGACATTTATGGAGAACAATCATAATAATTGATACCTGTAGAGAGAAATTCCTCAAATTGAAACTTGCAGGTAACAATTTTGTTTTTTTAATGCTAATATTAAATATAAGTTTTTATAAAATCCTCCATTTTCAAGTTTCAAGTCAAATTTCTGGATAGGCTTTGCTAAAGGTGGCTACTTTATGGTAGATAGACGATATCTGAATGATTTCCAAAAGTGGGTTAAAACACTCACTTTTGGAAATCACTTGACAAGAAAAAATCCTGTGACTTCTTTATTTTTCGATGATCCAGTCTTCGATGCAGCGGGTTTCGGAGGAGAAATTGACGCCAATGCGGATTATCTGGCGACCATCCATCTGAAATTTGCGGTCGTATTTCTTCTCTTCTATTTGTTGGAGGGCATTTTCTGCGCTTCCGTCATATTTCAACTCAATCACATAGATGTAGTCTTCGGTCTTGATGGTGATGTCGATGCTTCCATCGGATGTGGCCGACTCCGTCTCTGTCTCAAGGCCTATAAGGTCCATCAAAAGGAAGAATGCATTGTGGAAGTTGTTCTCATTGTCCATTTTCATCT
>CAYNUE010000119.1:0-9074 GCA_964400325.1 uncultured Sangeribacter sp. | reverse complement strand
TAAACAAAACTACTATAATTCTGGGGTATTACATTAGCTTTTGGAAATACGTTTTAGAGGAAAATTACAAAAAAAAGTGGGAGGTGCGCAACTGATTTCATAATAATCCACCGTTCTGGCTATGAGAATGTTGAGAATGTGGGAAACAATGGTTAGTTAATGTGGATTTGCAGTTCCTAACGTACAATTGGAAAAGGTGGACAGGACGTGCATGAGTTACTACGATCTCTGACTATTTTGGTCAAATGGATATGAGAAAATGTGGGATTTTGTGGGAAAAGATGCGAATTGTGTCCAAAGAGAAGGATTTAGCAATGTATTTGTGCGAACTTTGTTGTTGCACAATTCTTTTTTATGGTCATGTGCGTGATAATTTTGCAATCTAAACACTTTTGATTATGGATAATACACTAAATGATACTGGCTCCGAAAGAAGGAAGGAGGATTTGAAGGCTTGGATGGAAAGCCATCCCCAGGAATATGGGGAGATGGCTTTGGGTATGGGTGAGGCTGATTTGTTGGAGCCGTTCATCATGGGGCAGACTGCGTTTCTTGCCTCTCTGGAGTTTCAGAAACATCTGGAATATATGGTTGATACAGATACAGTGAATATTGACGAGCTGTTGGAGATTCTTCGTCAGTCGGGATTTGCTGAAAAGGTGCTCACTAATCCTGGGGAAGACGAGGATTGGGAGAAATACCGTATGACTTTTGCAGCGTGGCTGAAGTATGGTAAAATGCCGGAAATGTTGATTGAAAACATTGAGGATGCAATCATATTGACCGATAATCGACAAGCCAAATGGCAATTCTCAAAGTTTTTGAAAGACGTAATGAAACGTTTAGTCGGCAAAAAGAAACTTTCAAGAGGTTGGGGTCTATATTTTATGGTTTAGTGGACAGTAATAATATTTAATAATTTGGTAAATATTACGGTTTCCACCTACGCCTAAGTCGCTAATTGAGCTAATCATTAGTTTATTTTATGAAGTATTTTCACATGCGGAGATTTTCCGTAAGTCGAAATAATTGTTGATGCGAGATAAGACTCAAATATCAGTCTCTTAAACTGAGCTACAGATAAATCTGAGTAATCTTTGTTTATAACCTCCTTTCAGATGTTAAGAGTCGTAAAAGAAAGATTGAAGGCAAAGTCAAGCCTGTCCTTATCCAGGAGCTGCTGAGATTGAAGGCCGGTGAACTGCTTGGAGTCGCGTATTTAAACTCACAAAAATATGCTCGCCGGGGAGGTTATCACTCTTACGATGAGAACAATGGTAAACTTAGATGAGATTAACACATAGTAAATTTGTGTGATGCTGTTTACATTCTTAGACAAATGGTATATATTAGTGTAAGACTTAAACAATTTTCAGATATGAAGAAATTCATAACTTTTTTCACACTCGCTCTTTTGTGTGTAACTTCAATTTTAGCCCGGGAATCTTACGGCGATTACATTGCTCGCTACATAGTGACTATGGATAATGGCCAGCCAATCTATTACTCTATTTACAATCCAGTCAAGATTACCCATCAGGATATTCAAGTAAAAAATACCAATGTCGGAATAAAAATGTGGTCAACTCACTACAATGGATCGGTAAGACTTTTCTTTCAGGGTGGTCATCAAATTGTTACTCACAATTTCACTCTGACTAATCAATACGTTGAGTTTTCGATATCTGACCAAGCTATTGAACAATACAACGGGAAATATTACCATGTCGTTAACTTTGACGGTCAACACCAACTTGCTGAGGCAGTTTATTAAAAGTTATAAATGTCGATTGTTAAGTATTTGATTATAGCACTATTATATGGAGATTTCAATAATTGTAACCTTCATGATTATCGGTATCATCATACAGCATCTTTTGAAAATAAAAGAAGAAAAGGAAGAACGTATGGAACAAGAAAATGAAAATATGATCCAACAAAAGTCATTAAAGCCTGACACTATAGGATTGATGTTCAATATCCTTAGTGCATTAGGCTGTCAACCAACGAAAAATGACGATGAATCTTTATTTGTCAGTTATCAAGGAGAGAACTTTTATATGGAGTTCGGCGCAATGTATGCTCGTGTTTGGGATCCTATGTGGTCTGGTATTAAAGTAGATGATGCTGAACTTTCAGAAGTTCGAGAAGCAGTAAACGCAGCTAATTTCAATTTTGGACCAAGGGTTGTAATGACTCCTCCCGACGATGAAGGCGTGATTGGTTTTCATAGCCGTAGAGACATAATGTTACCCTCTGATTGTCTGGATAATGTTCCTTTCGTTAAGGCAGTTCTTGATTCTTTCTTTGATGCGAAAGAAAACGTGAGAACAAAATATCAACAACTTAAAACTGAACAAATTGCTACTCGCAAGAATCGTCAACCGATAGGCTTCACTACAAATATGAACACTGATAAATCTGAATAAGAATGAAAACTAGCTTTTACTTTGTCCTATGGATTTTAATCTATCCAATACTCGGACTTTTTAACAATGACTTTATCGCAGAAAACTCTTTTGTGGTTGCGGTTGCTATTGTATGGGGTTTATCTTTGCTACTCAACCATATGATGCCTAAAACACTTGCTTACGAACGTGTCTCTCAGATTGCCCCAATAATGGAAAATATCTATAAAGATAACGTGAATGCTTTTATAAAAAGGCTTCGTACCGAAACTCGTATTGAAACCTTTACTTCAATATATTTTCTCGTAACAACTGCGGTTATAGCCTATGCAGTTTTCAAAGTAGGTGTCAATGATTGGATTGCATTGATTATTTTTGGGTTCTTTACTTTTGGGACCATATCGCGGTCGATAAATTTAAGCAAGAATCTAGCAAAAGTAAAATCTAATCCAGCTCCCGAGCAATGTGCAGAAACGGCTGAAGAAGTTTACAAACTTGATTATGCCGCTTATTATGAGGGAAGACAATCAAATGCGTATGAATTAATGTTACCTCCCCGTCCGCAACACTTCAAGGCATTCCAGATTTTCTCGATAGTTATCGCTGGAATATGCGCGTTGTTCGGCATTCTATATATAATATCTGCAATCATTATCATAATTGGCAGCTCTTCACTCGCTGAAGATGCTCTTGCCGGTATGTATTTTCTTTATGGTTCACTTGCCACATATTTCGGTATAAAAGATTTTGTTACAACTTTCCAATCGTTAAGAGCAAAATCGCCCTTGAAGGAATAATGTTTGGAACGAGACGTTGTCATTGCAGTTACTTTAAAAGAAATGAAAAAATAGGATAAAACGTATGTATCTGATTTGTACCGGCATTGTGGCTATCTTAGGAACTACGAGCTTTGGTGACTAAAAGTTAAATTACTAATTCAGTAAGAATTAGTAATTTAACTTTTAGTGGAAGTGGTCACCAGAAAGCAAACTGGGCACACAAGGATTTTTAGCATTATGGCGTCTTCCCCAAATCTCTTAACACTCAGCGAGTTAATACTAATTGTTTTCTATTAGTGCATTTGTTCTTTAGACTAAAGAAATTAAAAAATATATTCATTATATGCAACCCATTCATTGTAACCATTTTTGAGAAATAAATCCTCCGATATACGAATTAGATAGACCCAAACTTGTCAGAATAGAGATTGTAAAGTGACAATGTTCTGGACAATTGCTGAGTATGAATTTTGCTTTAGCTCGTAAGGTATTACAAGTGTAATGTGGATGGCTTTTTTGTCTTGGTGCCTTCGATGAAGTTGCCGCGACGACGGCGAAGTTTCATTTCCTTATCTTTTGTAATTGCGTACTTTTGCGTGGAGAATTTCACATAGATTGATCACACCATCACTGCCATAAGCAGCATAATCGTAAGGATTGTCAATTTTTTCATTACGTTAAAGTTTTTATAGTCTTTCGATTTCGTCTTGTCTTGCTGTTTTCCCTTTATACTTACCTTTGGCGCTATTAAGAGTATATCTAACACTTAAAGATACCGACCGGGAGCCGCCTTTTCGATTGGAAGAATATGCAACTGTGTTTGTTGTTGTGTCGAACGGCTGCCTCCATGTGCCAAACAAGTCATTTGCAGACAAGGTAAACGTCCAGTTATTCCACGATTTATTGAACGTTAGGGATGTTTGCCATGTTCCGTGTGAATACACCACATCTTGATTACCTGTTCCCATGCCATAGATATTCAAGTAAGCATAAATTCCTCCTGGTATGTCAAAACGATTGTTCATTGAGATAGTGTAGAGTGGTTTATTGTATTTTCTTTGCGGCGTGCCATATTTCAAGTCTTGAATATAAAATACTCCTTGCAATGTAGGATGCCAAAAGTTTAGATTCAATTGCTGGACAGCCACTATCTGAAAGGATTTATAACAAGGCAGATTGATGGGCTTTGTTAAGTTTATGCCCTTTTCAGCATCATAGTAATACACCGCACTTGAATTCCGCTCATTTATTCTGAACGAACTTTGTAAGATAAATTTCCGATACGACAGATTGAGTCCTATGCGATGAACTAATGTCGTCCTTAACTCTGGATTACCAGTTTCCCAAAGTGTTGGGGTGACGTAGATATAATTATTATCTAATGATTGATACCCAGGGCGATAGACTGAAGCACGGTAGAACAATGTGGCGTATATACCTGAATTGAAAGAAATCCCTAAGTTCGGAAGGACATTTCTATATGAACGAGATAATTCTGGGTTGAGGATATTATCATGAGTATACTTGCTATCGGTTGATTCCCAACGTATGCCGCCATAGACATTCCATTTTTGATTAGGAGTCCAGTCAAAGCTGCTGAACACAGCATGGAGGTTTTGTTTCACATCGTCTTCTCCCGGTTTTAGAAAAGATGAATTGTCCGATGCTACACTTGTGAAGTCCTGATTGTTAGATGTGCGGGAAATATCGGTGCCGACTTCAAATTCTGTGTTTTGGAATTTTCTTGTCAATACCAGTTTTGCTGCCCATAGGTCGCTGATAGTACGGTTGCTGTTATGTGCCCATTCCGATGTTTCACTCTCATCTACAGCAGAAACAGACCTTTTAGATGAATTGACATAATCAGCGTCAATTCTCAGACCAATAGCAAGAGGCAATGCAAAATCTCCAAACACGTTCACATGGTGCATTGAACTTTGGGAGTTAAGGTCAGTGCATGATGCTATTGTCGAGACATCACTTCGGGTATCTGTTTCTGTATTGGCAACGTCTGTATAATGACTTTTCGGTGTGCGGTAGAAAGAGTATTTAACTCCTGTGGAATGCTTGCCGAAATCACAATTCACACCACCATCTGCAGAGAGTGACTGACTTCTACTTCTTGCATTGGAATGTGTTTGCGTGTGGAATAACGCATCAGGCATTCCAGGTATATAGAATTCTTCGCCATAGTATCGTTTCTGCTTGTATGCTGAAGAACCATAGGAAAAATCGCTGAAGAAAGTGAATCCGCTTTCTGTATGATAGTTCACACTCACATCACCGGATGCGGAGAATGTTTCTGACATAGTGCCATTACCTGCGGCAATGGCATGAAATCCCTCGTTCTGTTTCTTAGTGCGAATTAATATTACTGATGACACATCGGTGCCATATTTTGATGAAGGATTTGTGATAATCTCCACATCCTTGATATTCTCAGCTGAGAGCATCGACAGTTCTGAAGTATTCCGGATGAGTTTATTGTTGATAAAGATTTGCGGAGAACCATATCCAAGCACTTCAATATTTCCTTTTGAAGCATCGATCATTGGAAGCTGTTTGAGCGCATCCGAAGCCGAACCGAGTTTTGCCACCGGATTACCAGTCATCGACACCTTGATGCCGCGGCCTGTCGGTCTTACATGTTTGCGGTTGGCTTTTACCTCAATCTCCCTCAATTCCTTTTCATATTTCACGGAGTCGTTTATGGAGATGGAATCAGGGTGAGTTAACATTGATTGTGCCTTCATGATATACGAGGCTGAGAGCAAAATCAGAGTCAAGATGAATTTCAAATTTTCCATATTCGGGTTTCTTTTGAGTTACTGAAATTTTGATGATGCAAAATTAGTTCTCAGAAGATAACTGCCCGAATATCAAGCGTGACAACACTGTGACAGGCCTGAATTGTCACGTTTTTGTCCCAAAATATACCATTATTTGAAGAAAAATACGAAAAGAGGTTCTGTTAATTTCTGCTTTATACGGCTTTTGCGCCGGCGCACAGCTTCCTCCGAAGAGCCCATCATTGCTGAAATGACTTCTTTTGAGCAACCACAGTAAGACATTGAGCACAGCAGACAGTCGTCATTGGTCATGGCAGGTACTGTCTGACGTAGACTGGAACAGACATCAGAAAACCGACCTATTATTTCGGATAGCACATCTTTGATTTCCTGTTTATTTTTCGTGTCAAAATCCCTAATTAGATTCAACTTTTTAAGAAGTTCAAATTGCGGCTGTGTTTTGAACATCTCCATAGACAATCTGAATTTCTCCATGATGAGATGATACACGCTATCTGTAGAATTATCGTCAGCAGTATTTCCTTCATCTCCTTCTTTCGGTTGCAGTTCAGATAGTTTCACATTGAGTTCTGCGATATGATTTGTCAGAACAACCTGTCTTCGTTTTAGTCTCAGATTTTTCAATACGAAAAATAATACGATGGTAATGACAACAATTGCCCCCAATGAAGAATAAAGAAGAACGTTGAATCTTGTTCGCTCATTCTCTACGTTTCGCTGATAGTCTTCTTCAAGCCGTTGAACTCGGTTTGCGCCGTTGATGTTTTTTATTGAATCAGTAAATTGCTGTATTGAATCTTTGTAAGCCAAAGCGTCCCTATAATCACCCAGTTCATAAAGAATATTGTAGATGTGTGTGGATCTGCTCAGTTTTCCGACTATTGAGCAGGAATCAGCTGGAATAGCTCTGAATCCTGCCAATGCCGTTTCGAGTTTACCTTCAGCTAACCACAATTCACATTGGGTGAACACAATTTGCTGAGATATGACGCTATTATTTCCTGACAGTTTGTGCGCCCTATCAAGCGAGTGTTGCGCATTCTCAAAATCTTTGTTGAAGATATATCCTTGGGCCAATTTTTCAAGAGCATCTGGTAATAAAGCCTTTTCGCTATCTTCTGCCAGTTTGACGACATACTTATATATATCTATGGCTTCATCAATAGTATTATTACATAAGCCAAGATTAAATGAATTCTGAATGATGCGGGAAGTGTCATTCATCTGTTTAGAATAATCTAAGGCCTTCTGTAGTGATACCTTTGCTTTATCCATAACCCTTAATTCGAGGTAATTTATTCCTTTCAGTCTTTCAAGGTATTCTTTGTCTGAAACAGGAGTACTTTCTGTAATCATGGACTCTGCTTTCAACAACTCCGACTGAGTGGCGTCATACTCTTTATTAACTAACATGCTTTGGGCCGCATCAAGATGCAACCTAATATCCGAACCCCGTGAACATGACGCAACCAAAGGAAATAAAAAAGTGAGGCAAAGAATCATCTTTGTCTTCCATAGGTTCCTATATCGTATGCCCTTTGGTATATTAACCATACGCAAATGTACATATTAATTTTGATGTTATAAATATCCTCCGACGAAATTACCTACAAGATAGATGCCATGGTCTGTTTCCATAATTAAAAATACTAATATAGATTAATAGAAAAGAGTTTAGGTGTAGTTAATAAAAATTGACTGCCCGGACTCGAAAGAGTCTGGACAGTCAACTAAAAGTTTTTTCGTTTTAAATTTTACGAAACGATAGCATCATTAGCAGTCCATTCTTCAAGGCTGCCTTCCTTTACTTGGATGCAGACCTCAGTCATATCGGTCTCAGCGTGGAGTTTACGCTTTGCAGCGGGAGCTACACGAAGCCAATCGCCTGCTTCGAGAGGAACATTCTCACCGTCGATTTCCATGAAGCCTTTGCCAGAAACGATGAAGTATATTTCTTCATTCTGCTTATGGCTATGGTAGAAAGGAATCACTGTTCCTGCAGGAAGATTGTTTACTGATACCTCAGCTCCAGTAAGTCCGAGGATGTCATGTAGCTCTGTGCGTGGTGCATCTTTAGCTACGTGTGTTTTGCTGTAATTGCTCATTGTCTTAATTTTTTGATTATTTCAGATTTTTATCTTCTGTTATCTGTACTATATCTATAACAATTTATTCGCCAAACATTCGTTTGATTTGCGCTATACGTAGTTGATTGTATAGCTTGGTCTGAGGAGAATCCGGAACCAATAGATCGAATCCATGGAATACTCCAGGGATAGTATGGAGTTCTGTATTTACGCCTGCACACGTAAGGCGTGCAGTGTAATTGAGACATGACATACAGAATAGGTCAAGAGTGCCGACGGCTATAAATGCTGGTGGCAGATTTGACAAGTCTGTTGCGAGTGATGCCGAATAATATGGAAGTTCGTTTTCAGGCAATTTCTGGCCACCTAACAAAGTATCCCAGCCAAGACGGTTGTATGCAGGCGTCCACACCAGCTGTCCGGCGTATGGATCCGGCATAGGGTCCTTGTCAGTGCCTGTACGACTGTCAAGCATAGGATAGGTCAATGCCTGACCGCACAAGGGAACTTTACCATGGTCGCGGTTGTAGAGGGCAAGGCGGGCTGCCAGTCCTCCACCTGCACTTTCACCTAAAATGACAATACGCGTAGGGTCTGCTCCATATTCCGATGCATGGTTGTGTATATATTCAAGGCCTGAATAGGCATCATGCAAATCCGCAGGAAATGGAGCCACTGTTGCCAACCGATAATTGACACTTACTAAGATTGCCTGTAATCCGTTGGTCAATACCTCTGGCTTAGTAGCCATTGTATTGGCGTCGCCGACAAGATAACCACCGCCATGCATAAAATATAATATGGGAAGCGGACCTTTACGAGTCAGTTCTGTAGGGCGCCAAATATAAAGGTCTAAGTCATTTCCGTCCATGCCAGTTATTGTGACTTTTCGAGAGCCGGGCAATTTCTGACTTTCGCCAATCATACTTATAAAAGGATTCTTGTCAAATGGTAATTGACAAGCCTCAAATATCTTATCTATGATAGGCA
>CAYNUE010000118.1:0-9135 GCA_964400325.1 uncultured Sangeribacter sp. | reverse complement strand
GAGTCGCCGTCGTTCTGATAGTTCTTGGCTGCATTGATACCGCCCTGTGCTGCGATAGAGTGAGCACGACGAGGGCTATCCTGAATACAGAAATTAAGCACATTGAAGCCCATTTCTGCCAATGATGAGGCAGCTGAAGCACCGGCAAGACCTGTGCCGACCACGATTATATCAAGTTTACGCTTGTTGGCCGGATTGACAAGCTTCTGGTGGGCCTTGTAGTTGGTCCACTTTTCAGCGATAGGACCTTCGGGGATCTTTGAGTCGGCCACCGGCATTATTTTGACAGTTTCTTTAGAGATATCCATATCGCTAATCAGTTGTTAGGTGTGTTAGACATTTCAGTAGTTACAGCCTCCACTACCTCAACCTCGGGCTCGCCGTTATTTCCGTCGAGATATTCGAAGAGGTTAGCGAAGCTGTTGAAGATTTCATAGTTCATGTTGAACTGACGGGCCATTTCTGGATTGGCTTCAAGCTGCTGGTCGAAACCAGGCATATTCTTCTGCATCTTCATCTGCTCTACAGCCTGAGGAAGCTGCTGTGCCAGAGCCTCGTAAGGCATGCTCTTAATCTGGGTAAGAACCTGAGCAGCGTCTGGACCGAAATCCTTTTCCTTCATGGCTGCTACCATCTCTTTGTACTGGTCGCGCAGCGCTGGGTCGTTCTTGTAGTAACCCTGATGAGCCTTAACAGTGAATACAATAGCCTGGGCAATGAAGAGAAGCACAACTATTGAACTCCAGCATATAGCTATTTTTTTGAGACGTGGAATCCATACGGTGCTATCCCAACCAACTGACTGGAACATCGACCAGAAACCGTGGTTCATGTGGAGCCAAAGAGCGATAAAGCCAATTATATAAACAATAGGAGTCCATACCAACTGGAAAGCCTCCTGCAGGAACAGTGTACCAGCGGCGGGGGGAAGAAGCTCTTCGCAACCGCGGATTTCCTGGAGCTGCATACGAGCCCAGAACTGGATAAGGTGTACTACAAGGAAAGCAAGAATAACAACGCCGAGCACGAACATGTTCTGCGAAGTCCATTCTACACCGGCTGGACGCTTGCTTATGGCATAACGCTGAGAGCCACGAGCTTTACGGTTCTGCATAGTCAGGATGCAGGCATAGATGATGTGGACGATGATGAAGGCAGCCAGAATCACTGACGCGATGAGGGCATACCAATTTGCGCCGAGAAATTCGCAAATCGAGTTGTATGCTGCCGGCCAGCAGATGGCTACGGAGTTCATCAAACAGTGAAATGTGACAAATAGGACGAGGAATGCACCTGAACAGGCCATTACGAACTTACGTCCTACAGATGAGCTTGATAACCACATAGCAGTTGGATTTTGGTTTGAATGATGTTGATATTAGTTATTTAGTTTGTGTTCACGCTATTAAGTTGCCTGCAGCAAACACCCGGCGCTGACGCAGCTGGCGCTCCCTTTCGGGGGTACCGGCTTATGAAATGCAAAATTATCATAAAATCGTCATACACCAAAAGAAAAACAGTTAAAAAGAAATGGTAATTTTATAATTTTGTAATCTGACTAATATGGTCTGACTTATATATTAAATGTTATAATGTACTCCAAACAACTATATTTACTGTTTATATCTGTTTTATTTTGTGCCTGTAGTAGTCATGAACTACCCACCCCTGAGCCCTTGCCTGAACCGGAAGCTCTGGCCTTACGCGCACTTACTGTAACAGATATTGAAGCTGTACAGGCTGACTCTGTATTATGGGAAATAGATATGCCTTATAATGCTGATTTGGGTGCTGTCACTGCTACGTTTACACTTGAAGGATGTGGTGCCCATATCGTTGGAACTGACAGTATGAGCGTGCGTTCCCTAACACTCGATTTGACTCGACCCGTTACAATTACAATTGCTGATACGATAGGTGATGAACGTTCGTATACTTTGGCTGTATGTCATGGAAATATGCCGATGGTCTATATTGAGACTCCGGCTCCTATCCTAAGTAAGGAAGAGTGGGTGAAGAAATGTAGCATGACTATCGTAAATGCTGGAGCTAATAATGTAGAACTACAGAAAGTTCAGCTCAAAGGGCGTGGTAACAGCACGTGGGGTTTCCCTAAAAAGCCTTATGCAGTCAAACTTGATTCTAAAGCTCCATTGTTAGGTATGCCTGCCCATAAACGTTGGTGTCTGTTGGCTAACTGGAATGACCGTACTCTGTTGCGTAATGATGTCAGCTTTGAGGTAGGGCGTCGTTTTCCTGCTTTGGCCTGGACTCCGCGAGGACAGTTTGTTGAAGTTACCTTTAACGGTGAGTTTATGGGAAATTACTATCTCTGCGAGCAGATAAAAATTGCACCTGACCGTGTAAACATAACCGAGATGACTTCTGATGATACGGAAGGTGAAGCATTGACAGGAGGTTATCTGTTTGAATTGGATACCAATTATGATGAGGTAAATAAATTTCGTACTCCTTATCGTTACCTCCCGGTTAATTTCAAGGATCCTGATGAAGATGTTCTTACTACTGAGCAATTTAATTATGCACGTGATTATTTTACTCGTATAGAAGCTATACTTTATGGCCGAGCTGAAGGTGATGTGTTTGACTATATAGATATTGATTCCTTTATAGATTGGTGGCTTTTACATGAATTGGTATTCAATGGTGAACCTCAAAGTCCTAAAAGTAGCTATATGTACAAAGACCGTGGGGGGTTGCTATGTGCTGGTCCTGCGTGGGATTTTGACTGGGGTACTCTTCGCCCTAAGGAAGATATAGGATGGTATATAGATAAGGCTATATGGTACGGTGCTTTACTACAACTGCCGCGTTTTCGTGAGCGCACTAAAGAGCGTTGGGCTATGGTACGTCCTGAACTTGAAACCATACCCGCCTACATAGATAAGCGTGCCGCCTTGATAAGTGAATCAGTTGAAGCCAATTACGCTCAGTGGCCTATGAATATCACTCCTAACGGTGATGAACAGTTAACTCAGGCTGAAGCGGTAGAACGCATGAAGCAGGCCTACCGCGAACGCCTTGTTAAACTTGATGGTCTAATTAATGCACTTTAATCAGAAGTAATTAAAGTGAGAATCACTTGGTAGGCCTATGATGCAGAAAGCAATAAAAGTAGCTATGCCAGCGAATGCCATTTTGCCTGCCAGAAGGGTACGAAGATAACGTTGTTCCTTTTCATTGGCTTTAGCCATACATACAAAACAGTATAGATTGATACCCAGGCATACGAGTGGTACAACCAGAAAAGCAAGCCATGTGAGTGCCAAGTCATGTAAGTGGGCCACTGTGTACCCCATGATAATCATTACGACTAAACTAAGAATGGCACACACCGCAAAGAAAGTGCGTGTTATCGGACGTCCGAAACGTGTAGTGAAAGTGTTGTGGAGAGTATGTTGGTCTTGATTATAATTGAAGTATATAATCTGTAGATGACACTCTACAGCCTGCAGTCCCATCACAGCGGCCATAAAAAAAGCTGGTGTCAAATCAAACATCGAGTAGGGTTCAGTAGCTTCATATTGGCTTTGAACTATTGAGGTACCTAATACGCACACCGGACCGAAAAGTATAAAGGTTATCAGTGGTGCCCATGGGGTACGCATAAGCGGATAAGGAGCATAATTGGATAGCCATTCCAAAAGCACTATGATGGCGCCAATTACAATTCCCCACCATCCAATAAGTGTGAGAAGAGACAAACCGATAGTCAGTGCGATGATTGTGAGCGCTTGTCCAAGGCGTTTCATAATCATCGACGCTAATTTCGGTTTAATGTTGAAATCGTTTCTTTCTAATGAATGGTTGAGCTGATGTTGGAAATCAAAATTATGATGTATGACATTACCCGCCATCTGTGCAAACAGGGCAAAAAGCAGGCATAAGGTAGCCGGTAGAATCTCCATATTACCGCGCAGGGTATCAGAAGCAGTTCCGGCGAAGACTGCACCCACACTCATGAGTAGACTGCGGGGATTGGTACTATGTAGAACTATTGCAGCTAAGGGAGGGCGGTTTTGTCGGGGTGCTGGCCCGAAAGGTGTATCCATAAACTGGGTAAGTAGATAGGGGAGGGGAATTTAATTAATTTAGACTGTGTAGAGTACTACAGCCAGACTCGATGCACCGATTGTCATCCACAATATGAGTGCCTGCATCAGAGGCTTCACGCCAACCTGACGTATCACACCGATACTTAAACTTGCACCTATGGCGAAGAGGACGGCCACAAGAGCTTTTTTAGCTATGAAGACACAGGCCTGATAAATTGGTCCCATTACAGACATAGCACTCTCTGGAGTATAGGTGTTGATAATCATGGCTAATACAAACAGTAGTATGAACCAAGGTATACTGACTTTGGACTTTCCTTCGCCACCTTTATCTTTACGGAAGAACCATATAGTGAAGAATGCCAGTGGAATTATCCAGAGAGCACGTGTACACTTAATGAGTGTAGCCAGTTCACATGCTTCAGGACCATAGGCATCTCCAGCACCCACTACCGAGCTGGTATCGTGTATGGCTATGGCAGCCCATGTACCGAATTGTTCTTGACTAAGTCCGAAGAAGTGACCTAATGGGGGGAATATAAATAGTGCTATAGCATTGAGAATAAATATAACTCCCAGACTGACAGCCATTTCATTCTGATTTGCTTTGATTACCGGGCCGACTGCTGCAATAGCAGAGCCTCCGCATATAGCTGTACCAGCTGATATTAGGTAAGAACTCTTGGTGTCTATGCGCATATATCGTCCTAATAATACACCGATAACCATCACGCCAACTACACTGACAATGGTAAATAGCATACCGTCCGCACCGCTCTGTAGCGACTTCTGAAGATTCATACCGAAACCCAGACCTACTACTGATGCCTGAAGCAGATATTTGGACAGTTTTTTATTGAAAGTAGGAAACGGTATGCCAAAGACAATAGCAAACATCAGACCCAGAAACAGTGCTACCGGTGGAGTGATAAGTTGATACTCGGACCCGAATACAAGGTCGAAAGGAAATACCATACACAGTAGCAGTATCCAGTAGAGAGGACACGCTAATGGAAGAAGTTTGTTATTAGCTGTCGATGCCATGAGGTCAATTAAGTGGTTTTATTTAGAAGGAAAATTTATACTCCGGTGGGAATATAAAACAACAGTGTCGCTGATATAAGCAGTGGCACAATGGCGCAAATTTAGTGAAAATTTGTGAAATGTCGGCAATACCTTCTAAAAACTTATATGGTAGGTCTGAGTTAAATCGGGAAGTTGATGAAATATAAAGAAAAATTTTGCTATATTAAAAATAATGCTTAACTTGCATCGATAATAATTAAAGCAAAACTATAATTTGCATAATATTTATCATGACTCCCAATAAAGAAACTTCGGCAGACGGTAACCCAAAACCTGTCATGAGGTCTGGACTTAATAGTGTTAAAGGACGTCTATTGCAGTTTATGCAGGCCAGAAATATCAGTCAAGCTACCTTGACTCGACAACTTGAAGTATCGGGTGCCTACATAAACGCTATACGTAAATCCATGCCGGAAGAGAAGGTACGTCGGCTTTGCGAGCTTTACCCTGAGCTGAACCGTGATTGGTTGCTATTCGGAGATGGTGAGATGTTACGTGAGGTACATAAACGTACCACTGATGCATACGAAGTGCCATTGCTTCCGGTTGAGGCTTTTGCCGGTAGTCTGCAACATTGGTCGCAGGGCGTAACATCATCTGACTGCGAAAAGGTACTAATATCGGTGCCAGGGGTTGAGATGGCTATACGTCTTTCAGGTGACAGTATGGAACCTGAACTGCATGACGGCTCAATACTTTTTATTAAGCGTATCAATAGCAGGGCATTTATTCCATGGGGAAATCCTATGGTGATTGATACCGAGAACGGTGTGTTGGTTAAGGCACTTTACCCTGTATCCAATGATCCTGTACGTGTGGAGGCACGCAGTTTTAATCCTGATTATCCACCCATACAGTTGTCAATGGAATCCATTTATGGGCTTTACCGGGTTTTAGCCGTTACCAAACACTATGCTACTATGTAGGCCAGCTACATACTTAACGTTTACTCTTGATTATGTCTTGTAGCGAACCTCGGCGTATCACATTGATGTCAACCTTGCTGCCTCGAACACCGTCTATAAGCCCTTGGTCTGTGAACTGGAACAGTCTTGCACCACGGTCAATGTCTTTACGGCCATAGCGTGAATACCACAACGGATACTTCTCAAGCGGAGTGCCTTCAACATACATCTTGTAGAAACGTTCGTTAGTATAAATCATGGGTTTACGGCCATAGTGCTTTTCTACGATTTTCATCCAGTGCAGTAACGAATCTACACTTTCACCTTCTCTTTCTATGTCAAGTATAGGGGGCAGATCGTCTTTGTCGAGAGTTACATGAGCTATATAGTTGGCTGCATTGACTGAAGCAGACGAAGTGGTATTGTAGAAATGATAAAAGCCCTTTACGAAATTGTGACGTTCTGCATTGGCCGTGTGAGTTGCCAACATCCGATCAACATGGTCACCACCTTCTGTTGCCTTCATGATGACAAATTCCACGGGCTTGACAGTTCCGCTATTGGCACCAAGGGTGCGGTAATCCGGTTCTGTGCCGTCTGTATAAAAATATAGTTGTGGCCATACTACTTCTGACTGGTAGCGTGATATATCGATACCCATTACATCACCTTCAGTATCTACGGTCAAAGATGTTGGACGTCCGTCACGATAAAGCACAAGATGTTCCTTTTCCTTGCCGACTTTCTCTTTTACTACGCCTTCTGGATGTCCTTCAAGCCAGTGACCTTCTTGGGTTAGTTTCTTGGAGTTTAGTTTTCCATAGCCATCAGGCATTAGGTTAAGGAAGGTGCCTTCGTAAGTGCCGAGTTTCTTATCTTTGTAACGTAATTTGCCGCTTACCAATTGGTCGGCTACCCATTCGCCTTCATATACATCGCCTGAGGCAGTCTTGAGTTTGCCGTGTCCTTCACGCAGACCACCTCTCCAGTGTCCGTCGTAGACATCACCGTTGAGATAGACCATTTTTCCTTTGCCGTCAGTGATAGGTTTATTGCGGGCGTAAAGTGGCAAGGATATGGTCACCATTACTATAATTGCCGTCAATGTGACGGTCATGGCTCCGCGCAGTCCGCACAGGGCCTTATTGATTTCGTTAGTTATCATATATGCAAATAGTATAACATGATTACTTTTTGCAACGTGATTAATTCGCGGAAATTATATATCTATAGTAATAAGTTATCATTTTTAGCATTTAGATACTCTTATATAGATTATTATTGTTAGGTATCTGACGATAAAAAATTGTAAAAATATCTTATATAGAGTTGAGAATATGCTAAAACAATAAAATAAACGTTAATTTATGGGGTTACGCATAGTATCTCCGTCCTGTCACCCTTATCTTTATTCAGCAGCTATGGTCCACCGCACTCTGCCTTTGCGCTACTTCATGATGCTCACCGTCCTATGCACCTTTGCATTCGGGACACGCGCCGCCATGCTTGACAGTCTGCGTTATCATGCCGGTCTGACTCTTACGGCTTCTTCAGGGAGTGAGACACCTTTTTGGCTTGTAAGCAACCGTCAGGGTCTTTCAAATGTGCGTAGCGATTTCGGTTATGTGCGCATGGGAGTCGATAAGCCTATGACGTACGACACCCGTTGGAGCTGGGGAGTGGGTGCAGACATAGCTTTAGGGTGGCGCATGCAATCAGTACTTACTGTACAGCAACTTTATGCCGAGGTTCGTTATCGTTGTCTTGAGGCTTATTTGGGTAGTAAAGAACTTCCGGATATATTTGGTGCAAAAGGTCTGAGCAGTGGAAATCTGTTGTATTCCGGCAACTCACGTCCTATACCACAATTGCGTCTTGGCATTTTTGATTATGCTGATATATGGGGACTTAAAGGTTGGTTGAGTGCAAAGGGCTATCTCTCTTTCGGTATGTTCACCGATTCGAGGTGGCAGAAAGGTTGGTTTGCCCCCGATGCTAAACGAACTGAAGATGTACTCTATCATTCTAAGGGCTTATGGCTGCGCAATGGTAATCCAGATGTATTTCCCCTCACTCTTGAATGTGGCATAGAAATGGCTACTCAATTTGGAGGTATAGCCTATATTGACGGTGATGTCATACGTATGCCTCATGGACTTAAAGCTTGGCTTAAAGCTTTGATACCTATGGGTGGCGACGCAACTACTCCTACTCAGGAACAGACCAATGTGCAAGGTAATATGACTGGTTGCTGGGATTTTAGACTTGCTTGGACACCCCGTAATTCTGATTGGGCCGTAAGTGCCTATTACGAGCATTATTTCGAGGACCACTCCCAATTATATATAGAGTATGCGTGGAAAGATGGTCTTTGGGGTGTTGAAGGACGTCTTCCGGCTAATCCTGTGGTAGACCGAATTGTATATGAGTATCTCTACACCAAAGATCAGACTACTTCAGTATATTGGGATAAGAATGATGACATTCCCGAACAGGTGAGTGGACGTGATAATTACTATAATCATTACATATACGCTGGCTGGCAGCATTGGGGTATGGGTATCGGCAATCCGTTGGTGTTATCGCCTATATGGAACAATGACCGACAAAGTTATTTTCGTACCACACGTGTACAAGGACATCATTTTGGTATCTCTGGTAGTCCATTGCCTTGGTTGGGTTACCGTATTCTTGCAAGTTATACCCGTAACTGGGGCAACTATGCTGCTACTGAATATGGAGGAGCTTTTGACAAAGTGGAAGACTGTTTCAGTATGTTGGCTGAAGTGACATGGCGCCCACAGCGTAAGATTCTTTCTGGTTGGGAAGCCGGAGTGGGAATAGCTGCTGACGGCGGCAGTTTATTGGGAGGTAATTTTGGTGTTATGCTTAATATCTCAAAGACTGGGTGGTTGAACTTAAAACGTAACAAACGATGATATATTCTTTATTCCATATATTTGGTTGCCGACAGCGTCTGACAGATAAGCTATCCCTGTTTCTGATGATTCTGACAATGGGTATCATGGCTGTAGGTTGTCAAAAAATGCCTATTAACGGCCATCTTG
>CAYNUE010000117.1:0-9325 GCA_964400325.1 uncultured Sangeribacter sp. | reverse complement strand
TTACAATTAGGAAATGAATGGTCTTTTTTATCCTACCATTTTACAATTAATCTGATAATATTGAAAAAATATATGAACTATTTTAAGTTTATTATGTTATAAATACGTAGCAAATCGAAAGAAGATAAGTTAAGGTGACTTGTGTTGACAACTTAGTGTTTTTTCTAATAAGATTTGCAACAAAATACCTACTGTTCAGTTGGTGTATCATAATTGGAATGTAGAAATATTAAATTATTGAAATCAATATGGCACAGAATCAAACAGCTCCTCTTGCAGGGATTAAGGTTGTGGACTTCACTGAAGTACAGTCAGGTCCTTCATGTACACAGATGCTCGCCTGGCTTGGCGCAGAGGTTATTAAGATTGAGCGTCCCGGTGTTGGAGACGCTACCCGTAAGGAACTCCAGTGGAATCCTGATCTTCCGAGCTATTACTTCCTGCAGCTGAACAGTGACAAAAAGTCACTTTCGCTTGACGCTGCCACTCCTGATGGTAAGGAAGTACTGACAAAACTTATCAAGGAAGCTGATATGTTTGTCGAGAATCTTCACCCGGGTGCTATGGACAAACTTGGCTTTGGTTGGGAAGAGGTTCATAAACTTAATCCAAGATGTATATATGGTACAATCAAGGGTTTCCCACTTTCGTCACAGTATCGTAATCTGAAGGCTTATGAGCCTATAGCACAGGTTACCGCTATTGCCGCTTCAACTACTGGCTGGTGGCAGGAAGGTGCTTATGATGTACCAACACAGAGTGGTGCAGCTCTTGGTGATTCTAATACAGGTATGCACCTTCTGATAGGTTTGTTGGCAGCTCTTGCACAGCGTGAGCGTACAGGCGAAGGTAGCTATGTTTATCAGTCTATGCACAATGCTTGTCTTAACCTCTGTCGAATCAAGACTCGTGATCAGCTCACATTGGATAAGATTGGCTATCTGACACAGTTTCCACAGTATCCTAACGGTAAGTTTGGTGATTGTGTTCCACGTGATGGTAATATCGAAGGTGGTGGTGTACTTGGCTGGTGTTACAAATGTAAACCTGCCGGTGGTTATGATACCGAAGTTGATGGCAACAATTATGTATATATCATTCTTCAGCGTGGTGCTAAAGACTTTGAACTTGCCTGCAAGGGTTTAGGTTTTGAGGATTGGTTGACTAACCCGGACTTCAATACTGCTGATGCACGTGACCGTCACAAACAGGAAATCTACAAGAGAATAGGCGAGTGGACTGCTGACAAGACCAAGTTTGAAGTTACAGAACATCTTTCTAAATTCGGAGTGCCTGTAGGTCCGGTAATTTCAACAAAGGAACTTATGACAGACGAAAGTCTCTATGACGGCAATACTTTGGTACGTATCAATCAGGGTGGTGAGATAGGTGAATTTGTAACCGTAGGTTGTCCGTTTACTATCAGTGATTGGCAGCCGACTTATGGACCTTGTCCTTCACTTGGTGGAAATAATGAAGAGATCCTGACTTCTCTGGGATATACCAAAGAGCAGCAGGAGGCTATGGCTAAGAACGGTACTACACAACCTTTGGACGGTCACATGTAATTAAAAACTTGAGTTGCGAATTGTAAGAGAACAAGGAGTTACTATAAGAATATGAAAAACTAAAGATTTGCAGGCCTGCGGTATGCGTGCGTTCCTAAATGACACTACACGTTGACCCACAGGCCTGTATTTTAAATTACCTTATAATAAAATTATGGATACTACTAAAACACCCACACCAGAATTTCCTGAACAGGTTACTGGTATGTATATATTGGCTCAGTCACTGAAACGCTTAGGTCTTGATAAGGTATATGGTCTTGTTGGTATACCTGTGACTGAAGCTGCATACGCTATGCAGAAAGTAGGTATAGATTTTTACAGTTTCCGTTTTGAGCAGCAGGCCGGTATGGCAGCCGCAACGCACGGATTCTTGACTAAGCAGCCAGGTGTATTGTTGACAGTATCATCTTTAGGCTTCATGAATGGTCTTACAGCTACAGCTAACGCTACGGTCAATTGCTACCCGATGATACAGATTTCAGGTGCCAGTGACCCAACTATGGTAGACATGAATATGGGTACTTACGAGCAACTTGACCAATACAATACAGCTAAGCCATTGGTTAAAGCTGCTTTCCGTTGCAGCAAGGCCAGCGATATACCTTCAGCAGTTGCAAGAGCTTATCGTGCTGCTATAAGCGGACGTCCCGGTGGTGTATATATTGATATGACAACACCAGCTTTAGGTGAGGTAATGAATCGCGCAGATGCCGAGAAGCTATTTTATACTCCTGTTGATCTTTACTCACCGGTAGCACCTAACAGTGAGTCGGTAAAGCGCGCTGCTGAACTGATACTTAACGCCAAGCGTCCAGCTATATTACTCGGTAAGGGAGCAGCCTATAGCCAAGTTGACGATAAGATAAAAGAACTTATCGAGACTTATAAGATACCTTATTTGCCTATGTCAATGGCTAAGGGACTTATGCCTGATAATGGCGAACTGAGTGCCATATCATGCCGTTCGGACATCATGGAGAAGAGCGATGTTACCATAGTGATAGGCGCTCGTATCAACTGGATGCTTTCGTTCGGTCGTGGTAAGTGGAATCCTGATATGAAGTTTGTGCAGATAGAGGTAGAACCTGAGGAGATAGACCGAAATGTACCCATCGCTGCTCCGGTAGTAGGTGATATGGGTCTTGCTCTTGATGCACTCCTGGCTGAAATGAAGGGTAAACAGATGCAGGCAGACCCAAGCTGGTTGGCCGGTCTTCAGGCAAAAACAAAAGAGGAGAATGTAAAATTTGCCGAGCGTCTTAAGAAAGAAGCTACTGCAATGCCTATGACGCACTGGACAGCTTTAGGAGCTATCAAGCCTGTATTGGCTGCTAATCCAGACGTGATATTGGTAAATGAAGGAGCAAATACCCTTGATGATACTCGTGACGTAATAGATATGGAGCTGCCGCGTCATCGTATAGACTGTGCCACATGGTCAATCATGGGTATGGGTATGGGTTCGACCATAGGTGCTGCTGTCGCAACAGGTAAGAGTGTAGTTGCGATAGAAGGTGATTCTGCCTTTGGTTTCTCAGGTATGGACTTCAGCACTATATGTCGTTTCAACCTGCCTTGTACGGTAGTTATATTTAATAATGGTGGTATCTATAATGGTGTTGGTGTTAACCCCAGTGGAAGCGATATGCCGGCTCCTACTACTTTGGATATTCATGCCCGTTACGATAAACTTGGTGAGGCATTTGGAGCTAAGACATATTATGTTCAGACTCCCGCAGAACTCACTCAGGCTCTCACAGAGGCTATTGCTTCGCGTAAGCCGTGTCTGATAGATGTACAGCTTGCTGCCGACTCAGGTAAAGAGAGTGGTCATATAGGCTACTTGAATCCTACACCTCTGATTGATTATACAGTCTGAAAGCGAGGGGATACGTACCCTATAAACGATTATAAATAACTTTCGGGGCTGACGAGCTACTGAAATAGTATCTCGCCGGCCCTTTATTATATTATCAAAATATTCTGTATATGTTACATATCATTCTCTATGCCATTGTGCCTATCCTCGTGGTGATGTTGGCAGGATATATCTCAGGAAAGAAGGGAATATTCAATGGACAGGATTCAAAGAAATTCAATAAGGTAGTGCTTGACTACGCTTTGCCTGCTGCCTTGTTCGTATCGATAGTGCAGGCCGACCGCGAGATGCTGGCTCGTGATATTAAATTGACGCTGGTATCACTTATAGGTATCATGGGCTGTTTTATGCTTGTGTACTTCATCTTCCGTTACTGTTTCAAGAAGAATACCGGTGCTGATGCCGCTGTTTCGGCACTTATAAGCGGTTCGCCGACAATCGGCTTCCTTGGATTTGCAGTACTTGAGCCTATTTTTGGTACTACACCGGCAGTCGCTCTTGTAGTCGCAATCGTTGGTATTGTGGTTAATGCGGTTGGTATTCCGGTAGGTTTATCATTGATGAATGCTTCACTTGACGATACTGACCCTAAAAAGACTAAAGAAAGCGCTTGGAAGCCTGTAATTCACGCTCTTGAACAGCCAGTGGCCTGGGCACCTATCCTTGCTGTGATACTCGTTCTTTTCGGCTTAAAATGGCCTGTATGGTTGAGTCCGTCATTTGACCTTATTGCTAAGGCTAACGCTTCAATGGCCGTGTTCTCAGCCGGTATTACACTTTCTGCTATCAAGATTACCATCAACTGGCAGGCTGTACTTGGCTCAATACTTAAGATGATAGTTATGCCAGCGGTAGTTCTGATTCTGGGTTTGGTATTTAAGATGGACCCCTTCAATCTAAAGATGCTTGTTGTAGCTGCTGCTCTGCCACCAGCCTTTTCAGGTATTATTATCGCTGACGAGTATGACGTATATACGGCGACAGGTACTTCATCACTTACACTGAGTGTGATTCTGTTTATGGGCTTCTGTCCACTCTGGATATGGATCACAGATATGTGTCTTCATAGTGCAATAGCCTAAGCGTTCTGGTTATAGACTACTGAATAACAAAGCTCCCGAAGTGAAATTCACTTCGGGAGCTTTGTTATTCAGTAGTCTATAACCAGATAGGGGAAGTAGAATACTATTAATAAGCTTTTTTATTTCTTGCCAAATCCGAAAATACCCTTACCATCTGTTTTGTCACTGATGATACCTTCGAGTTTTTCTTTGGCGGTATTGATAAGTTCTTCGCCCTTCTCAGACTCGATAAACTCTTTGGCTTTGCCAACCACTTCCTTGATGCCGTCCTTGTTAATAAACTCTTCGGCTTTTCCTTTGATTTCTTCAAACATAATCTTAAGAGTATTAATGGCCGAAGGGGGAGAGCTATCGGCCTGAGTGAATAAAAATGATATCCTGCCGCCTTAACAAGACAAGGCAGGATATCATTACAACACTCTTGAGGGCATAATCGTTCGTTATGGTCGGGCCAACTTGGTCAGAGGTCAGCCGGAGGGCATGACGTAATGATTATCGAGTGTCTTTTAAGTTTGATGTATCAATCGTCCTGAACAGTTTCAGCATACTCCTTGAGGAGTTTATCCTGAACATCACTCGGAACGAGTTCGTACCCGGCAAATTCCATAGAGAAAGACGAACGACCACCGGTTATAGAACTAAGTGATGTTGAGTAGCTTGCCATTTCTTTCAAAGGTACCTTGGCATTCAGCTTCTGTATGCCGTTTTCAGCGTCCATACCCATTATGATACCACGGCGTCCCTGAAGATCGCTCATTACGTCACCCATGTAGTCGTCTGGAGTATGTACCTCAACGTCGTAAATAGGCTCCAAAATCTTTGGATTGGCAGCCTTGAATGCCTGTGAGAAAGCGTTACGTCCGGCGAGACGGAAAGAGATTTCATTTGAATCTACGGGGTGCATCTTACCGTCGTAAATCATAACACGTACGTCGCGGGCATACGAGCCAGTGAGAGGACCTTGTTCCATACGGTCCATGAGGCCTTTGACAATGGCAGGAATGAAGCGTGCATCGATAGCACCACCGACTATACAGTTGTAAACCACAAGTTTGCCACCCCAGTCGAGAGGAATTTCCTGTTTGTCGCGAACATTGAGCTTGTATTCCTGGTTACCGAACTTGTAAGTATCAGGTTCAGGCATACCTTCGCTATAAGGTTCAATGATAATATGTACTTCACCGAACTGTCCTGAACCACCAGATTGTTTTTTGTGACGGTAATCAGCACGTGCAGCTTTGGTAATAGTCTCACGATAGGGAATCTTTTGCTCTACGAACTCGATAGGCAGTTTCTCGTTGTTTTCGATACGCCATTTGAGTGTGCGGAGGTGGAATTCACCTTGACCCTTAACCAAAGTCTGTTTAAGCTCTTTTGACTGTTCAATAAGCCATGTTGGGTCTTCCTCATGCATACGTGTGAGGATACCGGATAACTTCTCTGCGTCAGACTCGCTGAGAGGACGTATAGCACGAGTGTACTTGGGTGCAGGATACTTAATGAAATCAAACTGATAATCGCAGCCCTTGGCATCTAATGTGTTGCCTGTGCGAACATCCTTAAGTTTAACGGCTGCACCTATATCACCTGCTTCGAAGGCATCGACAGGAGTACGTAATTGACCGCATACGGTATAAATCTGTGCCAAACGCTCTTTACCACCACGTGATACGTTTTCGAGGTCATCACCGGCATGAAGAGTACCGCTCATGACTTTGAAGAAAGCTACTTCACCGATATGTGGTTCTACAGAAGTCTTAAAGAAGAATAGCGACAGAGGTCCATTGGGGTCTGGAGCAACTTCCTCACCAGTGATAGTGGTAGGATAAGGCATGTCAGTAACAAAGGGACATACATTACCAAGGAATTCCATCATACGGCGTACGCCCATATCTTTAAGAGCACTTACAATAAAGACAGGGAATATGGAGCGGTCGATAAGGCCTTTACGGATACCGGTGCGCATTTCATCTTCTGTAAGATGTTCTTCCTCAAAGAATTTCTCCATAAGAGTCTCGTCATTTTCAGCAGCAGCTTCGAGAAGTGTGTGGTGCATTTCTTCAGCACGTTCGAGATACTCTTCAGGAATTTCGGATACAGTTGGAGTTCCTCCGTCAGGACCCCATTCGTACTTCTTCATGAGCAGTACGTCAATGAGAGCATTGAAGCCTGGTCCAGCATTAATTGGAAACTGGATAGGTATGACCTTCTTGCCGAAGTTGTCATAGAGCTGTTCCATTACATTATCGTAATCAACTTTCTCACCGTCGATATGGTTGAGAGCAAAGATGACGGGCTTTTTCAGTTTTTCGGTTGTGCGGAAGATATTCTGTGTACCTACCTCCACACCATAGTCGGCGTCGACAAGCACTACGCCGGTGTCACATACACCGAGAGCGGTATATGCATTGCCTATGAAATCATCAGCGCCCGGGCAATCAATAACATTCAACTTCTTACCGAGGAACTCAGCATTAAATACAGTAGAGAATACAGAGTAGCCATATTCTTTCTCAACTGGGAAATAGTCAGAAACCGTATTCTTGGCATCAATAGAACCACGACGTTTTATAACTCCACACTCGAAGAGCATTGCTTCAGCGAGTGTGGTCTTACCCGAGCCCTTCGATCCGAGAAGGGCAATGTTCTTAATTTCGCTTGTCTTGTAAACCTTCATGATATATGAGATTATTGTGTTCAGAAAGTTGAGGAAAGAGAGAAATAGTAGATAGTTGAGCAGAGAATAAATTAAGGAACCATACCGGTCCTTTCAAAATTGCACGCAATTTAGTAATATAATGTGATAAAAATAGCAATAAATGATATGTTTTGTAACATAAAAATAATTTTAAGTTTTAATATACGTTTTTATAGTGTCATACGTTCAGCTTACATCTGTATCGTAAAGTTTGTGTAAAGACGTATGTTTAATAACAAATCAAGCGAAATATGAATAAAAATGAGGCCTATACTCCAGGTGGTGTGTATGTGCATGTGCCTTATTGTCGAAAAAGGTGTATATATTGTGATTTCTATAGTGCCGGTGCTATTCAAGCTGATTGGCATAGACTTACAGAGGCACTTCTTATCGAACTTGATACCCGTAGGGAAGAGTGGCCTGAAACTATAGAGACTTTATATATTGGAGGAGGCACACCTTCCTTGATGCCATCGAGAGAATTTGAGCGTCTGAGTACTAGTTTACTGAAACGTCTTGGAGGAATGGTTAAGGAATTTACTATTGAAGTCAATCCTGAAGACGTTAATGCCAACACGGTAGCGTTATGGCAGACAAGCGGAGTGAATCGTGTAAGTGTAGGGATACAGAGCTTTGACAATCTATTGTTACGTACGGTAGGCAGATCACATAATGGCGATACAGCAAGACGGGCTCTCAGATTGCTGAAATCAAAATATGACAATGTCAGCGGTGACCTTATATTTGGTTTGCCCAGACAGAGTATATTAAGCTTTAGCAATGATGTCAAAGAAATGCTTGATATGGGCGTAACACATCTATCAGCATATTCGCTTATGTATGAGGAACGCACTGCACTGACTCAGTTGCGTAATTTGGGACGTCTGAATGAAGCTGATGAAGCTGACAGTGTGGAAATGTTTGAAGTCCTGTGCCGTCTTACCGAATCTTATGGATTAAGACGTTATGAATTGTCTAACTATGCGGTTCCGGGATATGAATCACGACATAACAGTCTGTATTGGTCTGGACGGCCGTATATTGGTCTTGGACCGTCAGCACACAGTTATGACGGTAAGCGTACAAGATGTTGGAATGTAGGAGATATACGTAAATATTTACTTGTATATGGCAATACTCATGTAACAGAAAATATAAAAGACACACTTGTGACACAAGAGATTTTAACTGATGAGGAATTGCGTGAAGAACAAATAATGACCAGACTTAGGACGGCTGAGGGCTTGGATTGTCGTGCGTACAGGAGTCAATGGGGAGAACAGAGTTGGGAGAAACTAAAAAATAAGATAAGACGTCATGTTGAAATGGGTAACCTGTATTTAGATAAAGATACTCTGATATTGACTGAGCGAGGAGTGATGATAAGTGATGAGGTTATTGTTGACCTTTTCTGAATTATTGTAAAAATATGGGAGATAATTTGTTGGAAAAGATAAAAATTACTACTTTTGCACGCTGAACGTGTGTCAGCTGTCTATACAGGGTAATTTCCCCGGGATGTGGTTGCTTCGCACTACAGTATCTTAGGCAGTGATAGCTTATGGTAATCGCTGCCCCCGGAAATAAATAATCAACTGAGGGCTGTCTGACAAGCCTTTGACTTATTGCCGTAGGAATTAGTTTCCGCGGCATTATTTTGTGATTTACATATAATTTATGTCTAAGTTGAGATTTAAGAGCGTCGAGGAAGCCTCGTCGCGTAAAGCTGTTAAGGTAGACATGCCAAAAGAACGAGTAGATCGTTATTTTGGTCGTCAGGTGTTCAATCGTGCTAAGATGTATGACTATCTTCCGAAGAAGACATACGAAGCATTGGTTAAGGCTATTGACAATAAGCAACCTCTAAGCCGAGATGTGGCAGACAGTGTGGCTGAGGGTATGAAGCGCTGGGCTATAGACAATGGTGCGCGTCACTATACACATTGGTTCCATCCTCTTACTGATGGTACTGCCGAAAAACATGACGGCTTTATGGAACCTGACGGAAAAGGGGGAGTAATGGAGGAGTTTAGTGGTAAGCTTCTTGTTCAGCAGGAGCCTGACGCTTCAAGTTTTCCTAACGGCGGTATCCGCA
>CAYNUE010000116.1:0-9370 GCA_964400325.1 uncultured Sangeribacter sp. | reverse complement strand
ACCCTCTATACCATTCAGTTTTTGACTGAAGATGAGGCTGAATACGAGCGTTTCTACAACCGCTTCAAGGATGATGCAGTCTTTAATGAAGACTTGATGCGTATAACAGATTTGATTGATAGAATCGCCAATTTCGGTGCATTTGAAAGATTGTTCCGTCCCGAAGGTAAAATGTCCGATAGGGTTGTCGCACTTCCGATTATAAAATCGAAGCTTCGCCTCTATTGTCTTCGCTTATCCGACAGCATCCTGATACTTGGTAATGGTGGTGTTAAAAAAACTCGCACATATGATGAAAATGATGAATTACGTGGGTATGTAGTAACTCTACAAAATTTTGACAAGCTCATTAAACAAGGCGAAAGAGACGGAACAATCTCGATTACCGAAAACACAATAGAAACTGACAAGACCTTTGATATATGAAAACAGCATACGATAAATACGACGCTATAGTGCGGGCAATACCTCCCCATATTAAGGCTGAGGGGGATTTGGAATTTGCAATATCCACCCGCATATATGACCTTATGACGCAAAAAGGTCTGTCTAAGGCTGAGTTTGCAAGAGCTGTCGGTAAGCGGCCATGTGAAATAACAAAATGGCTAAGTGGTCAACATAATTTTACCCTCGCTACCCTCGCCATGCTGTCCTCTTTCTTCGGTCAGCCAATTATCACAGTGGGATGAAAAAGGCAATAAAATTTTTAGCATCTCTTAATGGGGAAACTCTCTCACGTTTTGTTGAAAAATCAACTTGATGTTTTCACATTCTGTCTATTAGAGTGTTTATATAATCAACTACTTCAAGCAGACCTTCCTATAAGTTTCTCTAATCTCGATATTCCTTTTTGGGCTCACACCGGAACAGATGGAGGAGATGGGCTACCGTTTCAAAAAATCAGAATTAACTATCTGCAAAAACTATGGAACAAGACCTAAACCCGATTACAAAATAGCCCTGAAGGTGTTAACACCTTCAGGGCTATTTTGTAATCGGGTTTACTCTCGTGAGTAATTAGAACCTCAACGAGTTTTCTTCTTATGCGATTTATTGGTGGCAGTAGGGTTAATTTCTCTTATCACAACTGGCTTTATTGGCAAAGCATCACCAAAATCTGGGAAATTAGCTGCATTATCATACGGGCCAAAACTAAGGTCAAAGAAGTTCATATCCATAGCATAATGAATGTCTTGTACAGCATTACCAGTACCATCATTTCCTTTAGCCCAGTATATTGCCCCTGGATAAGCAGGATTATTATAACAAATAGGGCGATATTGGTTATTAGGATTATTTTCTACACTTAAAACCTTAGCCTGTGCACCATAACGCAGAATACCCCAGTCGTCTTCTACAGCATTCTGTAGTGTACGACGTCCAATACCAGAATAACCTATAGGGAAGAAAATCTGACTATAATCTTTCAAATTATAAACTATAATCCCTCTCATACCTCTAGGATCCTCATCTACAGTATTATCTTCATTAAAGAAACCAAAAGCAGCCTCAGTAGTAGAGGCAGTTTCTGTAGCTCCATCTGCATACATAACTCCAACTCCAAAACCCTGTACCATAAGAGCTGTATAATCCTCTAAGGTAGGAAAATCGTATTCATAAGTCGTGGAATTATGTTCTTCTGGAACTTGGGCAACAAAATTACTCCACTTCCATGAATTGTTAGTCATTGTATTACTCTCTTGCCAATATGTACCATATTTGTAGGCACTTAGTCCAGGAAGATGAGGAATACCATATATACTATTCCATATTGCAGTAAGCGGAACAGGTAAAATTCCAGAATCACTTCCAGAAGTTAGCGTAAGAGGACCTGTTATGGCTTCCAAAGGTTTGTAGATTTTATTATTTATAATACGGATACCCTCATTATAATTTCCTCTTTTAAATAAAGTGCCAAGTGCAAGAGGATTAACAGTTAAGGTAGCTTTAAGACCGTTTATAGAAGTAGAAGGTGGTAAAGTCCATGTATAAGTATTACCATTATAAGTATAAGTAGGTTTCGGAGCATCCTTATTAAAGGCAAAAACAGCATAGGAGCTCCACTTTTTATCGTTAGCCCCACTTCCGACTTTTACAGGTACATTATAACCCTTGCGAACATATATACTATGTTCACATGTCAAACCGTGATATCTTACTATAATTTTACCACATTTAGTCTCATTGTGATTTACGTCATTAGCAAATTTTATCTTAAATGCTATCTTAGAACCAGTAACACCTTTGACTTTTCCATCAACAGCCTTATCAAGTGTAAATGTTCCGCTAGTTAAAGGTTGGCTTTCATTGAGTGGATCAGCAACCCAAGCCTCCCATTCTCCTTCTGATTCAAGATGAGTAAATGTAGTAGCATTAGGACTATCCAAAACCATAAGCTTTACTTCGAAAGACGCATCATCATCCCATGTACGCCATACAGCCTTAGGATTAATAATACGACGCATCTGAAGCACAGGCACATATTTTACAATTGGAGTATGGTCATTATAATACGCAGTAATCTTTACTACCGCTTTTCTATAATATGCTTCGTAGGGATTATTTCCTGAAAAACCTGAGATATACCCCAAATCCTTAGGCTGAGTAAACATAGGCACATTAATAGTTACAGAACCGTCAATATTCTTGACAGCTGTAAATGAATTTCTACCGTTACGATCACTATTTTTGCCTGACAAACAAGTTGTAGGAGTATCAGAAAGTTTACTCTTCTCTATCTTATATGTATTTTCATAAAGAGGGATTGTATTTGCAGGACGTCCAGACTCTCCTGTATCCTCTCCATAATAGTAGGCTTTTAACTGTGCAATAGTCGTCGGGTTATCATAGAAATCTCCATTATTATTAATTCTGATATTACGTATACCAGTAGGTAAAGGAGTGTTATAGTCCTCATATCCGGTAGGTGCTTGAAGTGCAAGAAAACCTACCCATATTGGAGTAATATCTTTTCTTACCCATTCAGGAGCTCCATCTATAATATTGTCTTGATAAGGTGAGCTTTCTCGAGAAGTAAAGGCATGTAAGCCATAATGATAATTTCTAGCGTCCTGCCAATTCTGAGGAAATGTAGTATTTTCATAAACCTGTCTGTTCCACTTAAAAGCCATTGGATCAGTGGGATTACTATCACCATTAGGCACAAAATAAGGCTGCTGTGTTTCTGAAGGATCATAGGGAGCCCAGTTGTTCTCAACTATCTGCATTGTAACTTCAGTAGGATCACCCGTGAGACGAATAGGCATCTCATTACGCACATTATAGAGATATGAGACAAAGAATTGTTCAGGTGGATAAAGTCCGGGCTCTTGATCATAATACTCTATATGCCAGTCAGGTTGATTGGCATAACCTTTGAATCCTAATGTCAATTTATAATGACGATTACGAAGAGCATCATAGTTATACGTAGTATTCTGTCCAAGCATAAAGCGATACTTTATGGGACCGTTAGACAAATAACCGTTGTAATTAGCTGTATAGTAACCTTCAACCTCAACATAAGTACCGTTAGGCACATTATCTTTATAATCAGCTTGCTCAGGTTTAGTGATATTTTCACCTACCTCCTCCCAAATTTGCTGCTTGTTTTTCTCCTCATCGCCCTCAAAATCACCTTGGCAATTCTCGTAAAAATATAAAGCCTCAGCTCTCTCAGGATGAGGGATGACCTTGCCATCTTCATCAAGTAGAGCATTACCATTTTCATCTCTAACGATGGCTCCATCAACAGTAGCCTTGTCTATCTCAAGACAATTATTATCTGCAAAGTTGAAGTCAAGATCCTTCCATTCTACCACCTTACCTTCAGAAGTTACGCTACCATCTTTATGGTAATATAAAGATTCTCCATCCCCTATAAGCGTCTTGTCTGAAGCTTTATTACCAGAACCGAACTGACACTCTGAAGGTATATCATGAATAGTAGCTTTATAAATATACACAAAGATACCTTCATGAAGTCCGCTACCATCAAAGACAAGAGTCAGCTTTGAGGCAAGACGCTTAATCCACGCATGAAGCTGAAGTGACTTTCGGTTGATAGTAAGTAGAGGTGCTTGATCATCGTGGTCTTTCTGGTCATCAGTAGCGAGACACCCAAACATCTGAGCATTCTTCGAAAGGTCTTCAGGCTTTTCTTGCCACTTAACTTTAATAGCTTTAAGCTTATCAGGAGTATCTACATTATTCTCATCAAGTATACCATCATAATTTGCTACCACATACATATAGTATCTTCCGAACGGAATATTCTTTAGTTCGAAAGATGCTTTAGCAGTTCTCTCCTCTGCCTGATTCTGTCCTTTATAAGTGTCAGGCATGTCTGTATTCGCTTCTTCAGAGGAAGAATCAATAATATTAAGATTATTATCTTCTTTTGAAAAAGTCTGACTTCTGAAGAATTCTCCCTTTGCGGTGTATATAACTATCTGTATTTTGTTGATATCTTTGATTGCATCACCGGCCGCACGCGACTTTTCATCGAGAGCCGAAATCAGAGGATGAAATGAAACAGTGGCAGTAATATTGGCATTACCCTCGCCTATCACACCGTTTTCATAAAAAAAATCGTCTCGGCACGATGTGGTGACTGTCACACCGAGCAGCAGAATTAAAATAGTATATATGATTTTTCTATTCATTACTGAAGAGGATAGCTAAAATATTATGGTCGTATTATAATATTAATGAGTGTCAGAGATTATTCAGTTTCCGATTCTTCCGGTTGCTCGGGTTGCTCAGATTCTTCTGAATCTTTAGCAGGTTTTAAGTCCTCAAAACCGAACTCAGGGTTAAGCTCTACGCCTATATAAGGCACAAGAGTTGCCGTAGCGGTAAGTGAGTGGTCGCCGGGAGTGAGAATGACCAATACATGTGTATTTCTGGGAAATCCTCCATTCGGCATCATATTAGTTAGCGATATATCCGACAATACTTCCTTAATAGGATTTCCTTCTTCATCTAAGTCTGGATTTCCTTCTCCATCAAGCCAGTCTACAGTAACATCTATAGTATAGGACAGGCTTTTGGTTTCAGAGAAGTAGATAGGGGGAGAGTAAGTAAAAATCTGCTCGTTAGCTTTAAGTATACCGTATGCATTTTCTGGCTGTATAGTGAAGTTGGCAGAGCCATCTTGATATAGCACCTCAGGTATGGAAATATTAGCTATACCTAAGTCGAAATCAGGAATCCTATAGGCTATTATTTCTCTGTTGGAAATATTGAAATCAAGTGATTTAACAGGATCATATATTGTATTGCGCGGAAACAGATATTCATTGTTTCCTACTGAATGAATTGCAATATTTGAAATAAGGTAATCTTTACCGAGTATAAATGGACTCGTCGCTTGCAACTGTTCTCCGCTCTGAACGTTCCCAGTTTGAATAATAAATGAGAATTTAGAAGCTGCGCGTGTAACGAACATACATTCATACTGAGTAACAATTTCTGGCTGTTCACTCCAATTCTCAGGTAGCTCACGAATAGGTACATCAAATATTTCCGACATCGGCACATAGGTTATTCCGTTATCAAAAAGTGGTTGACCTGCTTGAGTAGAAGTAAGAGTAATAGAAGTAAGAGTAGTAGGAGCCAAATATGTATTTGGCTTAATACGTGTAAAATCAACCCTATTTTCTTTATCCATCAACTGAAGAATGGCATCTTCATTAGCGATAAGATAAACACGCCTGCTTCCTCCAGGAGTAGTACGCATTGTTATATTGTCGATACGAGCCGTCGATGTTCCTTCCCTACCTTTTATAACCTCATTATATTCGACAATGTTATTTTCATCGACCATTATGACACGCAGAGAATTGATTTCCTCGTAGGGTTTTATACCCTCTTGAAAGAAAGTGGTATCATTAGGAGTAGCGCGTGTGCCGGAAGAGCCGGGAGTTACGGAGTTAGTGGCTACAACGCTTATGCACAGGTCTACGTAGGCGTTAGCCTCCTCTGCCGGGTCGGGCATAGGAAAGTCGTACCCATCGTTATTACAGGCACTAAGAAACATTGCTGACAGCACTGCCGCCAGTACATACGCAAATTGCTTTGCCATTTCTATCCGTTATTATCCGTTAAAGTGGTTTATTCGTACAATCCAGTCGTTGATTACTATATGAGTGCGTACCCAGTTATTTTTTTCATCAAGAAAGAAAATCATGGACCAACGACTTTCGCGGTCAAGATATTCCTGGGTTGTCATAGAGGCATAGTGATCGCTCTTCAGAAGTGCCAGATAGTTAATCAGCGGTAGCTGAAGCACTTCGGTGTTATCCTCACGCAGACTTACTCGCAGCGTAGGCGAATTTTGAGTCACAAGACGTGCAAAGCTGAACTCAGCGTACGCAAGAATCGCTTCACTGCCATCAGGGTTAAGACCAGCCGAAGCCTGTCCACGAGTCCACGGTGAGTAGACCACTGGAGCAGTAGGCATGGGTTGGTTAAGATAATTCATGAGTGTGTTGTCATCAGTCAGACTGAAGTCGAACAGCTCACAGTCTACCGGTGTACCATCAATATGCTGCAGAAGTACACGTAGATTGTTTGTATCCTTCATCATCGGTACTGTTTCTTCGCGATACTCGGTGTCTGTATCCTCGACCTCAGCATCAAGAGCACCATAAAAAAGTGGGTGCAGCTCACGGCCTTCCGGCTGATTGACATAGCCAGAATTCATCTCGACCTCGACATTCTGCCATAATGTACCTTGCGCCGGAGTCTCGACAAAGTGGAATGATGCCTGGTCACAGTCCATGCCTCCGTATGCTAACAAATGATAGTGGCCCTCAGGCAAATCGACAGTCATTCGGTAGTTCTCATCAGCAAGTTCTGGACGCGAGGCCGTATGTGTACCCACATACTGACCCTCCTCATTATATATAAGGAGTGTAAGACAGTCTACCTGCGAAGGAAAAGCGTTAGCAAACTCCATATTATAATCATATATGAAGCGCAGACGCAATCCACGGGGACATTCTTCCAAATCCTCGTTAAAGGCATTACAGGAGGTAAGGCCGGCTATTGCCGGCACTGCCATGATGACAGTGCCGACAACAGCAGACTTGATTATTTTCTTGAGTGAATTCATCGAGAAAAAACAGTAGGTCTATTTTTAAAGAACAGCATGGTTAACGCGAACAACCCATGGGAGTACGCGAACCTGAAGACGGAAGTAAGCCTTGTTGGGCTCGTCAGGAGTATTGGGATCTTCCGGATCGGGATCATCCTTAGAATATTTGGTATGACCGAACTCAAGGATATTCTGTACGTCTATCTTATAGATATTGTTACGTACCACTGCAAATTCCATCGGTCCCATCATCCAACTGGATTGGTTATCGTTATGACGGTTACGATATATATAATAGCAGTAATATTTTCCATTTTCTGGCTTAAAGATCTTAAGACCCTCACCTCGGTCAGTAATACCAGTTTCCTGGAAATCATTCAAGTCGACATTATCTGGATCAATAGTACCATCCTCATTCATCGTTAGACCATTAGCCTTAGCAGCAGCATAGAAAGCATCAGCAAGAGAGGAAACTGGATTTTGTTTTACCTCTTTCTTAAGAGTCTTCATATTACCTATAAGCTGACCATTAAAACAATAGATATAGTCGTTACCATTCATCTGATCTTCTACCGCCGAACCAGCTACAGCAGTTATAGATGCACGGAACACGATACAGGTGGTCACACCAAGTTTCTGATATGCGATAGTTTCATTAACACCGTCAGCATCATTACCTGGGATAGTATTCTCAGTCACGTACTTCCATATATAGTAACCTTTTTTGCTTGCACCCTCTTCAACATTCCAGTTATCATCATCATCTTCCTCTCTGTCACCCCCAAGAGGCTCAAAATCAAAAAGATCATAATTATAAGGTGAAACAGTAGCCGCAGCAGCATCAGAAGTAGGAATACCAGTGTAAAGGTAATTATCAAGCATAAACTGATTGGTAAGAGTAGCCACTTTCTGATCATAATTAGGACTCACTACAAAGTTAGAGCTATTCTCATTACCACAGAGTGACACAACAGAACCCATACCATTAGCAGATACTCGCGGCAGACAGTAATAAGAGAGAGCTTCATTCATAAGAGCCATACCGTCAATAGTGACATAGCCCATAAGGTTCGAGGTAGTTTCTGTAACTGAATCATACACAATATTACCCTTCTCATCTTTTATCACATTACCAGCTTCATCCCTTTTAGGAGTTTCGATTACAGTAGTAAAGGTATCATAAATAGGATAACAGTTCTTAGCCTCCTGATCTGTAAATTGTGTCTCACGGAAGTCAAAACGAGCAGTCACACGTGAAACATCTATAGTGCCAAGATAGAAAGGATTAGTCGGTGTATTATAATCATGTAAAAGCTCTTCCATCTTGGGAATCTTAACAGAACTAAGTGAATGGTTCGACATGAAGAAACCATCCTTAGTCGAAATAGAACCTTCATTAAGATTACCCTTTAGCTCATTAAGAGAATACTTGTCCGCTTTTTTTAACTGACCAAGTTGATTGACCAAATTCATGTTCGGATTACAGAAAGCAAATACATATACTTGCTGATCAGCAAATTCTGCAATTGCTGATGATTCAAAAGTTACAGTGTACATGGGCTTTTCAGGGGTATACTTATCTGGATCCCCGTCTATAGCATCTTGCCCTTTAGTATCTGTCAGAGCGCTGGTTATGTAGTTGTAGTTTTCACCATCTTGCTCAGCAAGTACTACAAGTACGGAAGTAACTTTGTTTTCGTAGTCTTTACCTACTTCAAATCCGGCATCAGAGTTACCGTCAGTAGTTGTTTGGCTTCTGGTAGAGGGAAGAGAAAGAGCCAGGCGTGCGTACACGTCACCTGATTTCTCGGGCGCACTACCGGTAGGTAGCTCATCGTTTGAGCAACCTGTGGCAAGGCCTACTAAGGCCACACCACAAAGCAGTCTGCTAAAAATGTTCATAATGCAAATTAAAGTTATATTAAAGTATATTGATTACTATATATTTAGAGGTGTAATTCAGAGAAAAAAATCATTCTACAGGTACGAGGCGGAGGCGGCCGTCGCCGGCTTCGGCGAGGTTACGGAGGGCTTCGGCGGCGTAGGGGGCGCCCAGGCTCTCGGCCTGCTCGTACAGCGTGCGCGCCTTGGCGTAGTCCTGCTGCATGGCGGCCACGACACCGCGTGTGTAGACGGCACGGGCGCTGTCACCGGCACGGTCGAGGTACGACTCGGCTCCGCGATAGTCACCGCGGGCTATGGCAGCGTTGGCCGCCCCCAGGCAGAACTCACGGTTTTTCGGGAAGATGCGTGCTGCCGTCTCGTACAGGT